>DATARD010000149.1:0-16829 GCA_036264355.1 Thermoanaerobaculia bacterium
CGCGCGGCTCAACGCCGAGGATTCCCAGGTAGAGCCGCCGTGTCACCTCCTGCGCGCGGTCCCACCGCTCATTGCCACCATGGCCACCCCGGTCGCCATAGCCGCCACGGTCGCCCTCCTGACCGCGATCCTGACCGCCGCGGCGGCGGTTGTCGGAGATCTGGAGGGTGATGCGGCCATTGCGCAGATTGCCGCGCATGTCGTAGTTGCCGTTCACCGCGTAGCCGAGCTGAGCGTCGCCGGCCGAGCGGATGTTGACCACGACCCAGTTGGATCCTGCCTGGGCGATGTCGATCATTCCGCGTCCGCTGGCCACGTCAAAGCGGGCATTGACCTGCCGCTCGACGCCGCGCCCGCCTTCAATGGACGTACCGACGAGATCGACCCGCACCCGGTCTCCAACGTTGACCGGGATCTGCTCCGCGTTCGGAGCGACGCCATAATTGGTGCCGCCGACTTTCGCCTGCACGGCGATGATTTTCATCTGAGCAATGGCCGCGGCCGGTATCGCCGCGAGAGCGGCAACCGTGAGCGCGGACCTTAGATATGTCTTGAGGTTCATTTTCCTGTCTCCTTGAAAGGGTCCCACGGAGGTGACCATCCGTGATGAGGACCTTTGGTGGATATCTGCAAAGTCCCGGCCAACTCGAGCCGCACGTCGACTCTACCTTATGTCCGGGCGCTCGTTGGACCCTAAAGAGAATCCGAAAAGTGAATCGTGTACATATGTGGCATGAATGATGCCGAATTACCTCATCTGCTTCGCTTTCTCTCTTCTCTTTCCGGGTTCTATCGTGTACTCTCTGTCAGTCCAACGAAACTTGTTGAAGGTGGCAGAATGAACTTCGAGCAGGATCTTCTGATCAGCTACGCCCACCTTGACGATCAAGCTCTCGTCGAGGGCGAGGCCGGCTGGGTGTCCCGCCTGCACCGGCTGCTGGAGATCCGTGTCGGCCAGCTCCTCGGCGAGAAGCCCAGGATCTGGCGCGATCCGAAGCTCCAGGGCAACGACTTCTTCGCCGACACCATCCTGGAGCGCCTGCCCAAGGTCGGCGCCCTGGTGTCGGTGCTCTCGCCTCGCTATGTGCAGTCGGAGTGGTGCACCCGGGAGCTCAAGGAGTTCTGCCGCGCCTCGGAGACGTCCGGAGGGATTCGCATCGCCGACAAGGCGCGGATCTTCAAGGTCGTCAAGACGCCGGTGCCTGCCGAGCGCCATCCGCAGGAGGTTCAGCCCTTCCTCGGCTACGAGTTCTACGTCGTCGACCCGCAGTCCGGGAGGCCGCGCGAGCTGGCCCAAGCCTACGGGCCGGACGCGGAGCGGGCGTTCCTCGCCAAGCTCGACGACCTCGCTTACGACATCACCAAGCTGCTCGAGCTTTTGCGTCACAATGGCCACGGCACCGCTCCCGAGGTGCGCCGGGGGACGGTCTATCTGGCCGAGACGAGCTTCGACCTTCGCGACGAGCGCGAGGCGGTCAAGCGCGACCTGGTCCGCAACGGCTACGAGGTACTCCCCGACCAGCCGCTGCCGCTGGTCTCCGGAGACTTCGCGGCGGCGGTCGGCGCCCAACTCGCCCGCTGCACCCTCTCGATCCACCTCATCGGCAAGAACTATGGGATCGTCCCCGAAGGCGAGACCCATTCGATCGTCGTGCTGCAGCACGAGATTGCCGCCGAGCGCAGTGCCGCGGATGGGCTGTCGCGGCTGATCTGGCTCCCTCCCGGGCTCGTGGTCGAGGACGAACGGCAGCGGGAGCTCCTCGGGTATCTGCACACCGCGCCCAGTGTCCACGCGGGGGCCGAGCTGCTCGAGGTCCCTCTGGAGGACTTGAAGACGTTGATCTACCGTCAACTCGCCCCTCCGGAGAGCGCGAAGAAGGCGACGCCCTCGGCCTCCAAGAAGGAGCTGACGCACCTCTATCTCGTGTGCGATCAGCCGGACATCGAGGCGGTCCGCCCGCTCGAAGACTTCCTCTTCGATCAGGGCTTCGAGGTCGCGCTCCCTCTCTTCGACGAGGACGAGGCGCAGGCGCGGCTGGACCACGAAGAGAGCCTGTGCAGCTCTGACGCCGTCCTCTTCTTCTATGGCGAGGCGGGAGAGCCGTGGCTCCGTCGCAAGCTGCGCGAGCTGCAGAAGAGCGCCGGCCTCGGCCGCGAGAAGCCGCTGCTCGCCCGCGGCATCTACGTCGGCAACCCGTCGACCCCGCAGAAGGAGCGGTTCCGCACCCTCGAGGCCACCGTGCTGCGGGAGCCGGCGGACGGTTTTTCTCCCGACGCGCTCGCTCCTTTCCTCGCCGAGATCGCGCAGGTGCGAGGCTAGCGTCTGATGCAGACCAATCTCGCGATGCCGCTGGCCGCCCGGTTCAACCCCTTCCCGGGGCTGCGGCCGTTCGAGCCGGACGAGGACTACATCTTTTTCGGCCGCGAAAAACAGACCGACGAGCTGCTCCACCGCCTGCGCACCACCCGGTTCCTCTCGATCCTCGGCACCTCCGGCTGCGGCAAGTCGTCGCTGGTGCGTTCCGGCCTGATCCCGTCGCTCCACGGCGGCGGCATGACCAAAGCCGGCTCGAGCTGGCGGGTGGCGATCCTGCGCCCCGGCGAAGATCCGCTGGGAAACCTGGCGACGGCTTTGAGCGCGCCCGAGGCGCTGGGGCAGGGGAGCGACGACGACGGCCTCACCCGCACCTTCTTCGAGACCACCCTGCGGGCGAGCAACCGGGGACTGGTCGAGTGCATCCAGCAGGCGCGCCTCGCTCCGCGCGACAACGTGCTCGTGCTGGTCGACCAGTTCGAGGAGATCTTCCGCTTCAAGCGCAGCCGACGGATCGTCGGTCGCGACGAAGCGGTTGCGTTCGTGAAGCTCCTCCTCGAAGCGGCGCGCCACCAGGAGGTGCCGTGCTACATCGCGCTCACCATGCGCTCGGATTTCATCGGCAACTGCATGGAGTTCGGCACCCTGCCCGAGACGATCAACGCCGGCCTCTACCTGGTGCCGCGAATGACCCGCGACGAGCTGCGCTTCGCCATCGCCGGGCCCGTCGGCGTGGGCGGAGCGGTGATCGCGCCGCGCCTCGTCTCCCGCCTGCTCAACGACGTCGGCGACGACCCCGACCAGCTCCCCATCCTCCAGCATGCCCTGATGCGGACCTGGAGCCGCTGGGAGGAGGGCCACATCCCCGGCGAGCCGCTCGACCTGCGCCACTACGAGGCGGTCGGCACCATGGGCGAGGCGTTGTCGCGCCATGCGGAGGAGGCCTTCGGCGAGCTCGACGCCGCCGGGCAGAAGGTGGCGGAGAAGCTGTTCAAGGCGCTGACCGACAAGGGGACCGACGAGCGGGGCATACGCCACCCGGCGCAGCTCGACGAGATCCGCGACATGACCGGAGCGAGCAAGGAACAAGTCACCGCCGTCGTCGAGGTCTTCCGCAAGCCCGGCCGGTCCTTCCTCATGCCGCCGGCCGGTGTCCCGCTCCACGCCGGCTCGGTGCTCGACATCTCGCACGAGAGTCTGATGCGCGTCTGGAGCCGCATGGCCGGCTGGGTCGCCGAGGAGGCGCGGTCCGCCCAGGTCTACCTCGGTGTCGCGCAGGCCGCCGCCCGCCATGAGGAGGGGGCCGCGGCGCTCTGGCGAGATCCCGAGCTGCAGCTCGCTCTCACCTGGCGTGAGCAGGAGAAACCGACGGAAGCCTGGGCGCGGCGCTACGATCCAGCCTTCCTGCGTGCCATGGCTTTCCTCGACGCGAGCAAGGCGGAGAGAGACGAGGAGATCGCGGAGAAGGAGAGGCGCCGCCGGCGCGAGCTGCGGCGGGCGCGGGTGCTGGTGCTGATCCTTTCCATCTCCTCCCTGGCGATTCTGGCCTTCGGCGCCTTCGCCTGGACGCAGAAGGAGGAGGCGCAGGAAGCTCTGGAGAAAGCCCGGGCCGATGAAGAGAACGCCAAGAATCAGAAGACCTTCGCCGATCGACAAGCCGTGGAAGCACGGCGGCAGAAAGAGGTCGCCCAACAGCAAACCTCTCTTGCCGAGGAGCAGAAGCAGAACGCGGAGCGCCAGTCGGTGATCGCTCAGGAGCAGAGCGGGCTCGCGGAGAGCGAGCGCAAGAAAGCCGAGGCCAACGAGCTCGAAGCCCGCGCCAAGGAGCTCGAGGCAAAGGCGGCCAAGGCTGACGCGGACGGTCAGCGCGAGACGGCGATCGAGCAGCGGAAACAGGCGGACGGCCTGCGCACTCAGGCGCAAGCCTCCGAACGGCAGGCACAGACGCTTGGCCGGCTCTCCCTCTCCCGCGCCCTTTCTCTCCAGGTCGTCCGCCCGCAGCAGGACGATCAGCGCGAGACGTCGGCCCTCCTGGCGCTCCAGGCCTATCGTCTCAATCGGGAGTCCGGTGGCGACCCGCAGGACCCCGACCTGTTCAGCGCTCTGCACACCAGTCTGGAGCGCCTGCGCCCGGACACCGTGCTCCGCGGTCAGCAAGATGGCGTGCGTGCCGTGGCGTTCGCGCCCGACGGGACGGTGATCTCTGGTGGCGAGGACGGCAAATTGTTCCGCTTCGATCTCCGCCAGCCGGCCAGACCGGCCACCCTCCTGGGCAACTTCCCGAGCCCGGTGCGGGCCGTCGCGGTGCGCCCGGGCGGCGACCTCCTCGCCGCCGGAAGCGCCGGCGGCCAGCTCCGGCTGTGGAATCTCCGTGATCCCGGCGCTCCTCCCCGCGAGCTGGCAGCGGGCGGTGGCGTGCTGAGCTCCCTGGTGTTTCAACCCGGCGGTTCCTTGCTCGCCGCGGGGAGCTCGGAAGGCGCAGTGAGGCTCTGGGATGCCGAGCATCCAGAGACCCCGGCAGTTTCGCTCGGCGCAGGCGCCAAACGCGTCACCGCGGTCGCCTTCAGCCCGGACGGCAAAATCCTGGCCGCGGGACTGGCGCAGGGGGGAGCCCTCCTCTGGGACGTTCGCCAGCCGTCCGCCGCTCCTCGGGCCGCGTGTGCCGGAATGGACGTCCGCAGCCTCGTTTTCAGCCCGGATGGAAAATCTCTCGCCTGCGGCGCCGGCCGGGGGGAGATCGCGTTGGCCGCCGTCGACAGTGCCGGCGGCTCTCCGGTCCCGTTGCTGGGCCACGCCTCCAGCGTCAACTCTCTGAGCTTCGGCCCCAAGGGGGACTTCCTCGCCTCGGCCAGCTCCGACGGCACCGTCCGGCTCTGGGACGTCCATCGGCCCGGCTCCCCGTCGATCGTGCTCCCCGGTCACGAAGGCTGGGTCTGGGCGGTGGCGTTCAGCTCGGACGGAGACCATCTGATCTCGGGCGGCGCGGACCGGACGGTACGGGTGTGGCCGGCCCGGACGGAGGTTCTGGCCGGCGAGCTCTGCCGAACCGTTCATCGCGGTTTGACGCAAGAGGAGTGGAGTCGATCCATGCCGGCGGATCTTGCCTATACGGGGGAGAAGGCTTGCCCGGCGTTCAAGTAAGGAGGAGAGGAGTCATGTCGATGCTTTGGCCGACCTTCGCGGGTCGGAATTACCGGTGGCTCCTGTCTGCCGCGGTCTTGGCCCTCCTCTCCGGCACCTCCGCGTGGGCTCAGACCGCGTGCGATGACGCGCTCCGGCAAGCCCAGAAGAGCTATGACCTCGGCCTCTTCGAAGACGTCCCCGGCCAACTCGCGCCTTGCCTTGCCGCGCGGCCCTCGCGCGCGACGGCCGTCCAGGTCCACTCGCTCCTGGCGCGCGCCTATCTCGCCGTCGACGATCTCAAGAAGGCGCACGAGGAGGTCTCCGCGATCCTCCGGCTCGACTCGAGCTTCGAGCCCGGACCGCCGCCGCGCTTCGCCGAGCTCGTTGCGCAGGTGCGGCGGGAGGAGCAGACCGTGCAGGTGGCCTCGGTGTCCAAGAGCAAGGAGAGCCTGCGCGAGGCGCCGGCCACGGTCGCCGTGCTCACCGCCGAGGAGATCGAGCGCCGCGGTTACAACGACATCGAGGAGATGCTCCACGATCTCCCCGGTTTCGACATCTCACGCAGCCGTGGGAGAACCTACTCGAATATCTATCAACGCGGCTTCCGCTCCACCACGACGGACCGCACCCTCTTCCTCGTGGACGGTGTCGAGCAGAACGACCTGTGGTCCAACATCGCGTACATCTCGCGGCAATATCCGGTCAGCAATATCGAGCGTGTCGAAGTGGTCTACGGGCCCGCGTCGACCATGTACGGAGCCAACGCCTTCACCGGTGTCATCAACGTCATCACGAAAGGGTCGAGCGAATTCTACGGGAAGGACAAGAAATTCGGCGCCGAAGCGCAGGTCACGATCGGTTCCTGGAACACGCGGACGGCGGAGCTCAGCCTCGGCGGACGCAATGCGAGCGAAAGCGTCCGATGGTCGGTGACAGGCCGCACCTTCAGCTCCGACGAGCCCCCGATCTCAAAGTTCGCGGACTGGAACTTCAATCCCGACGATGTGAAGAATGTAGATTATAGGTCAGCCTTGGAGCTGTCCGGGAGAAACGCCAACGGCCAGTATCTCGCGCAAAGCGTCCTGGACGCACTCGCCGGGTCATCCCAACCGATTATCCCGCCCGACGACAGCCCGTTCTATGCCATTCACCGAGATGCATCGGGCGTGGCGACGGCGGTGACCCTGACGCCAGCCGGCATTGCGGAAGCCCAGAGGTTGGACAAAATCGGCCTCACCACGTTGATCGATGGCCGCCCGCCGGGGCCTCTCCGCTCGACTCAGGACTGGTCTCTCAACGGCAAATTGGAGTTCCCGAACTTCAGCGCGGGGGTGCAGATCTCGAATCTCGAGGAAGGGGCGATCGGTGAATCCAAGGACCTGGAACAGGCGGGGAACAAGACCATCTCAGCTCCGGGTCATTTGCTATCTACGCCAAGTATTTCCGAGATCTTGGAGCCAGCACATCGCTCAGCATCTTCAGCCAGTACAGGAAGGACGATTTTGCCAGGAACAACGGGATTACAAGCTATGGCGGCTTTGCAAGCGGTCAGCTCAGCATCTTTGCCTTGCTCGCTGGCTCAGAGGTCTTTAATCTGTTTTCACCGTGGAATACCCTCTACTCGTATCAGTCTTCGACCCAGTTTCACGGTGAGCTCACTGTGCTATTCGAGCCGTCGCCGGCTCTGAGCTTGGTCAGCGGCTTCGAAGTCCGCGACAGCTCGCTTCAAATCTCGCCTACGACCAGCTTTGAGCCGAACGCCGCCGAGACAGGATTTCCCGGCAATGTCATCGGTGGCTCCGACCAGCTCGACCAACTCGACCTCGGACTTTACTCACAGCTTTCCTACCGTCTATATAAAGATGTAAAATTTGTAGCCGGCGGGCGCCTGGATTACGATAGAGTACGCAATACGCTAGGTTATGGAGCTGTCTTCAATCCCCGTGTGGCTTTGATCTACACTCCGCGCTCTCTCGTTTTCAAGGTGATCTACGCTGAAGGCTTCAAGGCGCCGTCAAACTCGGAGAGATATGGCACAATTCCACAAGTCAACGAGGTTGCGAATCCAGGCATTGAAAACGAAAAGATTAAAAATCTCGAAGTTAGCGCAGGTTGGGAGATGCACGATCGCTTGGCTGTGGAAGTCAGCGCCTACCAGTCGATATATAGTAATATCGTGAGTCTCCAAGAGATTCCGAATCCGCACTGTGCCTTTTGCGGCGTAACGGGCCAATTCCAAAATATCGGCAAGATTCAGGTGCGCGGGCTTCAGGCTCAGGCACGATATCACGACGCGAAGTTTGATGCATTCTTGAATTATACCTACACCGACCCACGTGCGTCGCAGGTCCGGGTGGGGGATATAGCAAGTAACCACCTAAATTTTGGGTTAAGTTTTAAGCCCACCAGCAGGTTCAGCGTCGACGTCCGCACCAACTTCGTGGGCTCGCGAAGGACTGGCGCCGGCACGACCGTTCCAACAAACCAATTCAGACAAATCGATGCCTATACGACAACCGATGTAGTGCTCACATTTAACCCTATCAAGGCCCTGCGCGAGTCGCGGGTGCAGCTCGGAATCGAGAATCTGTTTAACGAACTTTACTTTGACCCAGGCATATCGGAAGCAGGTGGTATCTTTGCGGCGCGACTACCTCAAGCGAGCCGGTCTGCGTTTCTTCGACTTTCTACAAAATATTGAGTCAAGCCCGCAGACGGGAACAGGCAGTCAAAGCCCGCGGTAGAATGAAAGAGGTGGAGGGAAGGAGGAGAGCTCCTGCCTTCCCCGTTGGGTTGTCGCTATTGACATTTCCCCCCGCTGAGGCAGGAACATGAGCAGCACTGAGTATAACTGGAGCAACTTGAACCAGTATTAAGACAACCAGAGGCATTTATTACGCAAGCAGAATGGCCGCATTTATCCAGAGCCAAAGAGCAGATGATCACAGCGACAAGAAGGAGCCATCGTTTCGTAGCCATCGCAGCCTCCTTTTGTGGGCGTGGCCGGGACCTCTTATGGGCAGATTCCCGATCCGGCGCCGCCGTTGGCATTCCCCTTGCGCGGACGCCCAAGAGGGTTGTCTCTACATTTAATGATCCTAGAGTACTTCTAGCTGGCTTGCAAGAACATTCGCTTAATGCTCTAACTGCACAAGCCTGGAGAGCCGTGGGGAGATGCGGACGAACTGCGCCTTGGTGCGCAGCTCTTCGATCGAGCCGCAGCCGGCGAGGCCCATGCCGGAGCGCAGGCCGCCGGTGAGCTGGGGGAGCGGAGACGCGGTCCGTCTCGGAGCTTTGAATTGCTCCCAATGTCCTGGTCGATATCGTGTCCCAGAATGGCCGTCCATCGTCGAGGAGCCGGGAAATTGTCCCCTCTGGAGGACAATTCTCTCTCGCCGCCGCTTGCTTACGGCATGAAAGCTCTCTAAGCTAAGAGCATGGCACGTCGATCCAGCTTGGCGCTCGAAGAAGAGCTCGCGGTGGTGACCGAGACCGGCCTCTATGAGAGCCGAGAAGCGTTCCTCGCGGACGCGGTGGCTATTCTCTTCGCCGCGCGGCCGGATTTGCGAGAAGCCGTCGCTTGCGGGCTGTATCAAAAGGGGTTGTTCTCACTGGGCAAGGCCGCCGAATGGTCTGGACTCTAGATTGAAGAGATCAAGGAAGGACTGCACAGTCGGGGAATTACCCGCCAGTCCGCCGCGGAGCTCTCCGAGATCGAGACCATGGCCAAGGCTTCTCTGGAAGCCGCCCGGAGACCTGCGCGTTGACGCAGGCCAGCGCTGGCGGGGCAGCGCGAGGATTCAATCCTTTTGACGAACGACAACCGAGCCTTGGAGGCCGCCCGTCGAGCTGGGCTGAGGGTTGTCGATATCCCTGCGTTTCTGCTCTCGTGCAAGCAGGCGGGGTTTCTCGATCGCGAGAGTATTCAGAGCCTGATTCAGGCACTGTGGGAGAAGGACCACTACCGTTTCCGCAAGGAAGTTCAGGATCTCCTGCTGTCCTGAGCAGCAGGAGGTTTGCTTCTACCGCTCCACCCAGTAGTTCGGCGCCTCTTTGGTGATCACCACGTCGTGCGCGTGGCCTTCCTTGAGGCCGGCGGGGGAGATGCGGACGAATTGCGCCTTGGTGCGCAGCTCTTCGATCGAGCCGCAGCCGGCGAGGCCCATTCCGGAGCGCAGGCCGCCGGTGAGCTGGGGGAGCATCTGGTGGAGGCTTCCCTTGTGTGGCACCATGCCTTCGATGCCTTCCGGCACCAGCTTGCTCAGACTGCCGCCGCCCTCCTGGAAGTAGCGGTCGGCGCTGCCGCGTGCCATGGCGGAGAGCGAGCCCATGCCGCGGTAGGCTTTGAAGGTGCGGCCCTGGTAGAGGATGGTCTCTCCGGGGCTCTCCTCGGTGCCGGCGAAGAGAGAGCCGATCATGACCGAGTGGGCTCCCGCGGCCATCGCCTTGGTGACGTCGCCGGAGAACTTGATGCCGCCGTCGGCGATGACCGGGACATCATGCTCGGCCGCGGCGCGGACGCAGTCCATCACCGCGGTGATCTGCGGGACGCCGGCGCCGGTCACCACGCGGGTGGTGCAGATGCTGCCGGGGCCGATGCCGACCTTGACGGCGTCGGCGCCACGCTCGATGAGGGCGGCGGTCGCCTCGGCGGTGGCGACGTTGCCGACCACCAGGCGGACCTCGGGGAAGCTTTCGCGGAGCTTGGCGGCGGCGTCGAGAACGCCGCGGCTGTGCGCGTGCGAGGAGTCGAGGACGAGCAGATCGACCTTGGCTTTCACCAGGGCGGCGGCGCGCTCCAGATAATCGCCGGAGGAGCCGACCGCGGCGCCGACGCGGAGCCGGCCGAGCTCGTCCTTGCAGGCGTTGGGGTACTGCTGCGCCTTCTGGATGTCCTTGACGGTGATCAGCCCCTTGAGGTTGCCGTCGGCGTCGACCACCAGGACCTTCTCGATGCGGTGCTTGTGGAGGAGGGTCTTCGCCTGCTCGAGGGTCGTCCCCTCGGGCACGGTGATCAGGTCCTCCTTGGTCATCAGCTCGCCGATCTTCTTGTCGAGGTTGTCCTCGAAGCGGAGATCGCGGTTGGTGAGGATGCCCACCAGGTGCCCTTCGGCCGAGGTCACCGGCACGCCGGAGATCTTGTAGCGCGCCATGATGGTCAGCGCTTCCCGGATGCTCTGGTCCGGACGCATGGTGACCGGATCGACGATCATCCCCGCCTCACTGCGCTTCACCTTGTCGACCTCTTCGGCCTGCACCTCGACCGGCAGGTTCTTGTGCACGATGCCGACGCCGCCTTCCTGCGCGAGGGCGATGGCCAGGCGCGATTCGGTGACGGTGTCCATGGCTGCGGCGAGGATGGGGATATTCATCACGATGCCCCGGCAGAGGCGGGTCCGCAGGTCCACGTCGTTCGGGTGGGACTCGGACAGGCCGGGGACGATGGAGACGTCGTCGAAGGTCAGGGCTAAGCGGGGCTCAAGGTCGATCATGGGCATGGGCGGAGGATATACGAATCGGGCGGCCTCCCGGCCGCCCCTGTGCTGCTTATTTGTGAGCCGAGCGGAGCCTCAACCCACCGTCACCGCGGCTCCGTGGCACTTCTTGTACTTCTTCCCCGAGCCGCACGGGCAGGTGTCGTTGCGCCCGACTTTCGCGTCCTTGTTGACCGCCGGCTGCGGGCGCCCGCCGCCTTCGACCTTCGGCGGCGCGGACAGCTCGATATTCGGCGCCTGCATCTCGCGGCGGCGGCGCTGCTCGGCGGCCTGCTCGTCGGTCATCGGCTCGTAGCGGAAGAGCTGCGTGACGATTTCGTCCTCGACCCGGTCCTTCATCTCCTGGAAGAGGTCGAAGCTCTCCTTCTTGTACTCGTTGAGCGGATCGCGCTGGCCGTAGCCGCGCAGGCCGATCCCCTCCTTGAGATGGTCGAGGGCGAGCAGATGGTCCTTCCAGTGGACATCGACCGCGCGCAGCATGATCCAGCGCTCGAAGTTGCGGATCGTCTCCGGATCGTGCCGCGCTTCCTTCTCGGTGTAGCGCTGCTCGATGCGGTCCCACAGCGCCTCGCCGAGCTGTTCGGTGCCCATCTCGTCCAGCTTCAGGTCCTTGATGTCGGTGTTGAAGAAGGTGAGCATGTCGGTGCGCAGGCCCGACATGTTCCACTCCTCTGGAGAGACTTTCTCCGGGCAGTACGTCGCGATGAGGCCCTCGAGCAGGTTGTCTGCGATCTCCAGCACATACTCGCGCGCCTCGGTGCCGTCGAGGATGTCGCGGCGGAGCTTGTAGATCGACTCGCGCTGCTTGTTCATCACGTCGTCGTATTCGAGGAGGTGCTTGCGGATCTCGAAGTTCCGTCCCTCGACCTGCTTCTGGGCGCGTTCGATGGCAGAGGAGACCATGCGGTGCTCGATCGCCTCGCCCTCTTCCATGCCCAGCTTGCCCATCAGCCCCTGGATGCGGTCGGAGCCGAAGATGCGCATCAGGTCGTCTTCGAGCGACAGGTAGAAGCGTGAGGAGCCGGGGTCGCCCTGGCGGCCGGACCGGCCGCGGAGCTGGTTGTCGATGCGCCGCGACTCGTGGCGCTCGGTGCCGAGGATGTGCAGGCCGCCGGCGGCGAGCACCTCGTTGCGCTCGCGGGCGCAGGTCTCGGTGTAGCGGGCGAGGGCTTCCTGGTATGCCTCCGGCTCGGTCTCCGGATCGGCTTCCGACTTGGCGAGCCCTTCCGGATTGCCGCCGAGGACGATGTCGGTGCCGCGGCCGGCCATGTTGGTGGCGATGGTCACCGCTCCCTTGCGGCCGGCCTGGGCGACGATCGACGCCTCGCGCTCGTGATACTTGGCGTTGAGCACGATGTGCGGCACCTTGGGCGGCCGGGAGAGGAGCTTCGACAGCATCTCGCTCTTCTCGATCGAGACCGTGCCCACCAGCACCGGCTGCCCGCGCTCCTGGCAGTCGCGGATCTCGTCGACCACCGCCTTCCACTTCTCCTGCGCGGTGCGGTAGACCAGGTCGGCGCGGTCGTCGCGGATCATGTCGCGGTTGGTGGGGATGACCGTGACGTCCAGGTTGTAGATCTGCGCGAACTCAGACGCCTCGGTGTCCGCGGTGCCGGTCATGCCCGACAGCTTCTTGTACATCCGGAAGTAGTTCTGGAAGGTGATGGTGGCGAGAGTCTGGTTCTCCTTCTCGATCTTCACCCCTTCCTTCGCTTCCACCGCCTGGTGGAGACCGTCGGACCACCGCCGGCCCGGCATCATGCGGCCGGTGAACTCGTCGACGATGACGATCTTGCCGTCCTTGATCAGGTACTCGACGTCGCGCTCGTAGAGCGTGTGGGCGCGCAGCGCCTGGTTGACCCCGTGCAGGATCTCCATGTTGTCCGGGTCATAGAGGTTGCGCACGCCGAGCATCTTCTCGACCTTCTCGACGCCCTCGTCGGTCAGGCTGACCGAGTGCCCCTTCTCGTCGACCACGTAGTCGTTGGTGGTGCTCTTCTTGCCGTCCCCCTCGTCGATCTCCTCGCCCTTGATCAGGCGGGGGATGACGCGGTCGATGACGTAGTACTTGTCGGTCGACTCCTCGGAGGGGCCGGAGATGATCAGCGGCGTCCGCGCCTCGTCGATCAGGATCGAGTCCACCTCGTCGACGATGGCGTAGTGGTGCGGCCGCTGCACCATCGACTCCAGGTCGAACTTCATGTTGTCGCGCAGGTAGTCGAAGCCGAGCTCGTTGTTGGTGCCGTAGGTGACGTCGGCGGCGTAGGACGCTTTGCGGTCGGCGTCCGGCATGTCGTGCTGGATGACGCCGACGGAGAGGCCGAGGAAGCGGTAGATGCGGCCCATCCAGTCCGAGTCGCGGCGCGCCAGGTAGTCGTTGACGGTGACCACGTGGACGCCCTTGCCCTCCAGGGCGTTCAGGTAGACCGGCAGGGTCGCCATCAGCGTCTTGCCCTCGCCGGTCTTCATCTCGGCGATCTTGCCGCGATGGAGGACGAGGCCGCCCATGAGCTGCACGTCGAACGGCCGCATCTTGAGGACGCGGAACGCGGCTTCCCGGGCGACCGCGAAGGCGGGCACCAGCAGATCGTCGAGCGGGGTTCCGTCGGCGAGCTGGCGCCGGAGCTCCGCGGTCTTGCCGCGCAACGCGTCGTCGGAGAGCGCCTTGATCTGCGGCTCCATCTCATTGATGGCGGCCACGATCGGCAACATCTTCTTGACGTCGCGCGCGTGTTGACTGCCGAATATCTTGGTCAGAATCGTGTTGATCATCGAGCTCTCGTCAGGGTCTGAGACGGCATGGATGGACATCCCGCAGCATGCGCTTACAACCCGCAGTCTAGCAGAAAGATTCCGGAGCCCTCACCCCGGCCCCTCTCCCGGCTCCCCCCACGCGCCCGCCGGGAGAGGGGAGACAAGCAAGCAGGAAAGAAGCCGGAAAAAGCCACGAGCTTGTGGGCGGGGGAGAGGGCCGAAGGCTCGGGGTTTCCTCAGCCCAGGGCAACGCCCTGGGTTGGGGCGGGGGGCCCTGCGCCGAGGCGCGGGCTACAGCGGAGAATTGTCGAGGATATAGGCGAGGGGATTGACCGGCTCGCCGTCGATGCGCACCTCGTAGTGGAGGTGATAGCCGGTGGAGCGGCCGGTGCTGCCGACCCGCCCGATGACGTCGCCCCGCTTGACCTTCTGGCCGGGACGGACGCTGACCGCCGAGAGGTGGCCGTAGCGGGTGGAGAGGCCGTAGCCGTGGGCGAGGAAGACCGCCTTGCCCAGGCCGCCCTGCTCGCTGGCCGCCATCACGATGCCGTCGGCGCTGGCGCGCACCGGCTGCCCGGGAGCGGCGGCGATGTCGACGCCCTGATGGATGCCGCGGCCGTGGGTGAGAGGATCGCTGCGGGTGCCGAAGCCGCTGGTGAAGATCCCCTTGACCGGCGCGATCGCCGGCGTCGAGGAGATCCAGTGCACCCGCTGATCGAGCTTCTGCTCCACCGCGCTCAGCGCGCCCACCAGCTTGGCCGCCCGCTCCTGGATCTTCGGCAGGTCGCCGGCCGAGGCCTCTTCCACCGTCGTCGGACCGCCGACGCCGGCTTCGACGCTGTCGCCCAGGCTCTCCACCCCCGCCACGATCGCCAGCTCCCGCGTCTTGTCCTCGTAGCCGCTGAGCTGCTTCTGCAGCTTGCCCAGGTTCGACTCGAACGCCGCGTTGGTACGCCGCAGCTCCTCGTTCTCCTTGCGGAGACGGTTGATCTCGACCGGATTGACCGGAGTGTTGAAGTGGGACCAGATCAGGAGGGAGGAGAGGACCGTGAGGAGGACGAAAGCACCGGCGGCGAGGCCGATCTGGAGGTTCGTGACCCGCCACTTGCGCAGCTTTGCGTGGGCGTGGGGGACGAAGATGATCGTGTGGTGAGATCCAGGCATCGGCGATCGAGGTATTTACAAGTTGAACTTTCTACAACAGAAATTCCCGCGTCGTGGGAGCCCCTCGAGGCTCCGGACCATCCGGCAACGACCAGACAGCTAAGTAGCCTGCGTATTCTAGTCCTCGGAACCCGGATGTCAAGGGGGAAAGAAAATATGGTGAATCAGCATCCAGGGCCTATGTAAATCTGGGAAGAACGCTCTCCAACTCGTCGCTTTCGACGGAGCCGGCGGATCACCAAGCCAGCCGTTGGAGAGATTCCTGCAAGAGCGACAACAGCGAAGGGAGGCATCCTCAATATGACGACGACGACAATCGAGACCACTGTGGCCCATCCGAAGATCGCATCGCGCGGCGAATGGCTCGCCGAGCGCAAGCAACTGCTCACCAAGGAGAAGGAGGTCACCAAGCTCCGTGATCAGGTGAGCGCCGACCGGCGCAGGCTCCCCATGGTGAAGATCGACAAGGACTACGTCTTCGACGGTCCGGAGGGAAAGCGGAGCCTGGGCGACCTGTTCGACGGCCGCACCCAGCTCATCGTGTACCACTTCATGTTCGATCCGGCCTGGGACAAAGGCTGCTCGGGCTGCACCGGCTTCGTCAACGCGCTCGGCGACCTGTCGATGCTGGGCCAGCGCAACACCTCGATGGTGCTCATCTCGCGCGCGCCGCTCGCCAAGCTCGCAGCCTACAAAAAGGAGAAGGGCTGGACCCTGCCCTGGCTCTCCTCCTACGGCAGCGACTTCAACTACGACTTCCACGTCACCCTCGACGCCGCCGTGGCTCCGGTCGAGTACAACTTCAAGGAGCAGAATCCGTCCCACCAGGGCGAGGCGCACGGGCTGAGCGTCTTCTTCCGGATCGGCGAGGACATCTTCCACACCTACTCGGCTTACGCCCGCGGCGTCGAAGGGCTCACCAACTCCTACAGTCTGCTCGACGTGACCCCCTACGGCCGGCAGGAGGACTGGGAGGACTCGCCGGCCGGCTGGCCGCAGAAGCCCACCTACGGGTAGTCGCCTGCGCCGCTTGCGCCGCCCGGTCGAAGGTGGTCTGATCGGTCGCCGTGACGGGGACCCCTTCTCCAGACATCCATCGCACCATCGACGCCATCTGGCGGATCGAGTCGGCGAAGCTCATCGGCGGCCTCACGCGGATGGTGCGCGATGTGGGGCAGGCCGAGGATCTGGCGCACGACGCGCTCGTCGTCGCGCTTGAAAAGTGGCCGGAGTCGGGCGTTCCGGACAAACCGGGCGCCTGGCTCATGGCGACCGCCAAGCGGCGGGCGATCGACCGGCTGCGCCACAGCAAGCTGATCGAACGCAAGCACGAAGAGATCGGCCGCGAGATCGAGGTCCGGCAGGAGAGGTCCGTGGCGGAGATCGAATCCGAACTGGACGATGACATCGGCGACGACGTGCTGCGCCTGATGTTCGTCGCCTGCCATCCGGTCCTCTCGACCGAGGCGCGGGTGGCGCTCACCCTGCGCCTGCTCGGAGGCCTGGCCACGGACGAGATCGCGCGCGCCTTCCTGGTCCCCGAGCCGACCGTCGCGCAGCGCATCGTGCGTGCCAAGAAGACGCTGGCCGAGGCGCGCGTTCCCTTCGAGGTGCCGCGTGGCGCCGAGCTTGCCGATCGGCTGTCGTCCGTGCTCGAAGTTATCTATCTCATCTTCAACGAGGGCTATTCGGCCACCGCCGGGGACGACTGGATGCGCCCCGCGCTCTGCGAGGACGCGCTCCGCCTCGGCCGCATCCTGGCCGCGCTCGCGCCGCGCGAGCCGGAGGTCCACGGCCTCGTCGCGCTGATGGAGATCCAGGCCTCGCGTTCGGCCGCGCGGGTCGGTCCGTCGGGAGAGCCCATCCTGCTGCTCGAGCAGAACCGCGCACGCTGGGACCACCTCCTCATCCAGCGCGGCCTCGCGGCGCTCCAGCGGGCCGAAAAGCTCGGCGGCGCGGACGGCCTGTACGCCCTGCAA
>DATARD010000170.1:0-13596 GCA_036264355.1 Thermoanaerobaculia bacterium
GACCGCGGCGGGCGCGAGCTGCTGGCCGAGGCGCTCATCGACGAGGGATTGGAGATCGAGCCGGCGGCTCTCTCTTCCCTCGGCCTCACCGTGCGGCGGGGCAATCCGATGGCTACCGCGGCGTTCGCCCGCGGCGATTTCTACGTGCAGGACGAGGCGAGCCAGGCGGCGGCGCTGATCCCGCCGCCGCGGCCGGGGGAGAGCATCCTCGACGCCGCCGCGGCGCCGGGCGGCAAGAGCTTCTCCCTCCTCGCCCGCGAGCCGCAGGTGCGCATCACCCTCGCCGACGTCTCCATGGCGCGCGCCACGATGCTGCGCGCCAACTGCGCCCGCCTGCGCCGCGTCCTGCCGCTGGCGCTGGCCGATGCCGGCGCGCCGCCATGGCGCGGGGTGTTCGATCGCGTCGTCCTCGATCTGCCGTGCACCGGCACCGGCACCCTGCGCCGCCATCCGGAGCTCAAATGGCGGATCAGCGAGGGGGAGATCGGCCGGCTGTCGCGCCAGGCGCTGCATCTGCTCGCCGGGATGGCGCCGCACGTCGCCCCCGGCGGGGCTCTGGTGGCCATCACCTGCTCTCTGGAAAAAGAAGAAAACGAGGACGTGGTGACACGTTTTGTCGCAACCCATCCCGGCTTCTCGCTGCTTCCTCTCGCCGGGCTGCTGGAAAGCCCGCTCGCCGCTGGCATCCAGGGTCCCGGAGCCTGGCGCATCCTGACCGGCGGGGACCACGACGGTTTTTCCGTCAACGTGCTCGCGAAAGCCCGGATCTAAAGGCCCCGCGCGCGTCCGCCCCCATTGACAGCCCCCCCGGGTTGCCATATCGTTTCTGCCGGTCACTTTCGCCCAAAAAACGAAATCCAAGGAGGAGGAGGAGAGATGGCTGGTAAAGCTGACTTGATCAATAGTATTGCGGACTCCGTCGAAGGGCTCACGCGGCGGCAGGCTACCGCGGCCTTCGAAGCGATCTTCGACGCGATCACCGGTGCCCTCAAGTCGGGTGAAGGCGCGAAGATCCCAGGGTTCGGCAGCTTCGGGGTGACTGAGCGCGCGGCCCGCAAGGGGCGCAACCCCGCTACCGGCGCGTCAATTACCATCAAGGCGAGCAAGAGCGTCCGGTTCAAGGTGGGCAAGGAGCTCAAGGAAGCGGTCAACAGCAAGAAGAAGGGACGTAAGTAGCACCGCAGCAGATGCAAAGCCCCGCCGGCGCGGCGCTGCAAATCTGAAAGTGTCCTGCGAGCCCTGTGGCGTCCCCCTCGCCACGGGGCTTTCGTCTTTTTCGGTCCAAGCGTCAGCGCAGGCGGTAATAGAGCCGGACCAGGCGGTGCGGCGAGACGCCGAGCGCGAACAGGCTCCAGATCAACCAGTTCGTCGCCACCGTGCGGACGATCCCCAGGTTGACGAAGCGGCGCGCGGCGGTGGTTACACAGCCGCCGAGCAGCACCGTCCTTCCTTCCCGCTTGAGCCGCATCGCGAGGTCCAGATCCTCCAGGATCGGCCAGTCGCGGAATCCCGCCAGCCGTTCGAACACGTCGCGCCGTACAAACTGCGCCTGATCGCCCAGCGGCAACCCGGTCCAGCGGGTGCGCAGGTTGATCAGCCGCGCGCCCAGCCGCAACAGCGGCCGGTCGACGTCGAAGCGCACCCGGAAAGCGCCTCCCACGGCGCCGGCCGCGATGGCCGCGCGCACCGCCTGGGCCGCTTCGGGCGGCAGAAAGGTGTCGGCGTGCAGGAAGAGGAGGACGTCGGTGGGATCGCCCCGGCTGCCCAGGACACTGCTCTGGGCGCCGCGGGTGAGCTGGCCGCCGCGGCCGGGCGGACCGCTGACCACGCGGGCGCCCAGGCGGCGGGCGATCTCCGGCGTGCCGTCCGTGCTGCCGCCGTCGCTGACCACCACCTCGTCGGCGGCGGCGAGAGCGGCGGCCAGCGGACGTTCCAGCGTCGCGGCCTCGTTCAGGGTGGGCATGACGATCGTGATTTTCATCAGACATTCATCGGACATTCATCAGGCATTCATCGGGCGGGTGGTAGCATACCGGCCTTCTATGAGCTCGCAAGGATCCTTCAGCCATCTCGACCCGCAGGGCAGCGCGCACATGGTCGACGTCTCCGAGAAACCGGTGACGCGCCGTGTCGCCGAGGCCTCCTGCCGGGTGCTGCTCTCCGCCCAGACGCTGATCCGTCTCGCCAACCTTCCCAAAGGGGACGCCTTCGCGGTCTCCCGCCTGGCCGGAATCCAGGGCGCCAAGCGCACCGCCGAGCTGATCCCGCTGGCGCATCCGCTGCCGCTCGACCAGGTGGAGGTCGACCTGCAACCGATCCCCGAGGGGATCGAGATCCGCAGCCGGGTGGTCTGCACCGCCCGCACCGGCGCCGAGATGGAAGCGCTCTGCGCCTGCTCGACCGCCGCGCTCGCCCTCTACGACATGGTCAAGGCGGTGGAGAAGGGGGTGGTGATCACCGATCTCCGCCTGGAGACCAAGAGCGGCGGCCGGTCCGGTCACTACCGGCGCGCCTCGTCATGACCTGCGCTTCGAATCGCTCGAATCGCTCGGATCGGACATTGACCGGCCTCGACCGCCTGCTCGCCGATCCTGCCGGTCTCAAGGGCCGGCGCTACGGTCTCCTCGCGCACGGCGCCTCGCTGACCCGCGACGTGCGGCCGATCCACCGCGCTCTCGCCGCAGGCCCGGCGGGTCCGCCCGCCGCCCTCTTCGGCCCGGAGCACGGTTTCTACGGCATCGAGCAGGACATGGTGGCGGCGGACGGCGGCCACGATCCGTGGACCGGCGTGCCGGTCGTTTCGCTCTATGGCGACGGCGAGCATACGTTGCGGCCGTCCGCGGACGCTTTCCGCGGCCTCGATCTCCTCCTCATCGATCTCCAGGACATCGGCACGCGCTACTACACCTATGCCGCGACCGCCGTCTGGTCCGCCGAGGTGGCGCTCGCCGCCGGTTGCGAGGTGTGGGTGCTCGACCGGCCGAATCCGCTGGGCGGCGAGGTGGTGGAGGGCAACCTGCCGCGCCCCGGCTTCGAGTCGTTCGTCGGCGCCTTCCGCCTGCCGGTGCGCCACGGCCTCACCCTGGGCGAGCTGGTCCGCCTGGAAGCGCGGCGGCGTGGTTGGGGGGATGGCTGGCGGATTATTCAGATGGACGGTTGGCGCCGCGGCATGCGCTGGGCGGAGACCGGTCTCCCCTGGGTGGCTCCGTCGCCGAACATGCCGACCCTCCTGACCGCGCTGGTCTATCCGGGCGCCTGCCTGGTCGAAGCGACCGAGCTGTCCGAGGGGCGTGGCACCACGCGGCCGTTCCAGCTCACCGGCGCGCCGGGTCTCGATCCCGCCGCGCTGGCCGACGCTCTCACGGCGCTCGATCTGCCGGGCGCCGCCTGGATGCCCACCTGGTTCCGGCCGCAGTTCCAGAAACACCGCGGCGCGGTGTGCGGCGGCGTCGAGCTGGTGGTCACCGATCCCGCCGCCTTCCGCTCCTACCGCACCGGCGTCGAGCTGCTGGCGGCGATCCGCCGCCTCGCGCCGGACGTCTTCGCCTGGCGTCAGGCGCCCTACGAGTTCGTCACCGACCGCCCCGCCATCGACCTCCTCACCGGCGGCGCGGACTGCCGGCGAGCGATCGAAACCGGAGCCGGTCTGGCGGATTGGATCGCCGGCTGGACCGCCGACCAAGACGCGTTCCGCGCCGAGCGCCGGGAGGTCCTGCTCTATGACTGAGCCGCGCAAGGCTCCCCATCTGCTGCGCGCCGGCGAACCCCCGGAGCACTACGCCGCGCTCTTCGCGGCAGCCCGCGCCGAGGGACTGCGCATCGGTTGGCTCGACCTGCCGGCTGCTGCGCCAAGCCCTCTGCCCGAGCCGCTGGAAACCGCCGCCGGTTTGGGTGCCCTGCGCGCCGTCTCCGTCGCCGGCGACCGCAGCGTAGCGGTCAAGCCGCTCAAAGGCGCGCCGGTGCTGCGCGACCTCCTGGGCGAGCACTTCCGCGGCTGCGTCCTGGTGCTGGTGCGGGGCGAGGGCCTGCCCGAGAAGATCGCGATCCTCCGAGAAGCAGGGGAAGGTTGGGCGGTCACCGCGGCCGGCGAAGCCGCGCGCGCCTTCACCACCGCCGAGCTGGCCGCGGCGCTCCGCAAGCCGCGCCCCTGGGGGCCGCCGCTGCCGCCGCGGCCGGTGCGGGTGCCGAAGCCGGAGAAGAAAAGGCGGCGCGACCAGCGGGTGAAGAAGGCTAAAGCGAAGGGCTCAAAGGACCAAAAGGACTCAAAGGACCAAAAGGACAGGTAGCAGGCTTCCGCCCACCCTGTCCTTTTGTCCTTTAGGTCCTTGCAGTCCTTTTGGTCCTTTGTCCTTTCTACTCCGCTCGCAGCGCCACAATCGGGTCCACCCCCGCCGCCGCCTGCGCCGGCAACCACGACGCCAACGCCGACACCGCCACCAGCAGCACAACCACCGTCATGAACACCAGCGGATCCGTGGCGCTCACTCCCAGGAGCTGGCTGGCGAGAAAGCGGGTCAGGCCGAACGCCGCTCCGACTCCGACCAGCAGGCCGAGCACGGCGAGGCGCATCCCCTGGTCCACCACCAAGCGCGCGATCTGCCGGGGATGGGCTCCCAGGGCGGCCCGGATGCCGAACTCGCGCGTGCGCTGCGACACCGTGAAGCGGATCACGCTGTAGAGACCCAGCGTGGCGAGCAGCAGCGCGAGCGTCCCGAAGCCGCCGAGGAAGATCGCGGCCAGGCGCTGGCTGAACACCGCGATCCGCAGATGCTGGTGCATCGTCGTCACCGTCGCCAGCGGGATGTCCGGGTTGAGCGCCCGCACCTCGGTGCGCACCGTGTCCGCCAGCCGCAGCGGATCGCCGGCCGTGCGCACATGCAGGATCATGCCGCTCTGATAGTCCTGGAAAGCCGGGATGAAGAAGAACGGCTGCGGCGTCTCGCTCAGCGCGTGATACTTGCCGGTGCGGGCGATGCCCACCACGGTGTACTGATCTTTCCCGATCTTCACCCGGCCCCCCAGGGCCTGACGGCCGCGCCAATATTTGTCCGCCATCGCCTGGTTGACGATGATCGCCTTCGGCGCCCGCTCGTCGTCCTGCGCGGTGAAGTCCCGTCCTCCGGCGAGCGGGATGCCCAGGGTGCGCAGATAGTCCGGCCCGACGACGAAGTACGAGATCGTGATCTCCTCCTTGGGGGCCGCCTGATAGCCGTCCACGCTGAGGCCGCTCGACCAGTTGTCGAAACCGAGCGGCACGAGCGTCGAGACCGTCACCGCTTCGACCCCGGGCCGTGCCGCCAGGCGCTCCAGGAGCTGGCGGTAGAAGGCTTTGCCGTGCGGCTCGTCGTAGCCGTTGGGAAAGATGTCGAGGCTGGCCAGGAGGACGTTGCGCGCCTGGAAGCCCGGATCGATGTCGTCCGCCTTGCCGAGACTGCGCACGAAAAGGCCGGCGGTGATCAGGAGGACGCAGGAGACGATGATCTGCGCCACCACCAGACCGCTGCGCAGCACGCCCTTGCGTCCGCCCGCCACGGCGCCCCCTTCGTCGCGCAGAGTCAAGGCGATCCCGGGCGCGGCGAGCTGCGCCGCCGGAGCCAGGCTGAACAGGAGACCGGTCACCAGCGACGCGACGGCGGCGAAGACCACCACCCGGCCGTCGATGGGGAAGGACGGGATGATCGGCGCGTCGGTGGGCGGAAAAGCGGCGAGGAGCAGGCCGCTCGCCCAGGTCGCGAGCAGCAGGCCGAGCCCGCCGGCGGCGGTCACCAGCAGCAGGCTTTCGGTGAGGAGCTGTGCGAGCAGCCGGCCGCGCCCGGCGCCCAGAGCGATGCGGATCGCCACCTCCTTGCGCCGGGCGAGCGCGCGCACCAGCAGCAGGTTCGCCACGTTGGCGCAGGCGAGCAGGAGCACCAGCGCCGCCATGACCCCGAGCACGCTGAGCACCGGCCGCAGGAATCCTGACGCTCCGCTCGGCGCGTCCCAGAAGTGGTAGAGGCGGAAACGTTCTCCGTCGTTGGAGTCCGGATACTGTTTCTCCAGATGGGCCGCGAGGGCGTCGAGAGCCGCCTGGGCCTGCGCCTGGGTCGTGCCGGGCCGCAGGCGGGCCAAACCCTGGAGCCAGTTGCTCCCCCGGCTGTCGAGACGGCTGCCGCCGGACTGCAATTGCGGCTGCATGGCGAGCGGCACCCAGAGATCCATCTTGAGACCCACCTCGGTGCCGATGAAGCCGCGGGGCGCCACGCCGACCACCGTGTACGGGTGGCCGTTGAGCTGGACCGTGCTGCCCACCGTCTTCGGATCGCCGAGGAAGCGCCGCTGCCAGAAGTCATGGCCGAGCACCACCACCGGATGCGCATTGGGTGCCGAATCCTCCTCCGGCAGGAAGCCGCGGCCGAGCGCCGGCTTTACCTGCAGCACGTCGAAGACGTCACCGGTGACGAGCGCCGCCCACACCCGCTCCGGCCGTTCCCCGCCGGTCAGGTTGGCCGGCGTGATCGACGAGGCCACCACCCGCAGCGCTCCCAGGCTCTTCTGCATGTCCCGCACGTTGGGCACCGAGAGAGACCGCAGACCGCCATCGCGGGCATGGCCCCAGATCACCCGGACGTCGTCCTGGCGCGGAACGCCGGGGAGGGGCCGCAGCAGAATCCCCTCCATCCAACTGAACACCGTCGTATTGGCACCGATCCCCACCGCGAGGGTCAGCACCGCGACGAGGGCGAATCCCGGGCTTTTGAGCAGCAGGCGGACGGCGAAACGGAGATCGCGGAGAAAACTGCCCATCGGTCCCTCCTCGGAGACACACCACTGGCCTCACTTGCACGCCTTACGCGGAAACCGGGCGTGGTGTTTCGCGGCAGAGGGAAAGAGATCGGCTCAGCGCGCGCCGACCGCGGCGCCCGCCATCTGCCGGCACGACTCGGCGCAGCGGCGGCACATGTCCGCGCACTCCTTCATCGCGGAATCGTCCGTGAAACGTGCGCAGTCCTCGGCGCACCTCTCGCACACCTCCGAGCACGCGCGGCACGTCTCGGTATGCAGCGCAGAGCCGCGTATCATGAAGTCGGCGCTGGTGGTGCAGATCTCGGCGCAATCGAGCAGCAGGCGGATATGGTCCGCCTCGGCATGGCGGCCCCCCTTCCGCAGGCAGTGGTCGACCAGACCCAGACAGGCCTCGTGGCACTCCTGGCAGTTGTCGATGCAGCGGTCCATCTCCTGGGAGCGATTCTTGGCCATGGGCTTCCTCCTTCGGTGCAGCGTAGCGCCGGATGAAGCCCCGGCGCCCACAGGAGAGAGCGGTGCAAGCTCCGGGCCGGAGGGCCCTCACCCCCGCCCCTCTCCCGGCTCCCCCCTCCCGGCCCCGGGAGAGGGGAGACAAGCAACTGGCACAAGCGAGCACAACTGAGTCTTGCGGCGGCCGGCTCTTTGGGGTGGTAGTCTTTTCTGGCGAAAAACAGCGGAGAGAGGAGGAGGGATTGTGCGCGAGGTTCGATCAAGGAGGGAATTGAAGCCGGCTGACGCGCTGGAGCGTTCGCGGACCTTGCGCAGGGAGCAGACCCCTGCCGAGCGGGTCCTCTGGGAAGCGCTGCGAGACCGAAGGTTGGACCATCTGAAGTTCCGGCGTCAGGTGCCCATGGACATTTTCATTCTGGACTTCTACTGCCGGGACCTCAAGCTGATCGTGGAGCTGGACGGCGCCATCCACGCCGAGCCCAGCCAGGCGGCGCACGATCAGAACCGGGATGCCTACCTCCAATCCCTGGGCTGCACCATCCTGCGCTTCCCCAACGACGCCATCAGCACGGGCATCGAGGCCGTCCTCCAGAAGATCGCCCAGACCGCCGCCGGACTGCGATCGGAAGGAGCCTGAGCCTTCCATCTGCCAAAGATCCTTCAGTTTCTTCTTTTTCTTCTGTTGCCGTTGCTTGTCCCCCCTCTCCCCGGGGAAGGGCGGGGGGAGCCGGGAGAGGGGAGGGGGTGAGGGCCCTCCGGGCCGTCCTGGACACCGCCCCCTGGTTTTGCCACAATGCGGCATCGATGACGCAGCCCCTACTCTGACCCTGTCCAATCCCGATCCGAGGTTCCCAGTGACCGTCTCAAATACCACTCAGAGCACCGAAGCCATCCAGTTCTTTCTCCCCGGCCCCACCTATGTCCTCGCAGCCGTCCGCCAGGCGATGACCAAGCCGATGGTTGGCCACCGGTCGGCCGGGTTCAAGGATTTCTACGTCAACCTGTCGAAGCGCCTGCCGCATCTGTTGCGGACGTCCGGCGACGTGATGGTCGCCACCGGCAGCTCGACGCTGATCATGGAGAGCGCGGTCGTGTCGTGCGTCGCGCAGGATGTGCTCAACCTCACCTGCGGCGCGTTTTCCGAGCGCTGGCACTCGATCGCCAAGTCGGTGGGGAAGAGCGCCGACAAGGTGGCGACGCCGTGGGGCGAGGCGGTGGACCCGGAGGTGGTGCGGGCGGCGTTGCGGCGCAAGAAGTATGACGCGGTGACGATGGTCCACAACGAGACGTCGACCGGCGTGATGAGCCCGATCGCGGACATCGCCAAGGTGATCCGCGAGGAGAGCGACGCGGTGATCATCGTCGACGCGGTGTCGTCCTTGGGCGGCGCACCGGTCGAGACGGACGCCTGGGGGATCGACATCGTGCTCGCCGGCACGCAGAAGGCGATCGCGGTGCCGCCGGGCTTGACGGTGTTCACCCTGTCGGACCGTGCCGCCGCGCGGGCAGAGAAGGTGCCGCACCGCGGCTTCTACACCGACCTGCTGCGCTACCGCGACAAGCACCGCGAAGGCGGCTTCATCACCACGCCGGGCATTCCGCTCCTCTATGCGCTGGACGCCGCGCTCGACGTCATCCTCGCCGAGGGGATGGAGGCGCGGTGGGCGCGCCATGAGCGGCTCTACCGCCGCACCGCGGAGTGGGCGGCGTCCCGCGGCTGCGCCTACGCCTCGGCGGCCGACGCCCGCTCGATCACGGTGAGCTGCCTCAAGGCGCCCGAGGGCGTCGATCCGCAGGCGATCGTCAAGGGGCTCGGCAAGCGCGGCTGGACGATCGGCGGCGGCTACGGCGACTGGAAGCCGACCACCTTCCGCATCGGCCACATGGGCGAGGTGAAGGAGAGCGACCTCGAAGCGCTCCTCGCGGTGACCGACGAGGTGCTCCAGGAGGTCACGGCCGGCGCGGCCGTGCGGTGACGCCATGCACCGCATCCTGATCGCCGACTCCCTCGATCCCTCCGGCCTCGCACTGCTCAAGGAGTCCGGCGCCGAGGTCCGCCTCCTCAACGCCGAGGAGAAACCGCGGATCCAGGAGATCCTGCCCGACTTCGACGCCCTGGTGGTGCGCAGCGCCACCACCGTCACCGCCGAGCTGCTCAAGGCCGGCAAACGCCTCAAGGTGGTCGGCCGCGCCGGCATCGGCGTCGACAACGTGGACGTCGCCGCGGCCACCGAGCTCGGCATCCTGGTGGTCAACGCGCCGACCGCCAACCTGATGTCGGCCACCGAGCACACCTTCGCGCTCCTGCTGTCGCTGGCCCGCCGCGTGCCCTTCGCCGACGCCTCGACCAAGGCCGGCGGCTGGGACAGGAAAATCCTCGGCGTCGAGCTGCAGGGCAAGACGCTGGGGATCATCGGTTTCGGCCGCATCGGCCAGCGGGTCGCCGCGCGCGCCCGCGGCTTCGAGATGCAGGTGGTGGCCTACGATCCGTTCCTCGACGCCGCCGCGGCGCGCAAGCTGGAGGTCGAGCTGCTGTCCCTGGACGATCTCCTCGGGCGTGCCGACGCGATCACCATCCATACGCCGCTCACCGAGCAGACGCGCAACCTGCTCGACGCCAGGCGGCTGGGCCTGATGAAGAAGGGTGCGCTGCTGGTCAACTGCGCCCGCGGCGGCGTGGTCGACGAGGCGGCGCTCCTCGCGGCGCTCGAATCCGGACACCTGGGCGGCGCGGCGCTCGACGTCTTCGCCGAGGAGCCGCCGAAAGACCTCACCCTGGTGCGCCATCCCAAGGTGGTGGCGACGCCACACCTCGGCGCGCAGACCCGCGAGGCGCAGGAGCGGATCTCGACCGAGACGGCGGAGATGGTGACCGCGGCGCTCGCCGGCTCGCTCGCCGTGGCGGCGGTGAACCTGCCGTTCCGCCCGACCGGCAGCCGCGCCGAGCCCTACCTCGCGCTCGGCGAAACGCTGGGCAGCATGGCCGGCCTCCTCCTCGGCAGTGCGCCGCAACGCTTGCAGGTGGATCTCTGGGGGATCGACGAGGCATTCCGTCTGCCGGCGGCGGTGGCCGTCCTCAAGGGTGTGCTCACCCCGTTCCTCGGCGAGGCGGTGAACTACGTCAACGCCGAGCGGATCGCCGAAGGGCGCGGTGTCGAGGTCGTGCGCGCCACGCACAGCGCGGCGGGCGACTATCCGCACCTGGTGGGCGTCACCCTCTCCGGTGGCGGCAAAAGCGTCGAGCTGGCCGGCACCCTGTTCGGCGAGCGCGACCTGCGGGTGGTACGCTTCGGCGGCTTCCGGCTGGAGTTCCGGCCGGAGGGGAAGCTCCTGTTCCTGGAGAACCTGGACGTCCCCGGCGTCGTCGGCAAGGTGGGCACGCTGCTCGCCGAAGCCGGCATCAACATCGCCGACATCCACCTCGCGCGCACCGACGACCGCAAGGTCGCAGGCGAAAGGGAAGCGATGGCCGTCCTGCGCCTGGACCAGGAGCCTTCGGACGAGTTGCTGGAGCGTCTCGGCAATCTCGGCGTGGTGCGGAACGCACGGCTGGTGGATCTGGGCCGGCGGTAATTCCATCTCAGAGGAGACTCCATGGCGCACGTCGGCGTCATTTTCGGAGGGCGGAGCGTCGAGCATGCGGTCTCGGTCGTCTCCGCCCGCACGGTGGTTCAGGGGCTGCGCGAAGCCGGCCATCAGGTGACCCCGCTGGGCATCGCCCAGGACGGCTGCTGGATCGACACCAAGGCGGCGGAGAAGGTGATCGCGGGCGCATCAGGGATCATCCCGCCGGTCGGCAGTCCGGTGGCGCCCACGCTCCGGCATCTGATCCAGTCCGGCGTCGAGGTCCTGTTCCCCATCGTCCACGGCACCTGGGGAGAGGACGGCACGCTCCAGGGCCTCTGCGAAATGCTCGACCTGCCCTACGTCGGGCCCGGCGTCACGACGAGCGCCATCGCGATGGACAAAGTCCTCTTCAAACGCCAGATGCTGGCGGCCGGCGTGCCGGTCGTGGACTTCGAGGCCGTCACCCGCACTGAGCTGGAGGCGGATCCCAAGGGCTGCGTCCACCGCGCCTCGCGCCTCCCCTTCCCGGTCTTCGTCAAGCCGAGCATCGGCGGCTCCAGCGTCGGCGTCAAGAAAGTGGACAGCCCTGCCTGCCTCGAAACCTCCCTCCGCTTCGCCCTGCGTTTCGACGAAACCGCCCTGGTGGAGAAGGGGATCAAGGGCCGCGAATTGGAGTGTGCCGTGCTCGGCTACGGCAAGATCGAAGCCTCCGTGCTCGGCGAGGTCGTTCCCGGCAACGACTTCTACGACTACGCGGACAAGTACCTGCAAGACACCGCCAAGCTGATCGCTCCCGCCGACGTTCCCCCGAACGTCTCCGATCGCCTGCGCGAGATCGCCGTCCACGCCTTCACCGCCATCGGAGGCGCCGGCCTCGCCCGCGTCGATTTCCTGGTCGAAGGGGACGAAGGTCTTTACGTCAACGAGATCAACACCCTCCCCGGCTTCACCAGCATCTCCATGTACCCCCGCCTCTGGGGCCTCACCGGCGTTCCCCTCCCCAAGCTCGTCGACCGCCTCGTGCAGATCGCCCTGGAGCGCCACCGCGACCGGCGCCGGCTGGATCAAGGGATCAAGGAGTTCCTGGCGGAGTTGGCGTCCTCCTGAAGCTCAGCTCGCCCTGACCGGGGCTCAACTCTCCCTGTCTGGCCGTCGACTTTCCCTCGTCTAGGCTCGACTTTCCCTGTCCGGTCGGCAACTTACCCGGGTCGAGGCTCAACTCCCCCTGTCCGGCCGTCAACTTTCCCTGGTCGGTCGTCAACTTTCCCTGGTCGGCCGTCCACTCCGACCGGGGTAACCTCAGCTCCGGCCAGGGCAGGCTCCACTCCGGCTGGGGTAACCTCAACTCCGGCCAGGGCAGGCTCCACTCCGAATGGGGTAACCTCAACCCCGAACGGGGTAGGCTCAACCCCGAACGGGGTAGGCTCAACTCCAACCAGGGCAGGCTCGACTCCGATCACCGAACCGGTGCCACCTCCACCATCCCCGATCCCTTCAACCCGATCGCCCGCGCGGCGGCTCTGGAGAGATCGATCATCACCCCCGGCCGGCCGGGACCGCGGTCGTTGATCCGCACGACGACGCTCTGACCGTTCGCGAGGTTGGTCACGCGGGCGTGGCTGCCGAGGGGGAGGGTGCGGTGCGCGGCGGTCAGGTCGTTCATGTCGAAGGGCTCGCCGCTTGCCGTGGCTTCCCCTTGCAGCTCAGGGCCATACCAGGTGGCCTGGCCGCGCAGGACGTCCCCCAGCTTGAGCCAGGTCCTCTCGACGGCGGCGGGATGCTGGACAGCCCAGATGGCGAGGATGGCGTTGGCGAGCAGGCCGGCGGCGGCGAGCCAGAGGGGTACGGCTTTCCGGCGGACCGGTGGAGCGATGACGTGCGTCTGGGGCTTTCGCATCTTCGTCCTCCTCTCAGGCTGCCAGGCTGCGAGGCGAATGAAGATGCAGGATTCCTGCCCGGGCCGCCATCGGGCGATCGGCAGGAGTGACTTATAATGACCGCGATGAGTGAGAGTGATCCGCTGGCTGCCGTTGATGATTCCTTCGATGCCGCCGATCTGGCGGAAGGCGTCGCTCGGACCGAAATTGAGAAGAAGGAGGTTCGGGAAGAGATCCTGCGAGGCTCGATCAGTGTCTCCGAGGCGGCACAGCAAACTGGCCGTTCCCGTCAGGCGATCGAACGGCTGCGCCGCTCTGGCCGCGTGCTCGGCCTACTTGTCGGCGCTCAGTGGCGCTATCCCGGTTGGCAGTTTTCCGCCGACTTTCCGGCTGGCCTCATCCCAGGTCTCGAAAAAGTTTTGTACTGGCTGGCGCTTTCTCCGGCCGGTGCAGCCTTCTGGCTTCTCCAACCCGCCGAGCGACTGGGCGGCCACCCTCCCATCGAGCTCCTCCGTCGTCTCCGGCCTGAGGCAGTCATTGATCTTGCCCGGGAGCAGAGCTTCCTGCCTTGACGCTTCCTTGCCTCCAGCGGTCCTGCCGCCGCGCGTAGGAAGCCGGTCAAAATCGCGGTACGACGGTCCGTAGAGACGGGCCAGTCGTCGACCACAACGCTCTCCGAAACCACGATCGCCGGCCCGTCTCAACCTTGGAAGGCCGTTGCAGAACCGATTGCCGGCAACAGTCCAGTCGCGTCCCACAACCGCTGAGACGTCCCGACCGGCCGTGGACGCCGAGACTTGGTCGGACAAGGTCTGGGACGTCTTCCATGAGAAGGCCTCAGATGTCAATGGCCGCCTTGGCGGCCGACCTTCATGCCTTTCTTCCTGAGCGGTCCGGACCTGCTGAGCTGGGTTCATCC
>DATARD010000218.1:0-3386 GCA_036264355.1 Thermoanaerobaculia bacterium
CCGGGAAGCTCAAGATGGCCTCGCGCTGGGGACCGCTGGGCAAACGGGCCGAGCGCTTTCTCGACGAGGTCGTCGGCCTCGGTCTGCTGCGCGACATGGCGGAGTTCTTCCAGGCCTTCGCGCCCCTCTTCGAAGGATTCCGCGAGCGCGCCCAGTCCGTTGAGAACCTCCTCCGCGCATCGCGAACCCGTTTCATCGTCGTCTCCGGTCCCGGCGAAGAGCGCATCCCCGACACCCTCTTCTTCGCCCGCCGTCTGGAGCAGGCCGGCTACCACCTCGGCCCCATCATCGTGAACCGCGTCCACCCGCGCTTCCAGGTCGCAGGCGGGGAATCCTCCGCCGATCCCGGCCGGCCCACCGGCTGGGACCTCCTCACCTGGCTCGGAGACCGCGACCGCCGCGGCCTCGCCGAGCTGTCCACCCTCGTCTCCCGCGAGCAACCGGTGATCGACGTCCCTCTCCTGCCGGGAGAGCCCACCGATCTGCCGTCGCTGGAGGCGTTGGGCCGGCTGGTGGAGGACAGATTGGCGGAGTGGCAGCGGGTCGTGAACCGAAGCGCATAAGATTCTCCGCCGCAACACCGGCGGGTTTTGCCGCGAAACCCGAAAAAAACGCCGCTAAACCATGACAACTTGCGTCAGAACCTCGTCAATTCGCGGCAGATTCGCGGCTGACTCCGACCGCATCAGGGAATACCGCCGCAAATCTCCAACCTACAGCCATGTCATTCGAGAATTCCGCCGCGAACTTAGAGCAACTTGCGTCAAAAACTGGGATACCGATGGCGCGCCGCTAAATCCGCCGCCGAAAGCCCGGGTGAAGTGACGAACTGCAGGAGATTCGCGGCGGGTTTCTCCGGTGGAGTGTCCGCACTCTCTAAATTCGCGGCGGTTTTCCCGGATGCTGAGGCTGCGAGCCTGAATTCGCGTCAGAATCCGGGTCGAAGTGACAGAGTTGTCGGTTTGTTGCGGCAGGGGAGAGGAGCCTTTGAGGCTCCGCGGCTCCCGGCAGGATGACGCCGCGAGAGCGCCAAGGGATTCGGATGAAGGGCGGCCCACATCGCGCCGTATCGTGCCCGAACCGGTGAGATGGCCCGGCCGGCGGTGGGCCCGGCAGGGTTTCGAACAGAGCTGGGCCATCTCTACGGACCGTCGTGCCCAGATGCCTGCGAGTCCGGCATGCCGTAGCCCTCGACGGCCACCACGTGAGCCGCAAGATCAATGACAGCCTGTACCGCCTTCTGAAGGTTGAGCAGGGTGATCTCTTCGGCGGAGCGGCCCGGTGGAACGTCAGGCATCCGGCAGGAGCGCGCGCAGGCGGGCGAGCTCAGCCTCGGCAGCGTCGACCCTCTGGCGTTCCGAATCCGCTCTCTGGCGTTCGGCTTCTGCGCGTTGGTGCTCTGCCTCGGCTCTCTGGCGTTCTGCCTCGGCTCGTTGGCATTCGGCCTCTTCGGGGGTCGGGATGAGACGGCCATCGCTGTCGTAGAGCCGGAGCCAGGTGGCATCCAGGTTCTTTCTCCCGCCCTTCCAGCGACCGAGCCACAGGCCCAGTTGGCTGCTCCACAGGCGGCCCTCACGGCCCGGATGCCGGTCCGCCTTCACGGGTTGGTAGGCGCCGTCGAGAAGCCGGAATCCGTCGAGAGCTTCGGTTTCGGGCTCGTAGAGGAAATACTCGGGAGTGCGGAACGTCCGCTCGTACAAGGCCTTCTTCGTGGTCCGGTCGACCTGGGCCGTGGACGGGGAGAGCAGCTCGACGATGAGATCGGGGTTAAACGTCAGGCAGTCTGACGATCAGTCGGGTTCGAAGTCTCTGCTAGCATTCCGGGCCGACCCAGCGGAGGAATCCATGCACGTCGCCAACCCATGCAGAAGCCCACCCCTCGGGGCTCTGACGAGGAGGGAGCGCCTTGGGGGCGCTGGTCGCCGCCACGACGAGCGAGAGGCACCTCAAATCATGACTTCAGTATAGCTGCCGACCGCCGCCTGACCGATCGCTGCCACCACGTCGGCAAGCCTGGTCTGGATCTTGGGCCAACTCGTGGAGAGAAGAACCACGATCGCCAAGCGCCGCGTGGACAGATTTTGTTGGTACTTGAGATTCTGGTCTGTGGTCACCAGAACCTCGAAGCCGGAGGCTTCAGCTTCGGAGATGAGGACTCCGTTCTGGAGAGCGCTCCAAGCCATCTCGTAAACGGTCGTCACTTCATGCGCACGGAGATGACGGCGCAGGGGCACCGGTGTGCCCTGGTCGAAAAGGACTTTCACGCGACGAGGAGGCTACGAGTTGCATGCTCGAGCACCGCCTCCGCCTGTTCTCGGGTAACGCCGGGGAACCAATCCAAGAACTCCTCCAGCCTTGCGCCGGACTCGAGATTCTCGAACAGCGCCTTGACGGGCACACGCGTGCCGCGGAAGAGCCAGGCACCACTGACCCGGTCTGGGTGGCGTTCGACGGCAAGGCATTGGGACCAGTCCAGCATCGTCTCCATACTAGCAAAACTTGTCACTGAGTAGCTTCCCGCTCGCGGCGCGATCATGGTCTGCCTACTGCTCTGCTAGCATTCCGGCCGACCCAACGGAGGAATCCATGCACGTCGCCAACCCCATGCAGAAGCCCACCGATATCTTCATGTACACGCTCCACCCAACCCGCCTTGCCATGCTCACGGAGGGGGCGACGGACGCCGAGCGCATGATGGCGGGGCAGCACTGGGCCTATTCGCAGGAGCTGCTCAAACGAGGGAGCATCGTCTTCGCGGGGCGGACGATGGACACGACGGCCGACAGCTTCGCCTTCTGTGTCATCCGCGCGGAGTCCGAAGCGGCGGCGCGGGCGGTCATGGAAGGTGATCCAGCCGTGTCCGGCGGGGTCTTTCGGGCCAGGCTGTTCCCCTTCCAGCCCATGCTGATGGGGGAGTGGCCCTCGGGGCTCTGAGGACTCGGCCCTGCCGTCGGCATATACTCGCCTCCTGGAACAGGAGGTCCCCATGCATCCACGCAAGCTGTCGCTGACCGTAGCCCTTGGCGCCGTGCTCGCTTTCGCCGCGGTTCCGTCCTTCGCCGCGTCCGATCTCGGCAAGCTCGACTTTCCGACCTCCGCGTCGCCCGCGGCGCAGGAGCATTTCGTGCGCGGTGTCGCGGCGCTCCACAGCTTCTGGTACGACGAGGCGGTGGATGAGTTCCGGGCGGCGGAGACGGCGGAGCCGGGATTTGCGCTGGCGTATTGGGGCGAGGCGATGACGTTCAACCATCCGATCTGGAGCGAGGAAGACAGGGCGGGCGCGCGGGCGGCGCTCGCGAAGCTGGCGGCGACTCCCGGCGAGCGGGCGGCCAAGGCTCCGACGGAGCGCGAGAAGATGTGGCTGGCCGCGGTGGAGACGCTCTATG
>DATARD010000282.1:0-6081 GCA_036264355.1 Thermoanaerobaculia bacterium
CGTTGAAGATGTCGCGGATGTTGAGGGTCTGGACGTCGTACCCGGTCAGGTAGATGTCGAAGTCCAGGGTCGGGATCGACTCGTCGGTCCACACCGTGACGTGGGCGACCACCGCGGTCGCCGACGCATTGTTGACCGAAAACAGCGTGGTGATGCCATTCGGATTGGCGAGATCGACCTCGAAGTAGGGCAGCAGCAGCGTCGCCGCCGGCACCGCGTCGATGGTCCCGATCTCGGCGCGTGCCGGTCCGGCCAGGGCAGCCAGACAGCATGCCAAGGCCAGGATGACAGCTCTCGTCTTCATAACGGACAGCCTCCTCTTTGGTTTAAGCTGCGGTGAAACGGAACCGAAGTCCGCGTAGTATATCGGAAGTCCGCCGAAAAGATACCAGGGAAAAAAGAGTCGCCGTGCACCAACGGGGAGGAGGGGGGCCGTCCCGCCGGGCGGGGACACGCCTCCCCCTTCCCCGCAGGGCGAAAGGGAGAGGCGTGAAGAGAGCGGGATCGCGGCTTTACGGGGTGAGGATGACGCCGTTGACGACCGAGTTGGTGGCGTTGTCGAGCGCGATGGCGTCGTAGCCGACCTCATAGAGGCCCGACGCGGACATCGAGGTGATCACCCAGTTCTGCGCACGGCCCGGATACGGGTCGCCGGAGGCCAGCGTGTGGTTCAGGTTGAGGTAGATCCAGCCGAACGGAGCCGGCGGAGCCGGGTCGGCGCCGATCTTGTTGCCGCCGGCCAGATGGACACGCTGCGTCTCCAGCGGGAAGCAGGTCGCCGTGCCGCCGGTCGGCGGGGAGACGTTGTCGCTCTGGAAGCAGAGGAGGGTCGGGTTCTCCGTCTCGTCGAACGCGACGACGTTGGACTGGCTGAGCGGGAACCACGACGGGTTGGTCGAGCACGAGTGCGTGCCGTTGGCACCCACCGGACGGGTCTTCGAGTCGCGCCAGACGATCAGGTCCGTGCCGCCCGAGAACGTGCCGCCGTTGATGTAGCGGGAGGCGAAGGTCGTGGCCAGCGGCTCGCGCTGATCCTGACCGGCCACCGAGTTGTAGCGGCCGTAGAAGGTGTAGTTGCCCGCCGCGAACGAGAACGGGCAGTGGCCGGCGCCGTTGCCGACGTAGCCCTGGTAGGGCGGAGCACCGCCGCTGCAGGCTTCGATGTGGACCAGCGTGGTGCCGGTCGCGAAGTTCTGGCCCGGGTTGATCCAGAAGAAGTCGCCCCAGAGGACGTTCTGGTTGGTGGCCAGCGTCGTGAAGTAGCCGGCGTCCGACGGGAACGACAGGTTGCAGGAGTTCACCGTGTCGACGGTGATGTAGCCGCGGGCGATGTTGTCGCCGTAGGCCGCGCCCGAGCAGCCGCCGTAGAGGGAGTCGAACACGCCGGTGTGGGCGGCGCGGATGTGGGCGATCAGGCTGGCGCTGAGCGCGCCGGTCGCCGGATACGGATTGGCGCACGGGCCGGTCGAGCCGGGGAAGTTGAGGTCCTGCGACAGCGAGCCCTTGGGGCTGATCTTGTCGCCCGGATCGGAGCCGGCGTCCGCGGTGCGCGGCAGGTTGCCGTTGAAGATGTCGCGGATGTTGAGGGTCTGGACGTCGTACCCGGTCAGGTAGATGTCGAAGTCCAGGGTCGGGATCGACTCGTCGGTCCACACCGTGACGTGGGCGACCACCGCGGTCGCCGACGCGTTGTTGACCGAGAACAGCGTGGTGATGCCGTTCGGATTGGCGAGATCGACCTCGAAGTAGGGCAACAGCAGCGTCGCTGCCGGCACGGCGTCGATCGTCCCGATCTCCGCCCGTGCGGGAAAGGCCGGTGCCAGCAGGCACAAGGCCAAGAGACAGAGAGCAACGCTCGTGCTTCTGGTAACACGCATAAGACAGCCTCCTTTACGGGTCGAGCTGCATGGGCAAACGAATCCGTCTTCCTGCATGCCTTTATACCATATCCTCCGCGCTCTTCCCAGACCGTTTCCAGAGGGGAAAGGACCCACCCCGAAGGGTGGGCTACCATAGAGGGTCATGCGACTCCTCTATTCCTACCTGCGCCGCTACTGGGGGCTCGCCCTCCTCGCCCTCCTGCTGGCGGCGGTCAACCAGGTCTTCTCGCTCCTCGATCCGCTCATCTTCCGCCACGTCATCGACGAGTACGCCACCCGCTACAAAGAATACACCACGGCGCAGTTCTTCCGCGGCGTCAGCCTCCTGCTCGCCGCGGCCGTGGGTGTGGCATTTGTGTCACGAGTGGCAAAGAACTTTCAAGACTACTTCGTCAACGTCGTCACCCAGCGGCTGGGAGCCGAGCTCTACTCGGACGGCGTCCGCCACTCTCTGGAGCTCCCCTACGCCATGTTCGAGGACCAGCGGAGCGGCGAGACGCTGGGCAAGCTCCAGAAGGTGCGGACGGACGTCGAGAAGCTGATCAACACCGCGGTCAACACCCTGTTCACCACCCTGGTGGGCGTCATCTTCGTAATGGTCTACGCCTTCACCGTGTACTGGCTCATCGCGCCGGTCTTCTTCCTGACCATCCCCGTCCTCGGCGTGCTGAGCTCCCTGCTGTCGCGGCGGATCAAGAAGATCCAGCGCATCATCGTCGCCGAGACCACGGCGCTCGCCGGGGCGACCACCGAGTCGTTGCGCAACATCGAGCTGGTAAAGAGCCTCGGCCTCGCCCGCCAGGAGATCGGCCGGCTCAACGCGGTCACCGGCAAGATCCTGCGCCTGGAGCTGCGCAAGGTGCGCTCCCTCCGGCTGCTGAGCTTCATCCAGGGGACGACGGTCAACGCTCTGCGCACCTCCATCCTCTTCCTCATGCTCTACCTCATCTACTCGCAGCGCATCACCGTCGGGCAGTTCTTCTCGCTGTGGATCTATTCTTTCTTCATTTTTGGACCGCTGCAGGACCTGGGGACGGTGATCAACACCTACCGCGAGACCGAGGCGTCGCTCGAAACCTTCCAGGCCATCCTCGACATCCCGGTGGAGGCGAAGCCGGCGCACCCGGTGCCGCTCGGCGACCTCGGCTCCCTCGCCTTCGAGGACGTGAGCTTCACCCACCAGACCGCGGCGGCGCCGGCGCTCTCCGGCATCTCCTTCGCCGCCGGCCGCGGCGAAACGCTCGCCTTCGTCGGCCCCTCCGGCTCGGGCAAGACGACGCTCGTCAAGCTCCTCGTCGGCCTCTACACGCCGCACAGCGGGCGCATCCTCTACAACGGCGTCGCGGGCACCGATCTGGATCTCGACGAGCTGCGGGGGCAGATCGGCTTCGTGACCCAGGACACGCAGCTCTTCTCCGGCTCGATCCGCGAGAACCTCCTCTTCGTGAATCCGGGAGCCTCCGACGCCGAATGTCTGGAGGTGCTCAAGAAGGCCGCCTGCGACAGCCTGCTGGCGCGCGCCGACCGCGGTCTCGACACGGTGATCGGCGAAGGCGGCGTCAAGGTCTCCGGGGGAGAGAAACAGCGGCTCTCGATCGCCCGCGCCCTGCTGCGCCGGCCGCGCCTGCTGGTCTTCGACGAAGCGACCTCGTCGCTCGACTCGCTGACCGAGGAGGAGATCACCGACACCATCCGCGAGGTGGCGTCGAACCAGGTGATCACCATCCTCATCGCGCACCGCCTGTCGACCATCCTCCACGCCGACCGCATCCACGTCCTGGAGCACGGCCGCATCGTCGAGTCCGGCCGCCACGCCGACCTCCTGGAGCAGAAGGGCCTCTACTACGCCATGTGGCGCCAGCAGGTCGGCGAACGCCGGCCGGTCGCGGTGGCCGCCACAGCGCCACGGCTGGCGGCGGTGGGGGGCGGGTAGAGGTGCCGACCTATCGCCTGACGCTGGAATACGAAGGCACCCGCTATCACGGGTGGCAGGAGCAGAAGAACGCGCGCTCGGTGGCGGGGGAGCTGCGGCGGGCGGTGACGGAGGCCGGCGCGGTGGTGAAAGACCTCGGGGGATCGGGACGGACCGATGCCGGCGTGCACGCTCTCGCCCAGGTGGCCCATCTGCGCTTGGCGAAGACGGTCGATCCCGGAGGATTCCGCTTGGCGGTCAACGATCTGCTGCCGCCGGACATCCACGTGCTGGACCTCGCGCCGGTGTCCGACAAGTTCCATGCCCGCCACTCCGCGGAGATGCGGTCCTACCTCTATCAGATCTCCCGCCGCCGCACCGCGCTCGCCAAGCGCTGGGTGTGGTGGGTGAAGCGGCCGCTCGACGAGCGGCGGATGGGCCAGGCCGCGTCGCTGCTGCCCGGCCGGCACGACTTCCGGCTGTTCTGCGAGAAGCCGGGGGAGCAGCCGAGCACGATCGTGGTCGTCGAAGGCTTCGAGCTGGCGACCCCCGGCGCGCTCATCCTGATCCGCCTCGCCGCCTCCCACTTCCTCTGGAAGATGGTCCGCCGCGTCGTCGGCACCCTGGTGAAAGTCGGCGCCGGCGAGCTCGACGTCGCCGGCTTCGAACGCCTCCTCGCCGGCGAGGCTCCGCGATCAGGCCAGTCTTCCGGACTCCCCGCGGAATGGACCGCTCCGCCATCCGGTCTCTTCCTGGAACGCGTCCTCTATCCCGGCGATCCGCCCCTGGCGCCGCTCGAGCCCGCGGTGCCGGTGGCGGCGGAGTAGGCCGCCGAATAGAAGCAATCGAGAAGAAGTTTTCCTGCGCCGGCTTCTCTATGCTCCGAGGCGACGAGAAGATCTCCGGATCTCCATTTCAGAAGGAGAGAAGACCATGAGGAAATTCATCCAAGCAACGATGATTCTGACCTTGGGGGCCTTGGCGGCTCTCCCCGCCGCCGCGCAGACTTTCGCGGCCGGCACAGACCCCTGGACGACACCCGGAGGCGGCCAGACCCAGGTCAACCTGGACGACTATCCGGTCTCGTCCCTGCTCGGTTCTTCCATCACCAGCACGCATCAGCCGAGCCTCAAGGGAGTCCCCCTCGATTCCGCCGGCATGGGCTCGCCGGACACGCTGATCAATCGCGGCGCCATCACCGGCGGATCCGGGTCGCTCCAGATCTCCGCCCTGAACCTGGCGGCGGAGTCGGACATCACGCTCGCCGACGGCCGGCATTATGGCCTGCAGGTCTGCCTCTCCGACACCCCCAGCTCATCGGGCACCATCAGCCTCACGGCCACCAACAGCGACGGCGGCACGTTCAACTCGAGCTTCAACGTCCTGCCCAAGCTGGTGTTCACCAACAGGTCGAATCCGAGCGACGTCCTCACCGTCGACTGCGGCAGCGTGAGCTGCACACCGTTCACGATGAGCGCATCGAACTCCGGCTGGGTGCAGACCGGCGGCACCGGCGGCTTCGACCCGGCCTCCAAGGGCATCCCCGTCCTGCCGACCGGCTCGCGGACGGTGGCCAACTGCAACGGCACGCACACGGTGACGGTGAGCGCGCCGGGCGGCCTCTATCCGGGCTGGAGCGCCTCCGCCCCCACCTTCCCGCCCGCGCCTCCGGGCGAGAAGCACGACCAGTTTTCGTGGCACCACCCCAACCCGCCGACCGATTGCGCCGCGACCAAAAACGCGCAGCAGGTCAACGGTGCCCATACCAAGGCGTTGGCCCTCATCCATTATTGCCAGGCCGTGTTCACGACCCAGTAGACCTTGCACCTCCCCGCCCCGGGCCGTGCCGCCCGGGGCCGCGCCTCTCCCCTCGGCGCAGCAGCTCCGGCAGGAAGAGGAGCGTGGTGGTGTAGGAGAGCACCATCGCCACGCCGAGGAGCAGGCCGAGGCTCGCGTTCGGCCTGACCGCCGAGACCGCCAGCACGGCGAATCCGAACGCCAGCACCGTGGCATTCCAGCGCAGGCCGCGGCCCGCGGTGCGCAGCGTCGCCTGGACCGCCTCGTCCTGCGAGAGGCCGCGCCGCCGCTCCCGCTGCCACGCGATCATGTAATGAAGGGCGAAGTCGATCCCCGCTCCCAGGGTCAGGGCCGCGAACATGCTGCTGGCGATGCCGAGCGGGAGGCGGGCATAGCCGAGGCCGGCGAACAGCAGGAGGTTGGTGGCGAGCACCGGGATCATCAAGGCCAGGGAGAGCCGGACGCTGCGCAGCGCCGCGAGGAGAAGGAGGG
>DATARD010000370.1:0-9373 GCA_036264355.1 Thermoanaerobaculia bacterium
TCCTCCTCCTTGCCGGTGACCGGCAGGTCGTAGACGTCGATCATGGCGTGGCCGAGCTCATGGTAGAGGGTGAACATGGTGGCGCCGGCGAGCGCCTCGCCGCCGTCCTCCTCTTCCTTCTTCGAGCGGGCGTTGGCGAGGAACCGGTCGGCGAAGTCGTCGATCAGCTCGTAGCACAGCGCGACCGTCTTCTTCTCCGGCGTATAGAAGGCGTTGGCCTCGCCGCACTCGGTCATGGTGATGGTGACGTCGTAGGGGAGGACGAAGTTTTCGTTCAATGCCTGGGCCGTCTCCTCGAGCAGGCGCGTCTCCTTGAAGATCTTCTGGATCTCCCGGAAGTGCGGGTCGCGGACGGCTCCGTAGACGACCTTGAAAGAGCCGCTCCGGGCGCCTTGGGCCGCCTTGCCGTGGATGCGGACCGGCGGAGAAGCCAGAACGGGACAAACGGTCAGGACAGCCAGCACAACGGCGAAACAAGGAAATAGACGGGGACTGGACAAGGGACTCTCCTCCTCGCGACTCGGAAAACGCTTTCGCCTGCGTGATCGGTTGGAGAGAGGCTGCCAAAGCGGGAGGACGCTGTCAAGCGGCACCGGGCGGCACCGGGCGGGGACCCGGTGCCGCCTCTTCGGTCTTCTACGGCATCACGCCGAAGGTGAAGGTCTCCCACGGGCCGACCGACGCCCGGTTGCAGTTGACGACGTCGCCGCCACCGAGCTCGGCGCTGCAATAGTTCCCGTTGTAGGCTCGCAGGCTGACCGTGTCGCCGTTCGAGATGGTGCCCGTGCCGGTCGTCTTGGCGATGATGAAGGTCTCCCAGCCGGCTCCCCACTGGGTGTTCGCGAGCAGTGCGCCGCCGCCGCCGTTTACGGCCGAGAAGCGCCAGTTGGTGGCGTACACCTCGATGTTGATCGAATCGCCGCTTTGCAGCGTGCCGCCGTTGAGGTCGAAGATCCGCAGCGTCTCGCAGTTGCCGACCGTGGTCCCGCGCGCCGACACCGTGGAGCCGCCGCAACCGTCGGCGGAGACCTTGTATCCGTTCACCGTGGTGAGGGAATACGTGGTGCCCGAGGTCGCGAAGCGGAAGTCAGCCGAGGAGTTGGTGACGTAGATGTTGCTCGGCGGATCCACGCTCCAGCCCGGATGGAGCTTGGCGACCACGTGCCAGGTGTACGGGGTGACCGCGACGAGGTTCGAAACCGGGTAGGAGCAGTTGCCGGACGCGTCGGGGTTGCAGCTCAGGTTCGACAGCTCCAGGATTTCCGGAGCGCCGTCGCCGGCCCCGTAGATGTCGTAGACGACCTGCCAGCCGGTGTGGTCGGGAGTCCACTTGAGGTTGAAATTCAACGGCACTTGGCGGGCGCCGTTGGCCGGATAGACCACCTGCGGCTGGTTGGGCCATTCCACCTGATAGAGGACGACCCAGTAGGTGTATACGTTGATGTTGAGCTGGTTGCCCGAGGTCCAGTTGCCGGTGAAGTCCTCGACGTTGCCCCAGGCGGCGGAGCTGTCGCTGCCGAAGGTGTAGGCGTTGTTCCAGACGAACGTGGCGTAGCTGCCGTTGGGTAGGGAGATCGAGAAATTGTTGTACGCGTCGGTGGTCGTGGTGTAGCACTGCCCCTGGCCGGACCAGGCGCCGTTGTAGGCGACGTTACAGAATTTCACCATCGTATTGCTGGGGTCGAGCTGCCACGGCCCGCCAGCGTAGGACTCGTAGTAAACGGTCCCGCCGACAGAGGCTCCGGCGGGAACGGCGGCCAGCAGGATCAAGAGCAGGGAAGGGATGAGCAACATACTTCTGCATCTCAAGGCAGACCTCCTTGTCGCTGGCCCGGCTCCGGCATGGAGCCGGGCGCCTGGGGAGCCCGGATCGGGAAGCTCCACCAAGAGATGCGCCGCCGGAGGGATTTTTCCGTCAGGGGGTCGCGCGCGGCTGCTATCCTTGCCGGGAGAAAGGAGCACAACATGAAGAGGCGCAAGCTGCTGCTGCTCGGTGTCGCCGTATGTGGCCCGCTGCTGCTGGCCGCAACCGGCGCGGCGCAATCTTCTCTGGACCCGGCGCTGGACCCGGCGGTGGTGAACGCCGAGATGGAGCACGTCAAGCTCGAGAACAGCCAGGTGCGGGTGATCGAGGGGATGCTGCCACCGGGTGCCAAAGAGACGATGCACGCGCATCCGGCCTTCGTCACCTATGTGATCGCCGGCGGCAGGATCCGCAACCACTTCGCCGACGGCAAGGTGGTCGAGGCCGAGCTCAAGACCGGCGATGTGCTTTACCGGGAGCCGCAAACCCACTGGGTCGAGAACATCGGCACCACCACCCTCCACTTCCTGGTCATGGAGCTCAAGAACCCGGGCTGACAAAGCGGCGGGAAGCTGTCAAGCTAGAGCGGGGCTCCTGTGCTCAATCGTCAGATCAAACACTACCGACTCCTGGAGAAGCTCGGCTCCGGCGGCATGGGAGAAGTCTACCGTGCCGAGGACGGTCTCCTCCAGCGCCAGATCGCGCTCAAGATCCTTTCCCCGGCGCGCGCTGCGGAGCTGCAGAACCTGGAGCGGTTCAAGCGCGAGGCGTGCTCGGCCGCGGCGCTCAACCATCCGAGCGTGGTCACCATCTACTCGGTCGAAGAGCACGAGGGGCTGCATTTCCTCACCATGGAGCTGATCCAGGGGCAGACCCTGACCGGGCTCATCCAGCCGGGCGGCATGCCGCTGCGCCGTTTTACCGAGATCGCGCTGTCCCTGGCGGAAGCGCTCGAAGCCGCCCACGCCCAGGGCATCGTGCACCGCGATCTCAAGCCGGACAACGTGATGGTGAGCCGCGAGGGCCGCGTCAAGGTGCTCGACTTCGGCATCGCGAAGTCCGCCCGCGACGCCACCGTCGTGGACGGCGAGCCGGCGCGCGATGCGACGCTGACCCAGGCCGGCCTGATCATCGGCACTCCGGCCTACATGGCTCCGGAGCAGATCGTCGGCGAGGCGGTCGACCATCGCGCCGACCTCTTCACCTTCGGCGTGCTCCTCTATGAGACGGCCACCGGGCAGCGTCCCTTCCCCGGGAGCACCGCCAGCGAGGTCTTCCCGGCGGTGCTGCGCGACACGCCGCCGCCGCCGTCGAGCCTCAACCCGCAGATTCCCGCCGTGGTGGACGAGCTGATCGCCGGCTGCCTCGAAAAGGACCCCGGCCGCCGCGTGCAGAGCGCCGCTGCGCTGCGCGAGCGCCTGCAAGCCCTGCTGCTCGAAATCTCCTCGTCGCGGCTGCTCCCCGCCGCGGGCCGCAAACCCGCGCGCTGGAAAAGCCCGGCGTTCGTCTCCGGAATTCTCGGCATCGCGGCGGTCGCCCTGCTCCTCGCCTGGCTGGGCTGGCGCTTCATTCCCCGGGCGAAACCGGCGGCGGCCGGCGAGAGCCACCGCCCGGGCCTCGCGGTGCTGCCGCTCGGCAACTTCTCGAACGATCCGGAGTACTTCGCCGATGGCATGACGGATGCGCTGATCTCCTCGCTGTCGAGCATCCAGGGGGTCCGGGTGATCTCCCGCCAATCGGTGATGCGCTACAAGAAATCCTCCGAGCCGCTGCCCCGGATCGCCAAGGAGCTGGGCGTCGACATGATCGTCCAGGGCTCGGTCATCCACGCCGGAAACCGGCTCCGCATCACCGCCCAGCTCATCCGCGCGCAGCCCGAGCAGCAGATCTGGACGCAAAGCTATGAGCGCGATGTGCGCGACGTCCTCACCTTGCAGAGCGAGGTGGCGCGCGCGATCAGCGAGGAGATCCAGGTCAAGCTGGAGCCCGGGGACCAGAAGCGCCTGGCCGCCGCCAGGCCGGTCGATCCGCAGGCATACGACGCCTATCTGCAAGGGCGCTACGCCTGGAACCGCAGGACCTCCGGCGGTCTGACCAGCGCCGTGCGCTACTTGCAGGAGGCGCTCGACCGCGATTCCCGGTTCGCGCCGGCGCACGCCGGCCTCGCCAACGTCTACACCCTCTCCGCGATCTATGGGGTGGTCCCCCCGGCGGAAGCTTTCGCGCAGGCGCGCCATCACGCGGACGCGGCCCTGGAGATCGATCCGGAGCTGGCCGACGCCTACGTCTCCCTCGGCCTCATCCACCTGTTCGCCGATCGCGACTGGAGCGCGGCCGAGGACAACTTCCGCCGTGCCCTGACGCTCAAGCCCAACGACAGCGCGGCGCACCACTTCTACGTCCTCTATCTGATGGCCCGCGGCCGCGACCAGGAGGTCGGCGAGGAGCTGCGCCGTGCCGCCGAGCTCGATCCGCTCTCCCCGGTGGTCAACCTGAACCTGGGCTACATCGCCGCCCGCAATGGCCATGCGGCCGAGGCGATGCAGTGCTTCCAGAAGGCGCAAGCCCTGGCGCCCGACCTCCCGATCGTCTACCTCTACTTTTCCGACCTGTACCGCCAGCAGGGGAAGGCGGACCTCGATTTCCTGAGCTTCCGCAAGGCGCTGGAGCTGCGCTTTCCCGAGATCATGCCGGCGGTGGACGCGGCCTATGCCAAGGGCGGCCGGAAGGCCGCCCTGCAAACCGCCGCCACGGCGCTCGAAAAGCTGGCGAAGACGAAGCTCCTGCCACCCGAGGACATCGCGCACGTCTATGCCGAGATGGGCGACCGCGGGAGGACCCTGGACTTCCTGGAAGAATCGTACCGGCGCGGCTTTCCGGGAGCCGTCCTCTTCGCGTCCAACCAGGACTGGGAGTGGGACCTCGTCCGCAACGAGCCGCGGTTCCGCGCGCTCATCGCGCGGATCGGCCGGAGCGAGCATCCCCAGGGGAACACGCACTGATGGAACCGTTGAACGTCCTGCCGGTGCGCCTGAAGGGGGAGGTCATCCACCTGGAGCCGTTGACGCCGGATCATGCGCCCGCTCTGTGGCGGCTGGCCGATCCGGAGATCTTCACCTGGGTCCTGGAGTGGCCGCGCGACGACAGTTTCGAAGCGTTCGCGGAGTGGCTGCGCACGCGGGTCCTCGAAGCGCCGGCGTCGCTCTCCTTCGCGATCATCCTCGCGGCGACCGGCGAGCCGGTGGGGGTGACCGGCTATCTGGAGATCCGGCCGCCGCATCTCGGTCTGGAGATCGGCCGCACCTGGATCGCGCGCGCCCACCAGGGGAGCAAGGTCAATCCGGAGAGCAAGTACCTCCTGCTGCGCCATGCGTTTGAAGCGCTGGGCGCCGCCCGGGTGCAATTCAAGACCGACCTCAACAACCTGCACAGTCAGCGCGCCATCGAAAAGCTCGGCGCGACGCGCGAGGGAGTGCTGCGGAGCTATCAGATGCGCTCGAACGGCGTGCTGCGCGATACGGTGATCTACAGCGTGCTGCGCCATGAGTGGCCGCAGGTCAAGGCAGGATTGCTGGCGCGGCTCCGGTAGACTGGTCGTGTGGATGCGAGGAAAGCGGCGCTCACCTGGCTGGTCTCCCCCGTCGCGGTGGCGCTCCTCACGGCCGTCGCCCTGCGGGCCGGAGCCAACGCGCCCACCGCTGGATTCCTCTACCTGGTGCTCGTGCTCGGCCTCGCCACCTGGAGCGGCTGGCAGGCCGGCGTGGTCGCCTCGGTGACCGCGACCGGCTGCTACAACTTCTACTTCCTGCCGCCGCTCGGCACGCTGGTCATCGCCGAGCCGGCCAACTGGGTGGCCCTGTTCTCCTTCCTCACCGCCACCATCGTCTCCAGCCGGCTGGTGGTCAACGCGCGCCGCCAGGCCGAGGCGGCCGACCTGCGGCGCCGCGAGGTGGAGATCCTCTACGAGCTCTGTTTCAGCCTGTTTGCCGCCAGCCAGCGCCCCGGCGGTCTCGGCGAGGCGGCGGCCCGCACGCTCGGCGCGCTCGGCGCCCGCTCCGGCCTGCTGTTCCTCGACGGGCCGGCGCCGGTGAGCACGATCGGAGACATGGGTCGCGGAGAGCCGGCGGTGGATGAAGATGCGCTGGCGCAGGCGCGCACGCTGAGATCTCTCGTCGAATCGCGAGGCGCGAACGACGACAGGACGGTCTACATCCCGCTCCTGGTGGGCGGCGCGCTCGGCGGTGTCCTGGTGGCGCGGGGAGCGGCGGCGTCGCGCAAGGTGCTCGAATCGGCCGGCCGCCTCCTCGCCCTCGCCCTGGAGCGCGAGCGGCTGCTCGCCGAGGCGACCCACCTGGAGGCGATGCGTGAGAGCGACGCTCTCAAGACCTCCCTGCTGCGCGCCGTGTCGCACGATCTGCGCACCCCGCTGACCGCGATGCAGCTCGGCCTCGAAGGGTTGGGCCGCGAGGTGGCCGGCCGCCCGGCCGCCGAAGCCGCTCTGCGCGAGGTGGCCCGTGAGCAGGAGCGCCTCGCGCGGCGCATCGACAACCTCCTCTCGCTGGCCCGCCTGGAAGCGGGCGTCGCCCGTCCGCATCCCGAGGACGTGGCACCGGGCGCTCTCTTCCGTGCCGCCCGAGAGAGCCTCGCGCTGGTCCTCGCCGGCCGGCCGGTGGCGGTGGAGGTCGCCCGCGACTGTCCCGACCTCTGGGCCGACCCCTCGCTGGCGCTGGAGATCGTGGTGAACCTGCTGGAAAACGCGGCACGGGCGACTCCGGAGAACGGCCCTGGCGCGGCCCTTGAGCTCGCCGCCGCGGCCGACTCCGACGGCAATTTCGGCGAGCAGGGCCGGGTCCGCCTGGAAGTGCGGGACCGCGGTCCCGGTGTGCCGGCGGCGGTCAAGCGGCTGTTGCTCGGCCCTGCGGGCGCGCCGCGTGGCGGCGAGGGAAGCGCCGGAGACAGCCGTTCCGGCGGTCTCGGTCTGCGCATCGCCGCGAGCCTCGCCGCGGCCAACGGCGGCGCGCTCGTCCTCCTCGACCGGCCCGGTGGAGGGAGCATCGCAAGACTGACCCTGCCCGCCGCCGATCTCGGCGATTTGGAGACCCCCGATCTGGAGACCCAATGATGCGCACGGCACCCCTGTTGCTGGTGATCGACGACGATCCGGCCATCCGCGAGACTCTGGCGCGGGAGCTGACCCTGGCCGGCTTCGAGACCGTCACCGCCGGCGACGGCGAGGAGGGGAAAGCCCACTTCGCGCGCAGCGATCCCGACCTGGTGATCACCGACCTCGCCATGCCGCGCGCCGACGGCATGGCCGTCCTCGCCGCGGTGCGCCGCGCCGGCCGCACGCCGGTGATCATCCTCTCCGTGCGCGGCGAAGAAGAAGACAAGGTCCGCGCCCTCGACCTGGGAGCGGACGACTACGTCACCAAGCCGTTCTCGCTCCGCGAGCTGCTCGCCCGGGTGCGCTCGCACCTGCGCCGCAGCAGTCTCTCCCTCATCCCCGGCACACCCGGCCTGAACGGCGCCCCCGGCGTCCTGCGCTTTCCCGGCCTGCTGATCGACCCGGCCCGGCGCACCGTCACCCAGGATGGCCGCGAAGTCCGCCTGACGCCGACCGAGCTCGCCATCCTGGAGCTGCTCGCCAGCCAGGCGGGAAAGCCGGTGACCCTGCGCCAGATCATCGCGACGGTCTGGAAGGGCGCGCCCGCCACGACACAGGACACAGTCCGCGTCCACGTCGGCTCGCTCCGCCGCAAGCTGGAGCCCGATCCCGCGGAGCCGCGCTACATCGGCACCGAGCCGTGGGTGGGATACCGGTTTCTGATGGAGCCGGAGTGAGCACGCGTGTCACACGGGCGGCTCGGGACTGGCTTTCGGGGGAGGGTGAAATCCCACCCCGCGGGGCGTTTGACAATCAGGACTGAATTAGTCCAGCATAGTCACACACTGTTGAGATTAAATCTCAACAGACTGACAAGAGCGGGAGTCCGGCTCTCAGTTGACGCCGGGGACCGGACCTCCGCAGCAACCCGGCGACCTGGGACTCGCGTCCCAGGTGCGCCTTCTGCCAGGAGGCATCTTATATGAAGCGGCCGTGTGGATGGGTGTGCCCTGCCTTCCTCGTCGTCGTCTCCGCCGCTGTTCTGCTGTCTCTCCCCGCTGTCTCGCGCGCCACGCCGCCCGACGCTGACGCCGACCCCCCGCAGTTGGAGGTCAACGAGTCGATCACGGTCGAGGCTCCGACCGGCTATCAGACTCCGGCCACCAGCAGCGCCACGAAGACCCTCACGCCGCTCCGCGATGTGCCGCAGTCGGTCACGGTCGTCACCCGCGAGCTGATGCAGGACCAGCTCATGAGCAGCATGGGCGACGTCGTGCGCTATGTGCCGGGGATCAGTCTCCATCAGGGGGAAAACAACCGCGACCAGGTGGTCATCCGCGGCAACAGCTCGTCGGCGGATTTCTTCGTCGATGGGATGCGCGACGACGTGCAGTACTACCGCGACCTGTACAACCTCGATCGCGTGGAGGCTCTCAAAGGGCCGAACGCGATGATCTTCGGTCGCGGCGGTGGGGGAGGGGTGATCAACCAGGTGACCAAGGAGGCCCTGTTCGGCCCGCTGCGGGAAGTCAGCCTGCAGGGTGGCTCGTACGACAACAAGCGGGTGACCGCGGATGTCGATCAGCCGCTGAGCGACAAGGTCGCATTGCGCGTCAATGGGCTCTATGAGGACTCCGGCAGCTTCCGCGGCGTCGGTCTGCAACGCTCCGGTGTAGCGCCGGCTCTCACCCTCGCGCCGGATGAGGCGACGAAGATCACTCTCGGATATGAGCGTCTGCGGGATACGCGCGGCGCCGACCGCGGGATCACTTCGTTCCAGGGCCGGCCGGCCGATGTTCCCATCGATACGTTCTACGGCGATCCCGCGCAGAGCCACGTCCGCGCGCTCGTCAATCTCGCGTCCGCCACGATCGAGCATCGCTTCGGCGGGCTGCTTTTCCACAACCGGACGACCTTCGGCGATTACGACCGCGGCTACCAGAACTTCGTGCCGGGCGCCGTGACGGCGGACAAGAGCCAGGTCGCGCTCACCGCATACAACAACGCCACGCAGCGCCAAAACCTGTTCAACCAGACCGATCTCACCTATGGGCTGGACGCCGGATCGGTCCACCATACGCTGCTGCTGGGCAGCGAATTCGGACGGCAGCTCACCGACAACTTCCGCAATACCGGATACTTCAACAACTCGACGACGTCCCTCCTGGTGCCGTATGGCGATCCGACGATCAGCACGCCGGTCACCTTCCGGCAGAGCGCCACGGACGCGGACAATCATCTGACCACCAATGTTGGCGCGATCTATGCGCAGGATCAGATCGAGCTGTCGTCGCATCTGCAACTGGTGGCCGGTCTGCGTTACGACCGCTTCGATCTCCAGTACCGCGACAACCGGACCGGCAACCGTCTGGGCCGCGTCGACGATCTCATTTCGCCGCGGGCGGGGATCATCGCCAAGCCGCTGGCCGAGCTTTCTCTCTATGGCAACTACAGCGTGTCGTATC
>DATARD010000229.1:0-12447 GCA_036264355.1 Thermoanaerobaculia bacterium
CCCGCTGTACCCGCAGAACCGCGTCCGGCTCGAGTCGCAGAACATGTCCTCGCGCGTGCTCGACCTGATCGCGCCGGTCGGCAAGGGGCAGCGCGGCCTCATCGTGGCGCCGCCGCGCACCGGCAAGACCATGCTCTTGCAGGCCATGGCCAACGCCATCACGGCCAATCACCCGGAGATCACCCTCATCGTGCTGCTCATCGACGAGCGGCCGGAAGAGGTCACCGACATGCAGCGCTCGGTGCAGGGCGAGGTGGTCTCCTCGACCTTCGACGAGCCCGCCACCCGCCACGTGCAGGTGGCCGAGATGGTGATCGAAAAGGCCAAGCGCCTCATCGAGCACAAGAAAGACGTCGTCATCCTGCTCGACTCCATCACCCGTCTGGCGCGCGCCTACAACACCGTGCAGCCGCCCTCGGGCAAGGTGCTCTCCGGCGGTATCGACGCCAACGCGCTGCACCGTCCGAAGCGCTTCTTCGGCGCCGCCCGCAACATTGAGGAAGGCGGCTCGCTGACCATCATCGCCACCGCCCTCGTGGACACCGGCAGCCGCATGGACGACGTCATCTTCGAGGAGTTCAAAGGCACCGGCAACTGCGAGATCCACCTCGACCGCAAGCTGGTCGACAAGCGCGTCTTCCCGGCCATCGACATCAACAAGTCGGGAACCCGCAAGGAAGAGCTGCTGATGCCCGAGAGCGAGCTGCACCGGGTGTGGGTCCTGCGCAAGGTGCTCAATCCGCTGTCGACCGTGGAGAGCATGGAGCTGCTGCTCGACAAGCTCTCCAAGGCGAAGACCAACCAGGACTTCCTGAACGCGATGTCGAAGTAGGGAGCAGGGAAGACCTTGCCCAAGCTGCGCGTCGGCATCGTCAATTTTCTGAACAGCAAGCCTCTGGCGTGGGGGTTCCTCAAGGGGCACCACGCGGACCTGTTCGCGCCGAGCTACCATCCGCCGGCCATGGTGGCCCGGATGCTGGGTCAGGGCAATCTCGACGTCGGCCTCATCCCCTCGATCGAGGTGCAACGCATCCCGCGCCTCCGGGTGCTGCCGGACATCTGTGTCGCGGCGCAGCACGAGGTGCGAAGCGTCCTCCTCATCTCCCGCTGCCCGCCGGAAGAGATCCGCCGCGTCGCTCTCGACCAGAACAGCCGCACCTCCGTCGCCCTGCTGCGCATCCTGCTCCGCGAGCGCTGGAAGGTCGACCCGGAGTACGTGCACGAACGCCCCGACCCCGAGCGCATGCTGGCGGAAGCCGACGCCGCGCTGGTGATCGGCGATCCCGCCCTCAAGATCGACCGCGACCGCTACCTGATCCACGACCTCGCCGGCGAGTGGCACGCCCTGACCGGTCTGCCCTTCGTCTTCGCCGTCTGGGCGGTGCGCCCCGAGGTGGAGCTGCCCGACCTCTCCTTCTACTTCAAGAGCAGCCTGCGCTACGGCCTCTCCTCGCTCGACACCCTGGTGCGTGAGTCGGCCGCCGAGCTCGGCCTGGAGAGCTCGGAGGTGCGCGAATACCTGACCGAGAACCTGAGCTTCTTCCTGCGCCGTGACGAGATCGAGGGGCTGGAGGAGTTCTACCGCCGCGCCTACAGCCACGGGCTGATCCTGGAGCCCAAGCCCATCGAGTGGCGCGAGTAGTGTAGAGTTGAAGGGCTATGAGTCTCGAACCCTCCGGACGCCCAACTTCTACCATTCTCGACGACGCCGTGGCCGGCCGCCGGATCTCGGCGGGTGACGCACATACCCTCCTCCTGGAGGGCGATCTGCTGGACCTGGGGATGGCGGCGCACGAAGTGCGGAACCGCTTCAACGACCCGGCGGTCGCGACCTACAACATCGACCGCAACATCAACTATACGAACGTCTGCGTCTACAAGTGCCGGTTCTGCGCCTTCTACCGCGAGCCGGGGGATCCCGAAGGCTATCTCCTGCCGTTCGAGGAGATCGGCCGCAAGGTGGAGGAGACGCTGGCGCTCAACGGCACCGGCATCCTGATGCAGGGCGGCGTCCATCCGGACCTGCCGATCACCTACTACGAGGACCTGCTGCGCTACCTGCGGAGCAACTATCCGGCCTGCCACGTCCACGCCTTCTCACCACCGGAGATCAAGTTCATCGCCCGCAAGGAGCGGATGAGCTTCTACGACGTCATCGCCCGCCTCAAGGCGGCCGGCCTGATGTCCATCCCGGGCGGCGGCGCCGAGATCCTGTCGGACCAGATCCGCAAAGAGGTCCTCGCCTACCCCAAGGCTTCGGCCGAAGAGTGGATCGACATCATGCGCCAGGCGCACAAGAACGGCCTGCGCACCTCGGCGACCATGATGTACGGCATGGGCGAGACGCTCACCGCGCGCATCGAGCACTTCCAGCGCGTCCGCGACCTGCAGGACGAGACCGGCGGCTTCACCGCCTTCATCTCCTGGACCTTCCAGCACGAGCACACCGACATGCCGGACGTGCCCGAGACGTTCGCCGAAGAGTACCTGCGGACGCTTGCCGTCTCGCGCCTCTTCCTCGACAACATCGTCCACTTCCAGACCAGTTGGGTCACCCAGGGCAAGAAGATCGGCCAGGCCTCGCTCGCCTTCGGAGCGGACGACATGGGCTCGATCATGATCGAGGAGAACGTCGTCGCCTCGGCGGGCACCCACTACCGCATGAGCCAGGACGAGATGGAGCATCTCATCCGCTCCGCCGGCTACACGCCGAAGCAGCGCACCAACCTCTACGAGCGCCTGGTCACCCGCGAGGACACCGCCGCGATGGCCCGCAAGTACCGCGGCTCGCTGACTCCGGCGAATCGGGACCTGGTGTCGTCGGCGTTGCTGCCGGTCGTGGGCTGAACATCCGGCTAATCACTCCCAGCGGGGCTTCTTGGGGGCCACCATGAAGGCGGCGCCGACGCCGAGGAAGTAGAGGCCGCAGCCCGGCAGCGCCCACAGGCAGAGGTTCACCACGTCCGGCGTCGGCGTGACGATCGCCGCGACGATGAAGATGATCACCACCGCATAGCGCCACTGCCGCAGCAGGAACTTCGGCGACACCACCCCGATCATCGCCAGGACGAGGATCACGATGGGCATCTCGAACATCAGGCCGAGACCGAGGATCACCGTGATCAGGAAGCTGAAGTAGCTGTCGATGGTGATCACCGCCGTGAACTGCTTGCCCATGCCGAGCAGGAACTGCACCGCCGCCGGAAAAGCCAGGTAGTAGCCGAAGGCGCCGCCGGCGATGAAGAAGAAAGTCGCCGAGAGGATGAACGGCACGGCGTACATCTTCTCTTTCCGGTACAGGCCCGGAGCGACGAACTGCCAAAACTGGTAGAGGATGAACGGCGACGCCAGGAAGAGGCAGGCCAGGCCGGCCACCTTGAAATACAGAATGAACGGGTCGGTCACCTTGAGGAAGGACAGCTTGAGGTCCGGCTGGGCGGTGCGCAGGGGGCGCGACAGGAATTCGACGATCTCCTCGCGGTAGGCCCAGCACGGTCCGAACGTCACGGCCAGCGAGACGATCGACCACATGATGCGCTTGCGCAGCTCCTCCAGGTGGTCGATCAGCGACATGCGCTTCAGCTCCTCCCCGGCGGGAGTGTCGCCGTCGCGCTCAGGCAGCAGGGGTATCATCGGGGAGAGCTGGGACCAGAGGGGCTACGCGGGCTCGATCGGCGGAGGCGGAGCCTCGGTCTGGGCTGTCTGGACGGGCTCTGCCGGCGCGGGCTCCACGGGAGCCGGCACCGCCGCGATCAGCGGGGACGGGGCACGCGGCTGGGTGTCCTGCGGGCTCGCCGGGCTGGTCCGGCGCATCGGCTGCGCCGGCGTCGGGTCTTCGTCGAGAGAGAGCTCGGCGTTGATCGAGCGGGTCAGCTCGTTGGACGCCTTGCGGAATTCGGACATCCCCTTGCCCAGGGTACGGCCGATCTCGGGCAGCTTCTTCGGCCCGAAGATCAACAGGGCCAGCAGAAGGATGAAGATCATTTCTGGAACACCGAGGCCAAACATGGCGTGTCAATCCCCCCTTCCTCGGCGATCATCGAACTGAAGGCCCGTAAAGTCAAGCGCAGGTGGGACAGTGGTACACTTACTGCCATGAGACGTTCCTGGCGCATCACGGCTATCGTCCTCTTCGTCCTGGCGCTGGCGCTCGGCGGCCTGCTCGGCAACCGCGTCCTCGCCGTCACCAACGAGACCCGCGACTCGCTCAAGCTCTACACCGAGCTGGTGAATCTGGCGCACGAGAAGTATGGCGCCGAGGTGAGTTACAGCGATCTGGTCTACTCCTCCATCAACGGGATGCTGCGCTCCCTCGACCCGCACACCAACTTCCTTCCCCCGGAAGCCTACGAGGGGATGCGGGAAAAGCAGCAGACCAGCTTCTACGGTCTCGGCATCCTGGTGGGAGTCCGCAGCGGGCAGCTCACGGTGATCTCTCCGCTCGAGGGGACGCCGGCCTCGCGCATGGGCATCCAGGCGGGTGACGTCATCAGCTCCATCGAGGGCGAGCCCACCGAGACGATGACGCTGGACGAAGCGGTCCAGAAGCTCAAGGGCCCCAAGGGGACCCAGGTCAAGATCACCGTCGCCCGGCGCGGCCTCGACAAGCCGCTCGCGATGTCGGTGACGCGGGCCGAGATTCCGCAGACCACGGTGCGCCAGACGTACATGCTGACGCCGACCACCGGCTACATCCTGCTCACCGAGTTCTCCCGCGGCACCGGCCGCGAGATGGCCGAGTCGATCGAGAAGCTCCGCAAGCAGGGGATGAAGCAGCTCGTGGTGGACATCCGGAACAACGGCGGCGGCCTGCTCGACCAGGCGATCGACGTGGCCGACCAGTTCCTCCCCGAGGGGAGCACGATCGTCGAGACCAAGGGCCGCACCCGCGACTCGTTCCAGTCGTTCAAGGCGAGCGGCAAGTATCCGGCGCTGAGCGTGCCGGTGGTGGTGCTGATCAACGAAGGCACCGCCTCCGCGGCCGAGATCCTCTCCGGCTCCATCCAGGACCACGACCGCGGTCTGGTGGTCGGCACGCCGAGTTGGGGCAAGGGACTGGTGCAGACGGTGTACAACCTGTCCTACGGGGCTGGCCTGGCGCTCACCACGGCCAAGTACTACACCCCGTCGGGCCGCCTCATCCAGCGCGACTACACCTCCTACTTCGACTACTACGTCCACGCCGACGCGGGCTCGCCCGAGATCACCGGCAAGGCGGTCAAGCCGGAGGACATCTTCCACACCGACCTCGGCCGCAAGGTCTACGGCGGCGGCGGCATCACGCCGGACGTGATGATCAAGGAAGACGAGCTGTCGCCCTTCGAGCAGTTCCTGCTCTCCCGCAACGCCTACCTGAACTTCGCCATCGACTACACCAGCCGCAACAAGGCGAAGATCAAGTCGGCGGACTGGAAGCCCGGCCCGGAGGTGATGGACGAGTTCCGGACCTGGCTGACCAAGGAGAAGCTCGCCACGGCGCAGCAGGTCGACGAGGCCTTCGCGAAGCCGGACGTCCGCGACTACAGCACGATGGAGATCCGCGCCGAAGTGATGAACAACATCTTCGGCCAGGAAGCCCGCCACCGCGTCCTCGCGCAGGGCGACAAGCAGATCCAATCCGCCCTCGGCCTCTTCGACAAGGCCGCCGACCTCCTCGCCCAGCGCGAGAAGCTCGCCGCCACCACCCCGAAGATCGAGCGCACCGAGCCGACCCCGAAAGGCAAGATGTAGGGAACGGCTTCAAACAACCCCAGCAGAGAATCTCGAACGGCCGGCGGTGACGCCGGCCGCTTTGTATCTTCAGGAACGAAGCGTGTGGACCGCTGCTTCAGGCACCGGCTCGCGGAAGATTCCAGAGGATCTCTGGCTGTCCGCCGACCGGAAGTGGTCTTCCGCATCTGGAGGGCGGTCATCGCCCTCCAGATGTAGAGCACCGCGGCCTGGAGGGCGCGAATGACAGAGACACGGTACGCCATGTTTCACTTGATGATAACCCAAACCTGTCCCGGCTGGTTGTTGCCATAAGAACCGGACTCGTAGTGGGTGATCTCAGCCGGGCCGCTGATGACGTTCGGGTGGAGATCGCCGGCTTCTTTAAAGCAATAGTTCTGCTGTACCCGGAGGACGGCCGTGCTTGGGGCAGGCTTGTCGCCATATGTGATGGTGATCGAGCAGTCGGGGCCGTAGGTAAGGCTCTGCGAGAGGATGACCCTTATTTCGGTCGGGGATATTTTTTTAATGTCGGCCAAGTTCCCATGCTCACAAACGACGCCGCTGTCCGTCACCTTGGGCAGGCTTTTGTCGCCATGGATGTAGATGTTGACGTAGTCGCAGTTGTTGCCGTTCGGCTCTGGCGGGTTCTTCGGGGTCTCCTCGGCGAAGGCTCCCGGCATGAACAGACAGCAGAAGGTCAGGACGCAAAGTCGGGCGATGATCCGGCACATATCGAACCTCCTCCCCTTCTCGGGGTGTTTTGATCACCAGCGAGCGCTGGCTGATCGTTTCCCTTGATGTGCCACCAGTGTCCGCGGAATCTCAGGCGGAGCATGGTAGGATCGCTTCGTTCCTCTCGTGAGGCTTCGGATTGCACGCCGAGCACCTCGCTCGCGTAGTCCGGGAGGTTCCCACGGAGAAGAGGTGCCACTTTTCCAAGAGGCGGTTTGCGGGTCAGGTTGGTCGGTCCTGGTGGGAATCATCTCACGGAGCCATCGTAGGCTCTTGGCGGGTCGTCCACCGAGTTTGGTCTGCCACACACCACGCTTGGTCGATAGCGGACCAGGTTGGGTCGGGCGCAGACCAGGTTTGGTCCGTCATCCAAGAGACTTGGTGCGGCGCGGACGAAGTTTGGTGGATGGAAGATCAAACTTGGTGGACCGCGGACGAGGTTTCGTCCGTCAGGGACCGGGCTTCGTCCGGCACGGACCAAACTTGGTGCGGCGGGGACCAAGTTTGGTGGACGCCAGATCAAACTTGATGGGCCGGGGACGAAGTTTCGTCCGCGGGGGACCAGGCTTCATCCGGCACGGACCAAGCTTCGTGCGGCGGGGACCAAGCTTCGTCTGGCGCGGACCAGGCTTCGTCCGGCGAGGACCAAACTTGGTGGACGGCGGACAAAGCCTCGGGGAACACGCACTGGCGGAGTCCGGCTCGGCGGGAGACACCGTGCAGCCAGGAAGAGGTGGCCCAAGAGGGAGGTTGGGCGCGGTGGCGACACCGAGAACCGTGGCTCCGCTCTCCTCGCGCCCTCTGGCGGCTGTCTCCTCGACCCTCTGAAGGATGGCTTCGAACCCGCGCGCGGTGCTGCTCCTGCGACAGGTGCTCCCAACAGGGCAGTGGCGAGGAAGATCAAGGAACGTGCCAGCCGGCCGGCATCGTTGGAAGTAGTTGGGACGACGAGACTTATGCGGAAGCGTGACCAAAAGCATGCTCCTTTTTGTCGCCTCTCGCCGCAAGATTTCGAGCGTCTCTTGAGCGAAAACGGTGGCAAATGCTCGGCCTGTCTGCATTCGCCGCGCCGCAAGCGTTCGAGCGGGGATGCTCGAACGCTTGCACCGTACCCTTTTTGAGTGGGTAGACCGTGGGTTCTTGGCGGCTCTCGCAATCTGGCGAGGGGATAGCTTTGCAAGCTGCCTACATCGTTGTAGCATCGGAGCAGGCGCTGGCGCGGGGTGGCGTCGCGCAGCATCCGAAACAATCCGGCGACGAAGAGAGCGGGACGGACGGATCGGGTGACACCTATTCCAGGGCAAGCTCTGTTATGTTGGCAGCTTTCGCCAACGCGACATTGAGGGGCACTTCCCGTCTTGCATATACGGCACTGGCTCTTGCGTTGACGATGATTCTGAAGAGGTGTAGGCTGGTAGAAGTCGAAGAGCCAGAGAGGAATAGCGCAATGCAGGGTGCGACCGTCTTGGCTCCCGAAGGGGAAAACAGCTTTGGCGAAGGATCAGGGCCGGGCAAGAGCAGAATCCATTCTGAGGTTGGCCGTCAGTTTTTAAGCTGGCATTTCCAACCTTCAATAGTCACGTGATCTCACGCGTCACGCCCTTAACGTTCTACTTGAACAGAGGAGATTCTCGATGAATGCCAAGCTCACTTCTCTCGTGATTCTACTTGCCGCTGCTTCGGTCAATGCGCAGCCTGCGAAGACCCCGCTTAAGCCAGCAACGATCACGTTTAAATGCCACAATCCACCCATCCCACTAAAGTTTGACTATAACCAATTGACTTCAGGCGGAAAGGGGCAAGCCTCCTCACAGAAGGTCCAGTTCAATGTAAACAAAGCTGCCGTCCAGGGTACAATCTTCGTAGACGAGAAGAACAATGGCATCTGCACGGCGACTATCACTAGCAACCATAAGGTGACTCGCGGGTGGGCAGTCTTTGATCCTGAGGGTTCTTTCACTGATGGGTCGGGTAAGCCGAGCGACATAAATAGCAGTGTTGACGTTTCTGAAAGCATCGTTTCGAACAAGGAAATCGTGTTCTCCGTATTTAGGAAAGGAAACCTGTCGGGAAACGTTACGATGACTTTTTTCGTTGAGTATGAAAGAGCTCGGTAGCTCCCGCCGAAGAGGTGCCATTCGAGTCGACAAGATACTTGAAGTGAGAGGTTGTGAATTAATTGGGCGGAGCGTCAAGGGGCTATTGAAAACAAAGGACTTAGCGCCTCAAAAACAGGCTCTGAGCCGATTTTTCACAACCTCTGAGCTAAACACTTCGGGCTGGCCCTGTGTATCGGGCTGCGCACAAGAGGCAAAACGAGTGTCTGGCAGGGGCTATCAGCCCATGCTGCACCCATGAAGGAGAGCGGAGTCGCGCTCTGGAGCTCTTTTCGGCGGAGGCGAGCGTGGCTCCGCGACCGCTGGCGGTTGGGTGGTGAGACTACAGTCGGATTTCGGGGGGCGGGAGCGACAGGCTTCTATCCGGAAGCTCCGAGAGGAGACTAGGCGCTGACGCGCACACGGCGGCGACACCGAGAGCCGTGGATCCGCTCTCCTCGCGCCCTCCGGCGGCTGTCTCCTCGACCCTCTGAACGATGGCTTCGACCTGCGCGCGGCGCTGCTCCTGCGACAGGTGCTCCCAACAGGGCAGTGGCGAGAGAGTCACGGTTTCAGTCGTCGCGAATTGGCCGGGCTGATCATCTTGCCGCGGTTCCGCGCTGAGAGGTTGTGAATTAATTGGTCGGAGCGTCAAGGGGCTATTGAAAACAAAGGACTTAGCGCCTCAAAAACAGGCTCTGAGCCGATTTTTCACAACCTCTGAGTATTCCTTGGTGCGGTCGAACCAGAGACCTTAAAGCGGTTCGCCGTCCAGGAGATTGCGGACGCAATGGACGCCCGGCCAGTCCCGGACATGTTCGACCAAGCCTTCTTTGACCCCTGGCGAGGGAGATAGCTTTGCAAGCCGGCCACATCGTTGTAGCATTGGAGCAGGCGCCAGCGCGAGGTCGCGTCACACGAAGCATCCGAAACAGTCCGGCGACGCGACGGAGAGAGCCGGCCGGATCGGGTGGCACCTATTCCGGGTGGCTAATACAATGTTTGTGATACGCAGCGCCCAACCTAGGCGGTCGAGCGGACGGAAACCGCAAATGGCGCGGTCCCGCCGCTCACCGCCCACGCGTTGGGCGCATGAGATATTTCATGCGTGAGTCAACCCAGCCAAGCCTGTTAGTCATCGAGGCGGCGAGAATCTTCGATGCTGAGGCGGCCGCCTTGGTGGGCGTCTTCTCCCGCTATGGATACAAATGGAAAGTCCTCTCGAATGACCCTGTATGGCCAGCGCCCGCATGGCCAACGGCTACCTTGATCGGGAAGACAATCGAGAGCTGCGATCCGACGTTCATCCATTTCGCACTACATGGAGTCGAGGAGGGGCTCGTCCTTAAAGTATCAGATGAAGGGTGGGGGGCCAGGAGTTGCGGTAGATGTACTTGCCTGGGCAGATATTGAATGCATGGCAGTCTGGGAAGACAGGGTAGTTATCACTGGAGCCTGCGGCATGTTGAATTACGCCTCGGCTTTTCTAAGAGCAGGAGCGCGCGCTGTGGTTGCTCCTGGAACGACAATTGACTGGGGTAATCTTTGCCATTTTTTTCGACTGCTCTACACTTTCCTGCTTGATGGACTAGCTATTAATGATGCTCTGTCGGCCACGGTAAATTATGCGCGAGGGTACTATCGGGAGTACAGGAGCATAGGCGTTGAGGGAGACCGGGAGTGGAGTCTAAGCGGTAAAACGTTGCCCACCACCGCGCCTGCACCGGTCGGCTGCGCCGCCGGTGAGTCGCATGGGCGTTAGGCGGCAATATAGACCTGCGGGAGACGAAGATGGCAACACCGCTCCAATGACACACGCAAATCATCGTTGCTGCGACGCAGGAACGCGTCTGGGCCATCGCTGTTGGCAGACGACATCACTCTCATTCCGCAATATCACCCGGAAGTCCGCCACGTCGAGCTGATTTCGGGCGCCAAGAGTCGAGTGGCGGGTGTCCGGTACAGATGCACGATTCCGGAAGGGCGGAAGGGCAGCTGTATCGAGGAGATCACGGAGTATGTGCCGGGCTCCCGATTTATCACAGCTTTTCCGGAAGACTCGTGGAGCCTGAGCGAACAGCTCGCCGACTTCACTGTCGAGCCGGTGCCGGAAGGCACGCGCATCCGGCTGAGCGCCTACTACCGACCGCTCTCACTGCTCATGAAGCTGCTCAATCCACTTGGGCTACGTCGCCTGATGGCCCGCCGACACGCGGTCCGCATGCTGGCAGGCGTCAAGCGTCTGGCGGAGGAGCCGGCTGGGTGAGGGATATTACCGCCGAATAGCGCTTCCAGCCTACGCCGGCTGTTTTGCATTCAGGGCTTCGGTGAGACGTCTTCGCGCATCTCCAGGATTGTGTTGCCCGGATAAGTCGGGACCTTCAGGCTCTCGCGAAAGGCGGCCATGTCCGGAAATCCCTGCTGGTTCTCAAGCTTCTTGTCGAGCGGAATGTCGTCGAGGACGATGACGGCGCGGTACCGCCCTCGCGGCACTGCCCCGGAAGCTTTCGCCGTGATCATGCCGTCTTCGGTCACAGTTGCGATGGTCTTGATGGTCACCATGGTTGGCTCATTCTACTCGTTGCCGAGTCCGGCTTGACCAGAACCTCGCGGGTCATGGCGCCTGCCGTGCCTGTAAACTGGCAACCCTGCTGCTGAAGCGGCCGGATCAGCTCTGTCCGCTTCACAGAGCAACTTCTTTTTCCAGAGCCATTGTCAGATAGGCATCCCGAAGATTTTCTTCAAGCTCTTCGAGAGTTTCCCCCTGCGTCATGATCTCTGGGTGTTCCAGAAACTTTCCGAGCAGGAAACGTTCTCCTTGCCAGTACACCATGGTCAGTCGTGGTTGGGAGTTAGAGTCCGTCATCGGCTTATTCTACTCCTCCACCCCATCCCCCGCCGTGTCGACCTCTTCGTAGTAGTCCGGCTTGACCAGGACTTCGCGGGGCTTGCTGCCTTGCGGGGGACCGAGGAGGCCGTCGCGTTCCATCATGTCGATGAGGCGGGCGGCGCGGGAGAAGCCGATGCGCATGCGGCGCTGGAGGAAGCTGGCGGAGGCTTGGCGCTCGGCGACGACGAGGCGGGCGGCTTCGTCATAGAGATCGTCGTCGTTGTCGTTGTCGCCACCTCCGCTGCTGCTTTCGCCCTCGGGCGCCTTGAGGACGTCCGGATCGAGCTCGGGCTTGCCCTGCTTCTTGAGCCAGCGGATGAGGCCCGCGGTCTCCTGCTCCGAGATGTAGGCGCCGTGGAGGCGCATGACGCGTGAGGAGCCGGGGGGCATCATCAGCATGTCGCCTTTGCCGAGGAGCTTTTCGGAGCCGACCTGATCGAGAATGGTCCGCGAATCGTGGCGGCTCGCCGTGGCGAAGGAGATGCGGCAGGGGAAGTTCGCCTTGATGGTGCCGGTGAGCACGTCGACCGACGGCCGCTGCGTCGCGATGATGAGGTGGATGCCGACGGCGCGGGCCATCTGCGCCAGGCGGGCGATCGAGGTCTCGACCTCGGAGGAGGAGACCATCATCAGGTCGGCCAGCTCGTCGATGATCACCACGTAGTAGGGCATCGGCTTCAGGTCGGCGGCGGTGAAGCTGCTCTGCACCTCGTCGGACAAGGACAGGCGCTGCTGCACCTCCGGGTCCTGGATCGCCCGGTTGTAGTAGGCGATCGAGCGGACGTGGACTTCGGCCAGCAGGCGGTAGCGGCGCTCCATCTCGGCGACCGCCCAGCGCAGGGCGTTGGCGGCTTTCTTGGGATCGACGACGACTTCGCACTTCAGATGCGGGATGTCGGCGTAGACCCCCAGCTCGATGCGCTTGGGGTCGATGAAGATGAACTGCACCTCTTCGCGCGTGGCCTTGTAGAGGATCGAGGTGATCATGCTCTGCAGGCCGACGCTCTTGCCGGCGCC
>DATARD010000077.1:0-9417 GCA_036264355.1 Thermoanaerobaculia bacterium
CTGGTCGGCTTGCCAGGCGGCGAGCTCGCCGAGCGCCTCGGAGACGGCCTCGGCGCCGCGAGCGGTCGCGACGTGTCCCTTGATCTCATCGAGCGTCGCCATCGACTGGTAGAGGTGTTGGTACTGGGAGTGCATGACGCCCAGGCTGCCGCGCAGGGTCTCCATGGTGCGGTAGACCTGGCGGGCGCGATCGACGCCGTAGGCTCCGTAGTTGGCGGAATCGCTCGGGTAAGTCTCCTGCCAGATCCCGTCGATGTTGTCCCAGGCGAAGAGGAGGTTGTCGCCGCTCCGGAGCGCGCCTTCGGTGTCGTTGAGGAGGGAGTAGACGTCTCGGAACGAGTGGATCTGCAGCTTTTCGAGATTCTGGACCTCGTGCTTCAAGGATTCGTACTGGTTGTAGATCATCTGCGCCTGTTGGGCAAAGCTTTCGACCATCTGGCCGTAGCGTGCGATCTCAGCCCAGGTCGTGAGAGCCCACTCCCCGACGTCCGAGACAGGAAGGATCGCGTGCGCGGGCGTGGGCATCGCGAGGAAGAAGGCGGCTGCGAGGGCAACCGCGAGGAACCATTTCCGCATGTGTCGTATCTCCTTTGCCTTGGCGCGGCGCCTCAAGGCGCCGCGCCTTATGACGGTGTAAGGCGAGCCACGCCCTCGGGGCGGCCGTCGCCTTGAGCGAGGGCGAGCCAACGGTGTGACGCCTCGGAGAGGCCGGCCTCTTCGAGCCATGCGGCCGGCCAGGTGTCGCCGTGCTCTCGCTTGGCTTCGTCGAGAAGCGCGAGGGTTTCCTGGAGCGAGCGACCCGGCCGCGCGAAGAAAAACGCTTGCTCGACAGCGGTCAGACCGAGCGTGATGAGGCGCGAGCCATCCGGGTTTTTGAGGTAGTAGTGATGCTTCGGGGTGGCTCCGGCGATGAGGCTCCTTTCAGCGGCATTCAAGCCGCACATCTCGTAAAGGGGAGACAGGCCGCCGACCGCTCCGGTCGTAGGCAGGAAAAACCGCGTGGGGCAGCACTCGAGAAGCGTCTGCGCGGCACCGCCGGCCTCGAGCTGCGCGAGGGTCTGGACGGCGAGGAGGATCGAGGCGTTTTTCTTGCGCATGGTGAGCGCCCAGTCGGTGATGCGCTCGCGCCATTCGGGGTGAAGCAGAGCGAGCCCCGCCTCGTCGAGCGGGATCAGGAAGGGAGAGCCGTCGAGCTCCTCCTCGACCTGGTGGAGCATGTAGAGGAGGGCGGGCAGGCGGACCTTCTCGTCGAGGTCGAGAAGCCGTTTCATCTCGATCGCGACGAACTGGCTCTGGCCGAGATCGAGGCCCTGCGCCCGGCCGCCGAGGATGTGCCCGTAGGCTCCGCCCGGGCACAAGGGACGAAGAGCTTCGCGAAGCTCAGCGTCCTGAAGCTGATAGAGGAGCATCTCGAGGGTGCGGTGGTCGGCGGGAAGCTCGGCAACGGCCTCGACGGCGCGCGCGATGGCTTCTCGGGCAGCGCCCTTGACTTCGGCTCCCAGGATGCGCAGGGTGTCCTCGATCCAACTCGCCGCCCAGGCGCGCTCGCGCCGTTCGTCGATGGCGCGCAGCGGCTGGAGACCGAAGTCGTCGTTGGCGCCCAGATTGATGTAGCGCGCCCGGGCGGCCTCGGCGAGAAGCCGCGCCGAGTGGTCGCGATCGAACAAGACGACGCGCGCCTTGGGGTAACGCAGGAAATTGACCACCAGCTCCATGAGGAGCGTGCTTTTGCCGGTCCCGGGAGGTCCGACGATGACCGTGTGGCCGAGGTCGCCGCTGTGGAGGTTGACGCGGATCGGCGTCGCGCCATCGGTGCTGCCGATCATCAAAGGCGGCGACTTGGGGGGAAAGTAGGGGCACGGGTTGTGCTCCTTGCCCGCCCAGGCAGAGGTCAAGGGCATGAGCGCCGCGGCGGCGCGCAGAGTGAGGACGGGCCGCCGCAGGTTGACCGAGCCGACGCCCGGGAGAGACCCGCGCCAGGCGGCCAGGGCGTTGGCGGTCTCAATGCGCGCGACGAAGCCCAGCTCCTGCAGGAGCTTCCTCACGGCGCGGGCATTGGCGTCGGCCTCCTCGGCCGAGTCGCCGAAGCACAGCACGACCGGCGTCGTGATGGCGAGGCGGGTCTCGCCGCGGGTGGCCTCGGCCGCGACGACCGCCCCCTCGGCAAAGAGGCCGGTCGCCTCGGCGTCGTCCCAGGCTTCGCTGCCACGGTCGTCCTTGCGCAGCGACCCGGCGACCCAGTCCTTCATGCCGCGGCGTCCCCAATACCAGCCCTGCTGGGCCTTTCTGGCTGCCTGGTGGCCGGTTTCGCGGCCCAGGGGCACGACCCGGACCGTATAGCGAAGGCGAAACGGCAGCTCTCCCACCGCGTCGAGGACGGCCGCTTCGACGGCCGTCGGGTAGCCGTTGAAGGCGACGACTCTCAGCTCGAGATCGTCGATCTTGGGCTCCCAGCCACCGATCAAGGTATGGGCGCCGAGCAAGGAGTCGAGGAAGACGCCGTCGCCGGTGCGAAGCGGCTGCGCGATGCCGGTGACGCACTCGTGGAGATGCTCGGTCAGCTCGTCGGCCGAGAGCGTCCGCACGCGGGCGATGGACGACATCCGTTCGGCGACCGCGCCGACGCGCTCCTCGACAAAGCCAAGGAGCCGCCGCCATTCGGCGGCTCCGTGATCGCTCGCCCCGCCGGTCCCGACGAAGTACTCGGCCAGGCGGCGATAGACCTCGCGCCCCGGGCAATAGCAGAGCGTGACAAAGCAGCTCGTCTCGTAGTGCGCACCTTCCGCCGTATGGCTCGCGTGGCGGAGCTCCTCGATGAGGCGCGTCGTGGGGTCGGGATGGGCGCTTTGCCGGGGATAGTCCGTCGCGCGCCGCCGGAGCGCCGAGACGTGGATCACCCACTCATCGACGAGCGGCCCGGCGGCTCGATTCATCGCTTCGACGAGCGCATCGAGCTCCTCGGCCGTGGATGAGAGCTTGTCGAGGCCGGCCAAGGCAAAGCCGCCCAAAAGGCTGCCGTCCTTCTGGACGATGAGACCGGGCCTCTCGCGGCGCACCTGGTGAGCCCACGGCAGGAGATCAGAGAGCGTGGCGCGGCGGCGTCTCCAGCTCATCCTCGACTCCGGGAGAGAGCGCGCAGAGGTCTGGGCGGCGGCGCGGAGACGTCGCTTGCCGGCTCGTAGCGGTCGCTGTAGGAGAGGGCTCCCATCGCGACGTCGAGCCAGAGCTCGTCGAGGCTGGTCAGCCAGATCGCCACCGGATGCAGGGTGAGGACGGCGAGTGCCAAGACGATCCAGGTGACGATCCCGCCGCCGCAGATGTAGAGGGCGATAAGGACGAGCCCCGCCTCGGCGATCCACAACCTGCGCGGCACGCCGCCCAGCCGGGGCTCCTGGACCATCGAGCGGTAGATGGGGTAGCTCGCCTTCATGACGGGAGCTTCGCGGCGCGGCGCGGCGCGGAGGCCGCCCACGCGATGAGGGCAACGAGCGCGGCGAGGAAGCCGAGCAGGAGGAGGTCGCTCGTCCAGCCGGAAGGACCTCCAGCGCCCTGGACGTTCATGAGCTGGAGAAGGGTCGGAATCGCGGCGATACAGGCACCGCAGAGGACGACCTTGCCGAGCGTGCGCGCCCACTCCGAGTCGCGGGCGAACATGACCGCGCAGAGACCGAGGACCAGGGCGATGCCCACGAGGGCATGCGCCGTGGGGCCTGTCAGGTTCGAGAAGATGGTGTCGAGAATCGAGTTGAAGGGAAGCGTTTCGCCTCCCGAAGCGCTCGCGCCCCGGGCGGCGAGAAAGCTTGCGGCGAGGAAACCAGCGGTTTTGTGGCTCGGCGTCATCAACGTCTCCTTGTCAAAAGCCAACGGTTCGTAAGAGAAAATCGTCATCTCGCCAACCTTCGACCACGGCGATTTCGACGACCCTGCGACCTTCGCTGCCGCCCGCGAGCTGGACGACCAGTCCGACCGCCTCGGCAACCAGCTCGTGGACTCCCAGCCCTTCGCGGCCGGCGAGGCCCGCCAACCGGGCGAGGCGGCGGAGCGCTCCTCGGCAGCTCGATGCGTGGACGGTCCACAGGCCACCCTGATGCCCGGTCACCATGGCGTCGAGCGTGTAGTAGGCGGTTTCCCGTGTGCGCACCTCGCCGACGACGACGTGATCCGGGTGGGACCGCATGGAACCGACGACGAGCTGCTCCAGGCTCATGCCCGGCGTCGTGCGAGCGAAGAGGACGTCTTTCGCCTTGCCGGCGCCGTCGACGATGAGGATCTCCGGGGTGTCCTCGAGGATGAGGAAGCGCCGCAGCGGAAACGTCGTGCGGAGCTCGTCGAGGACCGCGGCCAGAAACGAGGTCTTGCCGGCCCCGGTGCCGCCGGAGACGACCAGGGTCTTGCTCGCCCGGACGGCCTCGCGGACCGTCTCGGCCTGCGCCGCCGTCATCGTCGCCAGGGCGACCAGGTCGTCGAGCAGAAAGAGGCGCGAGGGTCGCTTGCGGATGGTGAGGACTGGTGCGACGGTGACGGGAGGGACCCAGGCATGGAGCCGGGCGCTGTTGAAAAGAGAGCGAGGAAGCTCGGCGGCAAGCTCCCAGCTTCTCTCCGCGCCCTTGCCGGAGCCGACCGTGCCGCCCAGGGCATGGCCTTCGCGGGAGGCGACGACGTTTAAAAACCCGCCGACCTTGGCGGCGGACAGGAAGATCTCCGTCGCTCGCCGTCCGCCGCGGCCGTCGACGCGCACGATTCCGTCAGGATTGCAGTAGACCTCGGAGATGTCATCATCCGCGAAGAGGTCGAGGATGGCACGCGGGAGAAAGATCTCCAACTTGGCCGCATAGTCGCGATCGTGTTCGACGTGGTCCATGCGCCAAGTCCCTTAGAGGGCAAGCTCCGCGTCCTGGGCGAGCTGGCGGCCAAGCTCGACGAGCTCGGCCGCCTCTCCCGCGCCAGGACGGTCGGGAGCGGTGGGTGGCACGCTGGTGCTCGACCAGCGCGGAGCGCGGGTCCAGCGGACGACCGGCGCGGCCGGCACGGCTGCGGCCAGGCGAAACGCGGGGTCGGCAAAGTACGGGACCTTCTGGAGGCGGGCCGGCCGGGCGCCCGAGAGGAAGACGAGGCATTGCGCGCTCGGGAGGCGCAGGACCTCGTCGGGTGAGATCACCGGACGGGCAAGGTCAACCGTCTGGACATTGCCTCCGGCGCGGCCGAAAGACCGGCTCACCCGCTCGATGTTGAGCGTCTGGTTGCCGACGTGGCGGCTCAGCTTCTCGGCGGTCTCGACGTCGGCCGCTGCATAGGCGATGAGGAGCCGGCAATTGCCGGAAAGACTCTCGTCGCGTCCATAGAGCTCGGTCAGTTGGCGCAGGCTCTGAACGACGAGGAAGACCTGGCCTCCATAGCCGCGGACGTAGGCGATGCCCTTGGCGAGGGCTTCGACTTTTCCCAGGGCGGGGAACTCGTCGAGGACGAGGAGGACTCTCCTCTCCCGCTGGGGCCCCTGCGCCGTGATGGCTTCGAGGAGCTGCGAGACCATGAGGCGCAGGTGAGGCTCGAGCCGGCGGATCTGGTCGGGTGTGAGGGTGAGATAGACCGTCGTCTTCGAAGAGAGCAGGTCCTCCCACTCAAAGTCGCTCGCCGCGGTCGCGGCGCGAAGGATCGGATCGGCGTAGAGGCCGAGCGCGGCGGTCGCCGTCGCGAGGACGCTGCTGCGCGTCTTGTCGGCCATGTCGAGCAGGGCTCGCGCGGCGCCCGAGACGACCCGGAGGTTGCTCTTGAGCATCGTGGCCAGGCGCTTTTCGAGCGGCAGGGTGTCGGTCAGGAAGTCGTAGCAGGAGCCCAGAGACTTCTCCTCGGCGGTCGAAAGGATGTGGAGGACGAGGCCGGTGACGAACTGGCGTGCCGCGACACCCCAGAAAGGGTCGGAGGGAGTCGCCGGGACGAGGTCCTGAGCGACGAGCTGGGCGTCCTGGACGGCGCGCTCGGGGCGAACGCGCCAGAGCGGGTTGTAGCGGGCGAGATCCTCGCCGAGCTCGGCCGGGTTGTGGCGGATGATGCGATGGCCGTGGGCAGCGCGAAAGCCGCTCGTCAGGGTGGCGAGCTCGCCCTTGATGTCAAGGACGAGAGCGCTCGCCGCGAGGCCGCTCGCATCAAAAAGAGCGGGGACGACGTGGCAGGTCGTTTTGCCTCCGCCTGAGGGAGCGACGAGGAGGATGTGGCCGTCCTCGGTGAAGAGGACGTTTTTGCCCCCATTGCGGCCGACGAGGATGCCCGAGCCCTGGCCGGGCTCTGCGAGTGAGAACTGGCGCCTGAGCTCCTCGTCGGTCGCGAAATGGGCCGAGCCATGCGTGTCGCCGCGGCTGCGGAGGCGACGCGCCGCGACGACGAGCCAGGCGCTCTCGCAGGCGAAGGCGAACGAGCCCAGGGAGAGCCCCCAGGCGTCGCAGCGGCGCCTCGCCGCGGGCCAGGCCGCGAGCCCGGGACGTGCGCGGAAGTAAAGAGCCGGCCGGCAGACCTGCCCCGCCGCGCCGCCCGCGACAGCCCAGACGAGGTAGGCGAGCGTGAGGAGCGAAGCCGGGAGAAGCGCCGGCCGGAGGCGGCTCGTGCGGAGCGCGGCGGCCAACGCCGCCGCGGCGAGAGCGAGAAGCACAAGCGCCTCGCCGCGGCTCGGCCCCCAGCAGCCCGGCCACGCGGTGCCGTGGAGCAGCGCGGCACCGGCGACGGCGTAGCCGGCGCAGACAGCCACGACGACGCTGAGGACGGTCGCGACCGCGAGAGCCTGGCGCTCGATGCGTGTTCCGCGGGGAAGGTCGTAGAGCTCGTCCATGCGGTTCATTCGGTGAGGAGGGGCACCAGGCGCCCGGTGACGGCGCTCGCCGGCACCGGACCGAAGGCGCGCGAGTCGTCCGATTGGGCGGCGTCGCCGACCAGCCAGACCTCGCCTGAGGCCACGATCGAGCAGCCGCGGCTGGCGCACCGGCCGCGGGAAACGGCCTGGCCGACTTGGCGGCCGGCGACGAGGAGATGGCACGTGCTTTGGCGGGGCTCGACGCAGACGCGGTCACCGCCGACCGCGGCGATGCGTTTGGCGAGCGATGGCGGGGGGCCGCCCCACCACCGAGCCCACCGCTCGCCGGCCGGCTGGACTTCGGCGAGGTCGCGGCGCTCGGGTGCCGTACGGGCCACCCAGTAGAAACCGCGGGCGACGCTGCCGGTCAAGTTCAGACGGACGTACCGCGCGAGGAGCGCAAGGAGAGCGAGGACAAGAACGAAGCGTGCAGGCTTCACCGTTCGTGCTCCTGCTCGGCCTCGCGGCTTGCCGCGGAGTACTGGCGGACCGCGCCGAGCGCCAGACGGATCGCGACGCGGACTCCCACCGTGGCGACCCCACCCGTGACCAGAAGGTTCCAGGTGTCGCTGACCGCACGGACGACGGCGGGGGCGCTCAGGCCGGCGCGCAGAGCCGAGCGAGTGAAGGCGTCGACACCCTCGGCGAGAGCGGCGTTGGTGACGGCTCGGCGCACGCCGAGCGGTGCGACGATGCAGGCGCCGAGCGACGGGACTCCCGCCCAGCGGCAGAGACCGTCCGCGCGCGCCGCGCGAGCGACGAGGATTCTCCGGGCGATCTCGGGCCGCGACCGGCCGCGGCGCCGGTCGCGCAGCAGCTCCGCCGCGGCGCGGCGCTCTTCGCGCACCGCCGTGGCCCGCTCGCTCGCGGAGCGGACGCGCCGCGCGTTTCCGGGGCGCTGCGCCTCCCCCGCACGGGCGGCCACCCGCTCCAGGGACGTGGTCCGCAGCTCTCGCCGGCGCGGAGCGCGAAGCGCGGCGTCAGCTGCCCGGACCCTGATCTGCGCGGCGCTCCCTCCGAGGAGAGCGAGATCTCCCGCCCGCATCTGCCCCGACGCCAGCCGCTCGCCGGCCCTCGCGACGCGGCGGGACTCAGTCGAGATCGCCGAGAACCCTGCCCAGGAACGAGCCCGGTCGACGTGAGCGACGCCGCGGAGATACTCCTCCCGGGCGGCTTCCAAGCCGGCACCCCGAAGCTCCCTAGGCACCACGATCTCCGGGAGCCCGGGGATCTCGGAGAGGCGGTCGAGATGGGAGCGGACCGCGTTTTCGACCAGACCCGGGCGGAGCCTGGGCGGGATGTCGCGCCAGCCGGTTTCCCGGTAGACGCGCACGGCGGCCAAGGCCAGCCGGTGGGCGGCGCCCGGAACGTCTTCGAGGAGCTCCTGCCGCGCCGTGCCGAGCTCCTCCAGGGCGCGTCCGGCGCGCCCGAGGAGACGCCGCACGACGGCATCTTTTTCACCGGCCGTGCGGTCGGCAAGGGCGCCGAGCTCGCTGCGATAGCGCGAGACCTCGGAGGAGGGCTCGGAGTGAGCTGCTCCAAGCCCTTCGACGGGAGCGATCGAACGGCCCGGAAGCTCACGCTCAAGGAACGAGACGAAACCTCCCGCGTAGTGCTCCGGAAGCTTCCAGACGAAGGTCGCCTGGCGCAGGTCGATCCGCTGGTCGAGAGCGCTTGCGAGGTCGAGGGGGCCGCCCGAGAGGGGAAGGACCGCATCCGGCTCATAGCCGCGCAGAGCCATCTGCGCTTCGGGGCGGGTGAGCCCCGAACATCCGACCCAGCCGGTCCGCGGCTTCTCGCTCGGGCCGAGCCTTCGCCCGAGCGCGCCGACGGTGTAGTTTTTCCCCAGCTCGCCCCCAGGGAGCGCTGGACGGTCGCCAGCCCGGAAGCTCACACCGACAGGCAATTGCTCCCGGCCCGTGCGCACCCGCATCTCGACTCCGGCAGAGCGCAGCTCGGCGGCAAGCTCGCCGAGGCTCTGCCCATGGACGACCTCGAGCGCGCGGTCGATCGTGGCGCGCAGCTCTGCGAGGTCGGCGCTCTCGTCCCCGATCCGGGAAGCGAGCCGGTCGCCTCGCCCGCGATCACCTTGCGACTTGACCGGCTGGAGTCCGAATTCCTGTTCCAGCACGCGGGCGACGTCGTGGATGCGGCGCTTCTCGAAGGAGTCTTTGACGAGCTTTCCGTCATAGCGGACAAGACTGGTCACGACGTGGAGATGGCGGCCGTCTCCGTGGGAGTGGAGATAGGCCGCCCAAGGCGACTCGGCGTACCCCATGCGGCCGACGAGGAGGCTTGCGGCCCTCCTCCACTGCTCGTCCGAGAGGTCCTCGCCCGGCGCCGGGCGCATCATGAAGTGGCGCACGGGATCTGCACATCCGCTCGGGCGCTGGGAAACCACCTCCCGCATCTCGCGTGCGATCTCCTGGGGAGTTCTCCCGGCGACGTTGCCGTCCAGGTACTCGCCGCCGCTGCTCGCGTATCCGACACAGCCGGCAAACCCCGCTCCCTTGCTGACCTCGCCGATCACGAGGACCTAGTCCTGCTCGCCTTTGTCGCCGACGAGAGGCACGGTC
>DATARD010000154.1:0-2654 GCA_036264355.1 Thermoanaerobaculia bacterium
GTGCAGGGTGAGCAGCAGCGCGTTGTCGCGGGCGGCCAGCCGCACCAGCGTCCCCCGCAGCAGCGGCCCGGAAGCGAGATCGAACGGGCGGAGCGATTCCTCCGCCACCCGCCGCGTCAGCTCCCGCCGGCGCTCCTCGTCCCCCAGCGCCGACAGGTCGATCGTCTGGAGCGCGAACGGCCGTGCGATGGCCGGATGCACCACCTGCAGCGGTCCGTCGGTCCCCGCGATGAACGTCGTGCGCAGCGTCTCGTGGCGCCGCGCCAGCTCGCCGAACACCGCCGCGAGCAGCTTTTCGTCCAGCTCGCCTTCGAGCGACAGGGCGAGCGGCATGTTGTACACGCTTTCCGCCTCGAGTTGATCGAAGAGCCACAGACGCCGCTGCGCGAACGACGCCGGGAACATGCCGCCGCCCCCCGCGTCCCGCGGCAGGGCGACGATCGGCTCCTCTCCCCCTCCCTGGTCGTGGCCGGCGAGGAGCACCGCCAGACCGGCGACCGTGGGATGCTCGAAGAGCGCGCGCACCGGCAGCTCGACCCCCAGCCGGGCGCGCAGCCGGGAGACCATCTGGGTCGCGAGCAGCGAGTGCCCGCCCAGGGTGAAGAAGTTGTCGTGCACCCCCACCCGCTCCCGGCGGAGCAGGTCGCCCCAGATCCCCGCCAGCATCTCCTCCGCCGCCGTGCGCGGCGCCTCGTACGCCGTCCCGGCCGCCGTCTCCCCCGGTGCGGGCAGCGCCTGGCGGTCCACCTTCCCCGTCCGCGTCCGCGGCAGCGCCGCCAGCTCCACCCACACCGACGGCACCATGAACGCGGGTAGACGCGAGCCGAGATAGACGCCGAGCGCCGCCGCGTCGAGCGGTCCGCTCCCTTCCGTGGCCGACACGTACGCCACCAGCCGCCGGTCCCCCGCCGCGTCAGTCGGGGCGGTCACCGCCGCCTCCCGCACCGCCGGATGCCCCGACAGCACGGCCTCGATCTCGCCCAGCTCGATGCGGAAGCCCCGCACCTTCACTTGGTGGTCCATCCGCCCCAGCAGCTCGAGCGCCCCGTCGGAGCGCCAACGGGCCCGGTCTCCCGTGCGGTAGAGACGGGAGCCCCCGAAACCGCCGAACGGATCCGGCACGAAGCGCTCCGCGGTCAGCGCCGGCCGGTTGAGATAGCCCCGGGCCAGCGCCTCGCCACCCAGGCAGAGCTCGCCCGGCACACCCACCGGCAGCACTTCGAGGGTCCCGTCCAGCACGAACGCCGTCGAGCCCGCCAGCGGCCGGCCGATGTCCGGCTCGCGCCCGGTTCCAGCCGCCACCTCCGTTCCCGTCGAGTACGTCGTGTCCTCCGACGGTCCATAGAGATTCCACAGCCGCGCCACAGAAGCCCCGTGGATCCGCTCCGCCAAGGCGCCGCGCAGCGGCTCTCCCGCCAGGTTCACCGTCCGTACCGCCGCCGGCAGCGGGCCGAGGTCGAGCAGGCCCGCCAGCGCCGACGGCACCGTGTTGACCAGCGTCACCTCCGACGCCGCCGGCAGCCCGGGGAGCGCCAGCGCGTTGTCCGCCACGATCACCGCGCCACCCGACGACAGCGGCACGAAGAGCTCGAAGATCGACAGGTCGAAGCTGGTCGAGGTCGAGAACAGAACCCCCGCGAGCTCCGCCGCGGAATACCGGGCGAGCGCCCACTCGACCAGACGAAGGGCGCTGCCGTGCGGGATCGCCACGCCCTTGGGAACCCCGGTCGATCCCGACGTGTAGATCAGGTACGCCAAGTTTTCTTCCGCGGCAGTGTCTGAAACAAGCGCGGAAACAGGCGCGGAAGCCGGCGCCATCCCGGGAGCCGCTTCGTCGATGTAGAGCTCGGGGATCTCGGCGGTGAAGCCTTCCGGCCAGGCCCGCGAGCGTTCCGCCACCACCAGCGCCGCCCCGGCGTCGGCCAGCAGGAAGCGCAGCCGCTCGGCCGGATACGCCGGATCGAGCGGCAGATACGCCGCACCGCTCTCGAGCACCGCCAGCAGCGTCACCACCAGCTCCGCGCTCCGCCCCAGGCGCACGCCGACGATCCGCTCCGGCCCCATGCCGAGCTGCGACAACCGCCAGGCCAGACGCCGCACCCGCCCGGCCAGTTCGCCGTAGCTCAGCCGCTCCTCGACCGCGATCACCGCCGTCGCCGCCGGTGTCCGCGCCGCCTGCGCCGCGAACAGCCCATGGAGCGTGCCCGCGAGCCGCGGCACCGTCTCGGCATGGCTCCATTCCCCGACCAGTTGCTGCCGCTCCGCGGCGGTGAGGAGCGGCAGCTCGGCGAGCCGCGCCTCCGGCGCCGCGGCCAGTGAGCCGGCCAGCGCCGTGAAAGGGCCGAGCAGGCGGACCGCGGTCGCCGGGTCGAACAGGTCGCGGCGGAATTCCAGGAGGACCGTGAGATCCGGCCCGCCCTCGATCAGCTCCAGGGTGAGGTCGAACTTGGCCGCGCGCTCGGCCGTGGCCAGGCCGCCGAACGGAGCGAGCGTGAGACCCGCCAGCTCGCCCTCCTCGACCGCTGTGCCGTGCAGCAGGAACATCACCTGGAAGAGCGGCGTGCGCGCGAGGCTCCGCTCTGGCGCCAGCTCTTCGACCAAGCGCTCGAACGGCAGGTCCTGGTGGGAGTAGGCGGAGAGCGCCGCCTCGCGCA
>DATARD010000180.1:0-13252 GCA_036264355.1 Thermoanaerobaculia bacterium
TGTCCTTTATGTCCTTTTGTCCTTTCGCAGCCGCCCCACCCCCACCCGCAGATCGTCGCGCAACCGGTAGGCGTGCCGCGCGGTCACGATGGCTCCGGGATCGCTGAGGCGGCTGCGCAGCAGGTGGAGATGGCGGGCGGCGGCGTTGGTGGCTTCGGCGCGGAGGGCTCCGGGCGGCCCGACGCGCTCTCCGACCGCGACCACGGGGAGGCCCTCGCCGCCGGTGAGCCGGTCGGTGAGCAGGCTCTTCCAGGTCTCGGCCTCCGGGCTGCCGGCGCGAAGGCGGACGCGTTCCCCAGGCAGCATGCGGCCTCCGAGATCGAGGCCGCCGTCGGCGGCGAGCCAGGCGATGAGGTCGAGCCCGGCTTCGACCTCGCGGCGGTCTTCCTCCGTCGCGCCGACCGCGGCCGGCGGCTGTCCGTGGGCGGTTTCGAGATCCCACGGGAAGCGGCGGGCGAGAAAGGAGCGCAGGGTCGGCACCAGCACCTGGTGCAGGTCCCCCTTCTCGATCACGTCGCGCGGATCGAAGCCGGCTTCGACCAGATCGCGGCCGAAGGTGGCCTCATAGCCTCTTTTGTTGGAGACGAAGCGGCAGGCCGGCGGGCGCGAGGGGAACAGGCCGCGCACCGTCGCGGCGAGGTAGATCGACTCCCACCAGCGGTCCGCGGGGATGAAGGCGAGGGTGGCGAGCTGGATGTCCTGGAGCAGCAGGCCGCCGGGGCGGAGCAGCCCGGCCAGGGTGCGGCAGAAGACGTGCTGCACGGTGAGGACCTGCGGATCGAGCGAGACGGCTGCGGTGCCCGCCGGCACCGCAGCCACCACCCGCAGCTCCGGCCAGGCGGCGAGCCAGCGGGCCACCGCCGCGGTGGTGTCCGGGCCGGGCCGTTCGAGACAGAGGACGGCGACGTGCCGGAGCAGCTCGGGAGCCTCCGCATCCAGAGCCTGGAGCAGCTCCGTGATGTGGAACAGGTGGTCCTCGACGACCGCGATCGGCCGGCGGACCGCAGCTCCTTCAAGGCTCTCCGGGGTCTCCTCCCAAGGCATGGGAGGAGTCTACCCTGTCGCCGCGTGCGCGTGCGCCGCGGGTTTTGCCGCGAAACCCGCGCAGTTTGCGGCAAAACCAGGAGAGCGCCGAGGGTACAACGCAAATAAGATGCGAACCCGCGATCCGCTGCCGCGAAACCAGCGGCAGGCGGCGTCAGAATCCCGGTGGAACAGAGCCGCAAGCGGGCGGACGCCGTACATGTCGCGGCTGGTGCCGCGAATCTACGCGGTTTTTTGTCTCAGCTCTTGGGTTTTGCCGCAACTAGATCGGGTTCGCACAGGGGAACTCTCTTGTTCGCGGTGTCTGAGGCGGCCCTCCACTCAGTAAACTGGTTTTTCGTGGAGCTCGACGCAAGCTGACGCAAAAAAACCGCAAACTCGGCGGCGCAGTAGAATGACTCGACCCTGCCCGATCCTCGCCATGTCTTCCTCCCGGTCCCGCCCACCGCATCTCCTCTACCTCGGCGCCGCCCTGTTCGTCGCGCTCGCGGCGTTGACGGTCGCCTCGGTCCGCAGCGAGTGGCACCGGCGGGTGGGGGAGGAGCAGGCGGCGGCGCTGTTCCAACTCGTCCAGGACAAAACGCCGCCGCGGCCCACCGAGACGCCCGGCGTCACCGCCTGGCTGCATCTCGCGCTCAAGCGCTACCGCGCACAGATCGCCGACCCGGAGCGCGCCCGCCTCTACGGCGAGATCGCCGACTGGCAGGACCGGCGCTCGGTGCCTCCCTCCCTGGCGGGAATCCGCAACCTGCTGGCGAGCCCGGTGGAGGTTTCCCCCGCGGAGCCGGTCCATTGGGTCCCGATCTCACCAGGACCGGAGCCGGGGGGCAGCCGCTCGCCGCTCCAGCTCCGCTCCCAGCGGTTTTTGGCGATCGGCGAGACGTGGCTGGTGGTGACGCGGCGCAAGGCGCTCGATGTGGCGGAGGCTGGAGGGAGAGGGCCTTCCGGCTTCCTCGGCAGTGTCGCACCGCACCTGTTGCGGCTCGGCGAACGGATGGGCGCCGCGCTCGCCGCCCGGCCGCTTCCCGCCGTGCCCGGCCCGCGGCCGCCGCGGGTGGCGCGGGTGTATGCCCTGTCGGAGGACGGCACCCTGGTCACCATGCCGCTCGCCGAGCTGACCGCCGATCCCGCGGCGCGCCGGCGGGCGGCAGAGGACGAGGGGCGCGAGCTGCGCAAGCTGCCGCAGCTCCCGAGCTTCGTCTCCAACGAGTTCTTCTTCCAGTTCGACTTCTCCCGGCCGGCCGGACAGGTCTACTACTCCGGCCTCTATCTCGACCTCGGCGGCCAGGGGGTGGTGGCGACCATCACCGTGCCCTACGTCGATCCGGCGTCAGGCACGACCGGCATCCTCGGCACGGACATCACCTTCGATCTCGACTGGCGGGCCTTCGCGCGGCAGATCGAGCCGCCGCTGATCGCCGAGGTGGTCACCCTGCCGGCGCCGCCCGAGGACCGCTGGCGGCCGTGGACCGCTGTCTCCGATGCCGCCGCCGCGCTGCCCGCCGGCCGTGACCCAGCGCTCGCCCGCGCCGTGGCCGCCGCCGCCGAACGGGAGCGCCGCGAGGGCCTGTTCGTCACCCCGGGCAGCGTGCAGCACAGCGTCGTCGAAGGACAGGGGGCGGTCGCGGCGCTCCAGGTCGCCGCGCGCGACTGGCTGATCATCCTCTTCCCCAAGACCGAAGCCGGCTTTCCGGTCGTGTCGCTCGCCTTGCTCCTCCTTCCCATGGCGCTCCTCCTCGGCGGCTTCGAGCTCTACCGCCGGCGCGCCGAGCAGGCGCAGGAGAAGGCCGAGCGCGCGCTGGCCGAGAAGCAGAACCTGCTCAACACGATGCAGGTGCCGCTCCTGGTCGTCGATCCGAACTCCGACGCCGTCGTGTTCGGCAACGCGGCCGCGCGCCGCCTCGGCATCACGGCCGGCGTGCGCATCGCCGACCTGGTGGCCGGCGGCGCGCGGGAGCGCCGGCACTACGAGCGCATGCAGATGGCCGGTCCCGACGCCCGGCGGGCCTATGGGTTGCCGCTCCGGGTGCGCAATGACGCCGGAGAGCTGGAGACGCGCTACGCGGTGGTGCGCTCGGTGGCGGTGACCGCGCCCATCGAAGCCCTGCAGGCCGACGAGCGCCACCGGCTCGGCGTGCTCTTCGTCCTCGAGCCCGACGCCGATCTCGCGCTGCTCACCGAGGATCTGGTCCACGGCGCCCGCGGCGAAGAGCGGCGTCGCCTCGCCGGTCTCCTGAGCCACGGCATCGACACCCTCGTGCGCGTCCTCGCCCACGCCCTGGCGCGCGACGAGGGAGATGAGAATGACGCCGACCGCGCCGATCGAGCCTTCATCGCCTGGCTCTCCGCCTATGTCGAGCGCCGCATCGGAGTGACCGCCTGGCTCCTCGACCACTGGGACGCCGAGCCGCCGTTCTCGCCGGCCTGCGCCATCGAGCCCTCGCACGCCCGCGACACCCTCGCCGCCCTGGAAAGGGTCTTCGCGCGCGTCGCGGCGGACCCGGAGCTGCGCTCCAGTCTCTGCTGGGACAACGGCGCCCTCGCACGGTCGACCGGCGACGTCCTGTCCATGGCCTTCGACTGGCCGGCGACCTACTGGTTCCCCATGCCGGTGCGCGGCGGCTTCGGTCTCTTCCTCGAAGAGGTGCTGGTCAACGCCGTCCGCCACGGCCGGCCGGGCGCCGTGCCGCGCCTCGGCCTGTTCGTGGACCGCGGCCGCCGCGAGCTGCTCTGCGAAGTCGAGAACGAGACCCGGGACGATGACAAGGGATCGATCCGCATCGAGCCCTACGGCGGTCGGCGCCTCCTCGAACGCCTCGCCCGGCTGTTCGGCTGGGAAGGATTGACGTTCGCAGCCGGGGACGGCCGCTTCGTGGTGAGCTGGCGGATTCCGGTCAGCGAGCGCGGGGAGGCGGGGGCGGATTAAATGCCGGTCTCACGGATCTCTGAGGCAGAAAGATGATATCTTGTGGCGGCATCAGGAACCCGGAGGAAACGTCGCCGCCATGCCCTCGATGATCCATGAGATCCTGATCGATCTCTTCAAAAACCGTCCCTCACTCGCCGCCGAGCTCCTGGGCGAGGCGCTGGGCGTCCCGCTTCCGGTCTACAGCGAAGCGCGCCTCGCCTCGGCGGACTTGACCGAGATCCAGCCCGCTGAATACCGCGCCGATGTCGTCATTGTTCTTTTCGAGGGCGACATCCCTGTCCGGGTGATCATCGTCGAGGTCCAACTGTCGGACGATCCCAGAAAGCGTTTCAGTTGGCCCGCCTATGTGACCGTCTCGCGAGCCATCCACGGCTGCCCGGCGGCTCTCCTCGTGGTCGCGCCCGATCCGGACGTTGCCGCCTGGTGCGCGGAGCCGATCGAGACCGGCCACTCCGGCTTCGTCCTGCATCCGCATGTGTTACACCGCACCGCCATCCCGGTCGTTACGGACCCCGAGGAGGCGACCCGCCGGCCCGAGCTTGGGGTGCTGTCTGCGATGGCGCACGGAGAGACAGAGAAGGGGGCGACGATCGCCACCGCGGTACTGCCCGCCATCCGGGAGCTCGACGACGACAGGGCCAGGCTGTACTACGACCTCGTGTACAATTCCATGAATGAAGCGGTGCGCCGCGCGATGGAGACGATGATGAAGGGCTACGAATATCAGAGCGATTTCGCGAAGAAATACGTCGCACAGGGGCGTACCGAGGGGCGTTCCGAAGGGCTCGTCGAGGGGCTTACCGCGGGGCTCACCACGGGACGCACCGAGGAGGCGGCGCGCAACCTGCTGACCGTGCTGCGGGCACGCGGCATTGCGGTGCCGGATGCAATCCGCGAGCGCATCCTCGCCCAGAAGGACACGGAGCGACTGGAGCGTTGGCTGGAAAAGGCTGCCGTGGCCACGTCTGTCGCCGCGGTCATCGACGAGCCGAACTGAATCGGATCAGCTCTCCCCCCGCGCCCACCGTTCCATCAAAGCCAGCCGTTCCGCCGCCTCTCCAGGCAGCGGATCGACGGTGATCGTGCGCCCCTCGCGCACGGTGAGCGCCCGGGTGGCGCGCGGGACGAAGGGCTCGATGTCGTGCGACACGACGAGCACCGCGGTGTTCGGATTGGTCAGCAGGCCATCGATCCAGGCAAGGATGTCCTCGCGGGCGCCGCGGTCCATGGCTTCGAGGGGCTCGTCGAGGAGGACGTGGCGCGGCGTGCCGACGCGGGCGGCGGCGAGCACGGCGCGGCGGCGCTGCCCCATCGACAGCTCGCGCACCGAGCGGTGCGCGAGGCCGCGCAGCCCGACCAGCTCCAGCGCCTCTTCGCCCCTCTCCCGCGGCTCGCCGCGCAGACGGCAGACGAGCGCGAGGATCTCGCGCACGGTGGCATACGGCGTCAGGTCCGGCTGCTCGGGCACGTAGGCGAGCGTCCGCCGCGCCGCGACCTCGTCGCTCCACAGATCGTGGCCGTCGATCTCCACCCGTCCTTCGTCCGGTTCTTCCACCCCGGCGGCGAGCTTGAGAAGCGAGCTCTTGCCGCAGCCGTTGGGACCGAGAAGGAGGGTGAGGCCGGGTCCGATTTCGAGATCGATGCCGGCGAGGACGGGCTCGCCGGCGCGGTAGGAGAACGACGTCTGATGGAACTTGATCATGAGATTCGCTTCCTCAGGCGCTCCACGACTGCGGATCGCCGACCGCGAGGTGGTGCAGCTCCAGCCACCGGCTGACCTTCTGTTGGCGGTCGCGCTCCGCCGCGGCGCGCACCGCCCACGGGAGCGCGAACGGCGGCAGGAGGGCGATCCAGGGGAGGAGGGCCACGGCGGCGGCGAGCAGAAGCCCTTCCATCAGGATCTCCCCCGACGCGCCGGTCCGCCGCTCGGGCGCCCGCCGCATCGCGCCGGCGGAGCGTACCGCCAGCCATGGCGTGATCGCCAGCACGGCGAGGCACGACAGGCCGTCGATCCAGGCGGTCAGGAGGAGGGTCGGGACGGCGTGGACGGCGAGGAAGCCGGCGTCGAACAGCACCCGCCGGCGGGCCGACCAGGGGAGGGAGCGCGACCACGGCCACGCCGGCCGCCGGGCGCCCAGCACCTCGCCGAGATCGGAGAACAGGAAGACCACCGAGCAGGCGCCGCCGAGGAGCGCGGCGAGGCGTACATGGCGCGGCGCCAGCTCGTTGTGCGCCACGAACGCCGCCGCGCCGGCCAGCGGCAGCAACCCGAAAGCCGCCGCGGAGAGGAGCCGCCAGCGCAGCGCCCGCCAGGCGATCCGCACCTCGACCAGGGCGCCGGTCCAGCGGCCGATCGCCCGCCGCGTGCCGCGTCCCGCGAGCGACGGATGCTTCTCCCGCGGAATCTCGCCCGCGCAGAGATCGGCGGCGGCGAGCAGGGCGATCCCGGCGGCGAGGAGAAGCCAGCCGCCGGAGACCGCCACCACGGCAGCGCCCAGCGCCAACGGCCGGGTCAGCCAGAGGCGCTGCACCGGCATGGCGAGCAGCGAAGCCGCGCCGGCAGAGACCAGCAGGCCCAGCACGTCGGCGACCGTCGCCCGGCCCATCCGGGTGGCGGCCAGCGAGAGAAACGCCAGGCCGGCGAGGAGCGGTACCTGCGACACCGCGATGGCGAGCGCCGCCGCCCGCCGCTGCGCCAAGCCGCCGATCGGCAGGTGGCGCAGCCAGCCGTCCAGCCCGCGGCACACCCGCGGCGCCGCGCTCGCCGCCGCGACGTAGCAGAACGCGGCGATCAGAGTCCCTGATCCGCCGCTCGATCCCGGCCCCCAGAGGAGGACCGAAAACGACGCGAGGAAATCCTTGCCGAGCAGCATGATCCCCGCCACCGCGGCGACCAGCACCGGCACGAACGTCCGCATCGCCAGGCGGGCGCCGACGTGGAGATGGAAGCGGAGGAGGGCGGCGAGCATGATCAGTCGTCCAGCACGCCGCTCCGTGCGAACCACGGCTGGCCGGCGACGGAGGTGGCGAAGCCGTAGAGCACGAGGGAGACGATGATGAGGATGGCGAAGAGACCTCTACCTGCGTACCAAGCCGAGGTATTGGCAGTCAGGGGGTAACGGACGCTGAGCAGTGAAGTCACCCAGCCGGCTGCTCCCGCCAGAGGTCCGAAGCGGATCCAAGCGACCACCAGAAGTCCTGCCGCCAGCCCCGAACAGATGAGGTTCTGCGGCGTGAACGGACCTGGAAGGGAAAGTCCCCAAGTCATAAGAAGGAAAAGGACCGCGACCGCTGGTCCTTCCCGTCGCAGCAGAATGCGCAGGACCAGCAGGAGAAGCATGAATTCCAGGGACACGGAGACGCCTGCGAAGAGGATGTCTGCCAGAGCCTGCGCCGAGCCCTGCAAACCACCACTGAGGATTTCGGGCCGTGGCCACCCCCAGAGATGGTTCTTGGGGAACTCCCCCACATAGGTCAGGAGGGTGCCTCCGAGTCCGACGAGAGAGCCGATCAGGACATCGCGACCGACCAGAGGGTCGCGAAGCTTGCCGGCGAGCAGGCGGTTCCAAGCGACAATCCGTTTCGGCCAGAGGCGCCGGACGGACGGCTCGAACGCAAGATAAAACATCCAGAAGAAAACGCCGGCCTGGAGGGAGCTCGCGAGTGCCTCGCTGAGGCTACTGTACAAAGTGGTCAAGGTATACTTATTGCTGATCAGCCAACCCATGAAAATGACAGAGAAGGCAAAGGTCGCCAGCCGGAAAGCGCCTCGCAGGTCACCCCGCCCGAGGCGCAGGCTCCGCCGGGCCAGCAGGAGCCCGGTCAAGAGCGCAGTCACCTGGAGCGCGAGATCGGAGGCCGCCAGCCACTGGGCACCGCTCCCTTCATGCCCCGGGCCTGGGGCGGGGTCGCGGTTCCAAGGCCCGGTGATGTCAAGCCAGACCGGTTTTCCTTGCAAGGCGGCGGCGTCGAGGCGGATCGGAAGGGCGGGGATTCCCGGGTATCTCCCCTCCCAGGCGGCGAGGCGGTCGGCGAAGACGGGAGGGCGGCGCAGGGGCGTGACCGCCTTGAGATGGGCCGCGTCGAACCCGGCGGCGGCGAGAAGGGCTTGCCAGTTCGGCTCGACAACCTCTTTCCCGGCAGACAGGTCGCTGGCGGGGATGACCTTGAGGTAGTGGAGGCGCCCCCCGAGATCGAGTTCGACATACGTCTCCCCGGCGGTTTTTAGCGGTGGATCGGTGGACGTCACAGCGCCGTTGGCCGGCACGAGGAGATCCGGGCTGGTGCGGAGCCAGAATATGTACAGCGGCGGTCTCCCGGAGGCCAGAAGCCGCTGTGCCTCGGAGTCGGAAAGAGCGCTCGCCAGGAAGCGTCTGTAGCTCGAATCAAGGTAGAATCCGGCGTACCAATCTCGCGGTGCGTCTCCGGCCCCGAGACCGTGGAGAAGGCTCCGCGCGCGGTCCGCCAACACATCCGGTGGATACTCGGAAGGAATCTGCTGGAACGCCTGGACTTTTCCTGCCAAAGCGATGACGACGGCGAGAGTGGCGAGGGCCGCCGCCAAGAGAGCCACGGCGAGAGCGGGGCGCAGAGTCCCGGCCCGCGGGGCCGCAGCGACCATCTCGGGCGACAGCGTGAGCCCTTCCGCGGCGGCCAGCGCCAGAGGGTCCCGGCCGGTGAGAGCCGCCACGACGTGGAGAGCCGAAGCCGGCCGGCGCGTGGGCTCGACCTCCAGGCAACGCAGCAGGACCGTCCTGATCCGCGCGTCGATCCCTTCCGCGACGCTCGCCGGCAGAGCCGGCCGCTCCGGCCCTCCCTCAGCCGGCCAAGTAGGGTGGCCGGCCAGCATCTCGTAGACGACGAGCCCAAAGGCGTAGAGATCGATCTGCGGGCTGGCCTCGCTGCCCGCGTGCTGCTCGGGCGCCATATAGGACGGAGTGCCCGCCTGCCTGCCGGCGCTCGCCTCGTCCGCCTGGATGGCGAGGCCGAAATCGGTGATCCGGGCCCTGCCGCGGCCGTCGATCATCACGTTGCCGGGCTTCAGGTCGCGGTGCAGCAGACCCCCGTCATGGATGGCGGCGAGCCCCGACGCGACGTGAAGAGCGATTTCGAGCGCCTTGTCGACCGGCAGCCGGCCGATGCGGCGCAGCAGGCTCGCCAGGTCCTCGCCGTCGATGTATTCCATGCAGAGGAAGCTCTGGCCTTCGATCTCTCCGAGGTCGAAGACCCGGCAGACGCTCGGATGGGAGATCTGCCGCGCCAGGCGGACCTCCTGCCGCATACGGGCGAGCGCGACGGAATCGGAAGAACGAGCCGAGGGGAGGAACTTCAAGGCGACGGTCTGGTTGAGCTTCAAATCGTCGGCCCGGTAGACCTCCCCCATGCCGCCCCGCCCCAGCGCGGTGACGATGCGGTAGCGGGAGGCGAGCACCGTTCCGGCGGCGAACCGGTTCCTGCCGCGGTCGACCGGCGACCCGCGCTCGAAGAGGGCGGGCGTCGGAATATCGCAGAGGGTCGGCTCGCCGCTCGCGGACGGCGCGCCACAAGCCGGACAGATCGTGGTGCCGTCGGGGACCTCCACGGAGCAGCCGACACAGAAAGGCATAATGATTCAAGTGTAACCTGTTGGAAGCGGCGGGCATGAATCGGTACAGTAGCGGCAACCACGAAACCGGCAACCGCGCGCGGCGAGGAACGGGTGTGGGACGACGACCTCGAGGTCGCCGCGCCGCATTACGGCATCGACGACGTGCCGCCGCCCTGGGAAACCCTGCTGTATGCCTGGCAGCACACGCTGGTGGACGTTTCGCCCTACGTGCTGCCCATCGTCGTGGCCGGCGCGGTGGGCTACACGGCGGCGCAGGCGGCGGCGATGATCTCGGCGTGCCTGGTGTGCATGGGCGTGGCGACGTTCGTCAACGCCACCTGGGGGAACCGGTTGCCGTCGGTGCTCGGGCCGTCCGCCACGGACACCGGAGCGATGGCCACCGCCGGCGCCATCTTCGGCGCGCCGGCGATGTGGATGGCCGGCTTCGTGGGCGGCCTGTTCGAGACAGTGGTCGGAGTCACCGGCATCCTCACGCCGCTCCGCCGCTTCCTGCCGCCCTACGTCTGCGGCATCGTGGTGCTGACCATCGGTCTCTCGCTCGCCCGGGTGGCCGGCGGCTGGGTGCTCTCGGATCCCCGGCCATCGATGTTGGGCCTCGCGGTGCTCGCGGTCGTGCTGATCGTGGTGCTCACCGTCGTCGGTCATCGTTTCCGCTTCGGCGTGCTGGCGCGCGGCGCGCTGTTCTTCAGCCTGATGCTCTGCGGCGTCGGAATCGCGGCACCGCTGGGGCTCGCCGATTTCACCGCGCTGGAGAAAGCAGCCTGGATCGGGCTGCCGCGGCTGTTCCTGTTCGGTGGGCCGGGGCTCGGATGGCAGTGGGCGGGCGGCGCGGTGCTCGGCGTGATCGTCGGCTTCATCGGCTCGATCAGCGAATCGGTGGGCGACTACGCCGGCACCTGCGCGGTCTCCGGCGTCACCTTCCGCATGCGCCACATCCACCGCGGCATCACCGTCGAAGGGCTCGCCTCGGCGATCGGGCCGCTCTTCGGCGCCCTGCCGCTCACCACCTACGCGCAGAACATCGGCGTCATCGCCACCACCCGCGTCGCGAGCCGCCGCGTGGTGCAGATCGCGGCGCTCATCCTCCTGCTCTACGGCCTGTCGCCGAAGCTCGGCGCGCTCCTCGTGCTCATCCCGCGGCCGATCGTGGGCGCCGTCTTCCTGGTCATCTGCGGCATGATCGCGACCGCCGGCCTCCGCCTTCTCGCCTGCGGTCCGAAGGACGACGTCTACCTCCTGACCACCGCCATCACCCTCATCGCCGCCTTGACGCTGCCGCTGGCGGCCGCGGCGCAGAAGGACTGGTTCGCGACTCTGCCGCCGACGGGGAAGCTGTTCCTCGGTAATGCGGTGGTGATCGCGATCACGCTGGGGATTCTGCTGAATGCGGTGCTGCGGGCGGTGATGAGAGCTCCTCAAAAAACAATCGAAGGGTAATTCTACTTTGTCAGACTACGCCGTCCGGCGATTGTCTCTGGCCTGGGTTGTGATCGCCCATCCTTCCGGATCTCCCGCGCGTGCAATACCGCGTGATGAATTTGTCGCGGACGTGGCCGGGCGGTTGACACGATGATCCCGGGCGTCGCCGGCCTTCTGGCCGTGGCCCTCTTTTCCGCGACGGGTTGGCTGCTGACCGGTTTCATCCCTTTCGTGCGGGAGCTGCCCGGCCTCCAGCGCTGGAGGTACTCCTATCTTCTGGGCGTCGCCTGGATCGGCGGTTTTCTCTATGTCCTCGATTTGTCCTGCAGAGCAGGAAATTGTTTGTTCAGCGGTGGCGGCGGTTGAAGCTAGAAGGATCGCGAGACAGAGGGTCGGAGCGAATTTCAAGGCGTTCTCCTTGCTGGTTGGCGCAATTCCTCGGCGGCCACCCAGCGACCCGCCGCCGCGGCGACCAGCACCGGCACGAACGTCCGCACCGCGAGACGGGCACCGACGTGGAGATGGAAGCGGAGGAGGGCGGCGAGCATGGGCGCGGCGCATTTTGTCATTCTTTTTGCGTCAATCATCTGCGGGTCCTTAAGCTGAGGAGCGCCGAAAGGGCAGGTTGACTCTCGTTACCGCCCTCGTTATTCTTCGCCACGCCTAAATTGCTTCCATGCTCTCCGCTCCAGGTGCTCCGTGGCGCGGCCAGGCCTTTTGTTTCTGAGGAGGTCTCACATGGTGAAAAGCCGCAAGCCGGTCTTGTGCAGAGCGCCGTTCCCCTTCCTGCTGTTGCTCCTGGTCTCTTTGTTCCTCGCGCATCCTCTCCGGGCGCAGACGTCCGATCCCGGCCCCCTCGACACGCCGCCGGATGAAGGCACCGACGTCGATCCAAGCCTCCTCCCTCTCGACTCCACGCTTGGAGACCCCGTCGAGCTCTACATCGGCGACCCGGCCCTCCTCGGCTCCGGCGGCGAGGAGGACCAACTGGACGTTATCCCGGGAGACGGCGGCGTCGAGACGGAAGGAACCAACCCCGACGGCACCCTCCCGGCCGTGCCGGCACCGCGCAACTGCTCGACCTACACACTCGGCGTGTCGCCGATTGGGATCGCCGGCGGCACCCACCACTACTTCAACTGGAACGGAACGAAGGTGCTCGTCGGCGTGTCCGCCGACACGGGCTGCCACCTTTATCTCGCCGATCAGGGAGTCTGCCGGTCCGGGGCGATCGACCAGCCCGGCAACCCGGCTCCCGATCCCTCGAAGTCCAACTATCAGCAAGTGCTGGACGACGCCAAGATCGCCGGCATCAACAAGATCCGCCTCTGGGTGGTGCTGACCGGCGAGTGGCACCCCGCGAACGTCCCCTTTCTCTACGACACGGCGGGCTCCTACTGGCATCTCGATCAGCAGAACCCGGACTTCTTCACCCGGCTGGTCAAGGTCGTCAACTATGCCAAGGCCCGCAACCTCGCCGTCGAGGTGACCTTCTTCTCTCCCCACCAAGGGGGCGACTTCGCGCACGGCTCCTTTACGCAGGGCGCCTGGTACCGGCATACCCGGGGTGGCACGGCCCAGATCGGGTTCACCGTCTCGGAGAACTTCGTGATCGCCAACGACCCCAGGCTCCCGGCAGCCGAGCAGAACATGACGCAGTATCAGATCAACGTCATCAACTGGACAGTGCAGGCCCTCTGGTGCTATGAAAATACATACTGGGAGATTGCCAACGAGCCGGACAGCCGCGGCAGCGGCGGCAAGATCGGCAATCCGGACAGTGTCGCCGCCTGGGAGAACGCCATGATCACCGCGGTCCGCTATGCCGAGACGCATGCGTTGCCGGCAGGGACAACGAAGCCGAAACACCTGATCGCGGTGCAGCCCTTCACCCTTGGCGACTTGACTCCATTCTTGCCCTCCACCTCGGCATCTCCGGTGAACATCATCAATGGGCATTACGTTGCGGTCAACACACCGGCCTACACTGTAGTACCAAGCGGGGTTGGGCTTGGTCCAATGGCGTTGAGTTTGGGTGCGCTCAAGCTCCTCCAGTCGAACTACGCCAAGCCCATGATCTTCGGCTTCAACGAAACCGCGATCACCCCGTACGGAGGCGACAGAGGAACGAAGAGCCACGTCAATTTCAAGACGACTGGGTCGAGCGGCGAGCTGTGGGGAACCGTCGAGCCGGCGCGGGCGGAGGTCTTGGAGTTCCTCTTTGGCCAAGGGGCGGCATACGACCACCTGGG
>DATARD010000183.1:0-18715 GCA_036264355.1 Thermoanaerobaculia bacterium
GGCCGGCGTCCAGGGGGCGGAGTGAGTGGCAATCATCAAGAGCGGCATGTTCGTGAACCTCGGGCCGGCTCTCCGCCGTGCCCGGGAGCTTCGCGGCACGTCTCAGGCCGAGGTGGCCCGCCGAGCCGGAATCGGCAAGAGCCAGCTCTCGAAATACGAGCAGGGCAAGGAGCTGCCGAAGCTCGAATCCTTGGAGCGTGTGCTCGCCGCTCTGGGCTTCGGCTCGTTGGACTTCTTCTACGCGCTCCATCTCATGGACCGCGAGGCGGACCGCCCGGCGCAGAACGATCGTTCCGAAGACGTCGCCGCGGCATTCAAGCGGCTCATGAGCCATCTGGTCGACCTGCACCGGCAGGTCGTCCTGGAGACGAGCCGGCACGGCGAGACACCCGGGGAGGAGGGATGAGATGAGACATCTGGAGCTGGCAGAGATCGCGAAGCTACTGTCCGAAGGCTCCCCGTTCGCGGAAATCTGCTTCTCGCGGCCACGATTGCGGGGCATCTTGGCGCTTCCTACTACCCGGATTCGATCGCTGACCTCAACGCTCTTGCCCACGCCACCGCGGCAGCGGCCAGCCTCTCTGGCGGGGACTCTTTCGACACGTTGCGGCAGGTGGCGGCGGCCGTGACAGCCCTCGACCAGGGCACGGGTGATCCGGCCGTGGCGCGGGACGTGATGGTCCTCTTGGCGCAGGTCTTCCGCAAGGCGGCGGGCTGAGGGACGGGGCGTGACAGGCCGCGCATGGGGAGCGAGCCGCAGACCACGGGGAGCGAGCCAGACCGGATAGGAGCCCAGACCGGATAGGAGCCAGCCGATCCTCCTGAGCACCTCTCCCCTCGGTCTACGTTTCGTCAACGGGCAGCGCAGTGGCCACTGGATGAGAGCGGTAGAGCCGGCGACGGTAAACGTGAGCCCGAAGGCGGTGAACGTGAGACCGACGAGGGTGAAGTAGAACCGGGCGATGGGGAAGTTGAGGTGGACCCTCGTCGACGTGAGACGGACCCTCGCCGACATGAGGCGGACCCTCGCAGGCGTGAGCCGGACGCCTGATCAAGTGAAACGGACGCCCGAACAGGTGAGGGGGACGCCCGATCAAATGAGGCGGACGCCCAATCAAGTGAGGTGGACGGTCGATCAAGTCAGGCGGACGCTCTATCAAGTCAGGCGGACGCCCTATCAAGTCAGGCGGACGCCCTATCAAGTCAGGCGGACGCCCTATCAAGTCAGGCGGACGCCCTATCAAGTCGGGCGGACGCCCTATCAAGTCGGGCGGACGCCCTATCAGGTCAGGCGGACGACCGTCCCGATGAAGTGGACGACCGTCCCGATGAAGCGGACGACCGACCCGGTCAGGTGGACGCCCTATCAAGTCAGGCGGACGACCGTCCCGGTCAGGCGGGCGACCGTCCGGATCAGGTGGACGACGGTACGGATGAAGCGGACGGCGGTCCGGGAGAGGCCGACGCCGGTCCGGGAGAGACGGACGCCGGACTCCGTCTCCACATTCCCTCCCGGCCAGGTCCGAGCTCAGCCGGCCATGGCGGCGAGGATCTCCTTGACCGCCGCGTCGATGCCGACCATGGCGGCCCGGGCGACGATGGAGTGCCCGATGTTGAGCTCCTCGATCTGCGGAATGGCCGCGATGGGACCAACGTTGTCGGTGCGCAGACCGTGGCCGGCGTAGACATGCAGCCCTTTCTGAGCGCCTTCCGCGGCCATCTCCGCCACCTTCGCCAGCTCCTCTTTCACCTGGGCGGGGTCCTGCGCCCGGGTGAAGGCGTCGGTGTTGATCTCGAAGCCTTCCACCCAGCGCGCTCCTCCTCCCGGCATGCTGGAGAGCGCCTGGAGCTGGCGCAGCTCGGGGTCGATGAACACCGAGACGGAGATGCCGGAGGCGGCGAGCTGCTCCGCCAACTCGGAGACCCGGCGGCCGTAGAAGATCAGGTTGAGGCCGCCTTCGGTCGTGACCTCCTCCGGATGCTCCGGGACCAGGGTGACCTGGTGCGGCCGCAGACGCAGGGCGGCCTTGAGCATCTCCGCGGAGATCGACATCTCGAGGTTGAGCTTGCCGCGCACACCCTCGCGCAGGCGCTCGACGTCGGAATCCTGGATGTGCCGGCGGTCCATTCGCAGATGGACGGTCACGCCGGAGGCCCCCGCCTGCTCGGCAATCCACGCCGCCTCGACCGGGTCGGGATACCGGGTCCGCCGCGCCTGGCGCAGCGTCGCGATGTGGTCCACGTTGACCGAGAGCTTCGTTTTTTTCTTCGTGGTCATATCAGCGCTCGATTTCCAGGTCGCGCCGCGTCGGATCTTCCGGCTGGCGATAAATCAGGACCGTGCTCTGGATCGGGAACAGGGTTCGGTGGATCCGCTCTCCATACGCACAGTTGACTTCGTAGTAGCCATCCTCACTCACCTGCAAAAGGGTGCCTCTGCCGCCCTTCACTCCCAGGAGCTCATTATGGATCAACACTTCGGCCGGTAATTCCATCATCCCTCCTCAGAGATCATCCTGCAAGTGGCCTTCATCTTTGTACTCCTTGAGCTTCCGTTGCAGCGTGCGGAGTCCGATCCCCAGGATGTCCGCGGCGCGCGCGCGGTGGCCCCCGGTGCGGGAGAGCGTCTCCAGGATCGCCTGCCGCTCGATGTCGGCCATCGTGCGCGGCTCCCCCGCCACCGCCTGGACCGGGCTGCCCGGCGCCGCCAGCGCCGAGGACTCGCGCACCTCGATCGGCAGATCGGCCGGTTGGATGACCTCGCCCTGATGGAAGACCACCACCGACTCGATGACGTTGCGCAGCTCCCGCACGTTGCCCGGCCAGGGAAAGCGGGAGAGCAGCTCGAGCGTCTCCGGGCTCAGCCGCTTCGGGGACTTGCCGTGCTCCTGGCAGTAGATCTCCAGGAAGTGGTCGGCGAGCTGCTGGATGTCTCCGGGCCGCTCGCGCAGCGGCGGGATGCGCAGCGTCACCACCTTGAGCCGATAGTAGAGGTCCTCGCGGAAGCGCCCCTCCACGACCTCCTTCTCGAGATCGCGGTTGGTCGCCGCGATGAGCCGGAAGTCGACGTCGATCAGCTCGCTGCCGCCGACCCGCATGACCTGCCGCTCCTCGAGGACGCGCAGCAGCTTGACCTGGAGCTCCGGGTACAGCTCGCTGATCTCGTCCAGAAACAAGGTGCCGCGGTGGGAGAGCTCGAATTTGCCGATCTTGCGCGCCACCGCGCCGGTGAAGGCGCCGCGCTCGTGGCCGAACAGCTCGCTCTCCAGGATGTCGCTGGGAATGGCGCCGCAGTTGATGGCGAGGAAGCGCTCGTTGCGGCGCGGGCTGGCGCGGTGCAGGGCGTTGGCGACCAGCTCCTTGCCGGTGCCGCTCTCGCCGATGATCAGCACGCTGGAGCGCGTCGGCGCCACCATCTTCATCATCTCGAAGAGGCGCTCCATGGGCCCCGAGCGGCCGATGATGCTCTCGAAGCCGTACCGCTTGTCGAGCATCTGGCGGAGGTTCGAGACCTCCTCCTGGAGCTGCTGCTTCTCGATCAGGTTCATCACCCGCTTGCGCAGCTAGTAGAGATCGACCGGCTTGGTCAGGTAGTCGTCGGCGCCAATGCGCATCGCCTCGACGGCGGACTCGATGCTGCCGTAGCCGGTGACCAGGATGACTCCGAGGTCGAGCTTGCGCTCGCGGACCTCTTTGAGGAAGGAGACGCCGTCCATGCCGGGCATCCGCAGGTCGCAGACCGCCAGGCGGACGCCCTCGTTCTCCTCCAGGAATTCCAGCGCCTTGCGCGCGTCGTCGAACGTGCGCACCGCCAGGCCGGCCTTCTCGATTGCGATGGCCATCGATTCACGCGAGCCGGTTTCGTCGTCGATCACCAGAACCAGGGGCTTTTCCTGCATGCAGGGTCATTTTGGCACATTCGAGGGGCCGGGTCGAGGTTGTCATATGCTCTGTCCTGGGAAACGAAGAGAAATGTCCCTTCCTCTCGAGCCGCCGCCGACCGCCGCCCCTGCCGCCAACACCGCGACGAGCGTGCACGGGGTCCTGGAGCGGGTGGTGTTCGCCAACGAAGAGAACGCGTGGTGCGTGGTGCGGCTCACCGTGACCGGGCAACGCGATCCGGTGACCGCGGTGGGCAACCTGTTGGGCGTCCAGCCCGGGGAGAGCCTGCGCCTGACCGGGGAGTGGGTCCAGGACCCCAAGTATGGGCGGCAGCTCCGCGTCTCCTCGTACGCGACGGTGGCTCCCGCAACCGTCGCGGGGATCGAGAAATACCTCGGCTCCGGGCTGATCCGTGGCATCGGCAAGGGGTTGGCCTCCCGCTTGGTGCAGAGCTTCGGCCTCGCCACCCTGGACGTCATCGAGGGGCAGCCCGAGCGGCTCCGCGAGGTCGAGGGGATCGGGCCGCAGCGCAGCGCCGCGATCCTGCGCGCCTGGACCGAGCAGCGGGAGATCAAAGAGGTCATGGTCTTCCTTCAGTCACACGGCGTCTCGACGCACCATGCCATCAAGATCTACAAAGTCTACGGTGGCCAGGCCAACACCCTTGTCAGGGAAAACCCCTATCGGCTGGCGACCGACATCCACGGCATCGGCTTCAAGACCGCGGACAAAATCGCCGCCGCTCTCGGCATTCCCAAGGATGCGCCGCAGCGGATCGAGGCCGGCACCCTCCACCTCCTCGCTCTCGCCGGCGACCGCGGCCACCTCTTCCTGCCGCGGCGGGAGCTCCTCGCGGAGGCGAAGACGCTGCTCGAGTCCGAGCCGTGGCGGGTCGAGCAGGCGGTCGCCGCCCTCGCCGGCACCGGCGAGGTGGTGGTCGAGCCGCTGGCTGCCGCGCCCGACGACCCGTCCGAGGCGGCGATCTATCTGAAGACCCTGCATGCGGCCGAGTTGGGGATCGCGGCGCGCGTTCACGCTCTGCTGATCCAGCCGCCGCTTCCGTTCGAAATCGACGTCGAACGCGCCGTGGAGTGGTTCGAGAAGAGCGAGCACGTCGCGCTGGCGCCGCAGCAACGGCAGGCGATCCGCGCCGGCCTCTCCCGCAAGATGCTGGTGATCACCGGCGGCCCGGGGACCGGCAAGACCACCCTGGTGCGCGGCATCGTGCGCATCCTGGAGAAAAAGGGGCAGAAGGTCCTGCTCGCCGCGCCGACCGGACGCGCCGCCAAGCGCCTCGCCGAGGCGACCGGCGGCGAGGCCACGACGCTCCACCGGCTGCTCGAGTTCGACCCGCGCAGCCGCGCCTTCCAGCGCAACCGCGAGCACCCGCTCGCCTGCGACCTGCTCATCGTCGACGAGGCGTCGATGCTCGACACCCACCTCGCCTGCCACGTGCTGCGCGCGGTGCCCGATCCGGGCCGGCTGATCCTGGTGGGCGACGTGGACCAGCTCCCCTCGGTGGGGCCGGGCCGGGTGCTGGCCGACGTCATCCGCTCCGGTGCCGTGGAGGTGGTGCGCCTGACCGAGATCTTTCGCCAGGCCGAGCGCAGCCTCATCGTGGTCAACGCCCATCGCGTCAACCAGGGGCAGATGCCGGTGCTCGAATCCGTCGACCGCGACGGCGACTTCTTCTTCTTTCCACGCCGCACGCCGGAGGAGATCGTCGAGACCATCGCCCACCTGGTCACCCGGCGCATCCCCGCCGGCTTCGGGCTCGATCCGGTCGAGCAGATCCAGGTCCTCACCCCGCGCAACCGCGGCCCGCTGGGCACCGAGAGCCTGAACGCCAGGCTCCGCGAGCTGCTCAATCCCGAGGGCGTCTCGCTCACCCGCGGCGGGCGCACGCTGCGGGTGGGAGACAAGGTCATGCAGATCCGCAACAACTACGACCTGGAGGTCTGGAACGGCGACCTCGGCCGCATCACCGCCATCGACGAGGTCGACCAGGTGGTGCGGGTGGCGGTGGACGGCCGGGAGGCGGTCTACGACTTCGCCTCGCTCGACGAGTTGGTGCCCGCGTACGCCTGCTCGATCCATAAATCCCAGGGGAGCGAGTACCCCTGCGTCGTGATCCCTCTCCACACCACCCACTACCTCATGCTGCAGAGGAACCTCCTCTACACCGCGATCACCCGTGCCAAACGGCTGGTCGTGCTGGTCGGCGAGGAGCGCGCCCTGCGCATCGCGGTGGGAAATCGGCGTGTCCGCCCCCGCTACACCCGCCTGGCGGAGCGGCTGAGCGCCCCCGGACAGACTTTTCCCACCCAGGGGGGAGAGACGGCGTCACCGGATAGCGGTATACTCTCCGCGTGCTCCGAGTTCTGATCCTCGACGACGAGTCGATGGTGGTCGACACGCTTGCGGTGTGGCTCCGCATGCCCGGCGTGCATCTGACGACCTGCCTGGAGATCGAAGCGGCCGAGGCCCTGCTGAGCTCGTTCCGTTTCGACGTCGTGGTCACCGACCTGTCTGTCTCGCAGCTCGGTGGCCTCGAAGGGATGCGCCTCATCCGTTTCGTGACCGCCAACTTCCCCGACACCACCGTGTACGTGCTCAGCGGTTACGTCGACGAAGGGGTTCGCTCGCTCTGCTCGGTGCTCGGCGTCACCACCGTGCTGGAGAAGCCCGAGGGCCTCGCTCAACTGCGCAACCTGCTGCTCGAACGGCGGTCGGCGAGCGCCGCCAATGCGGCAAGCGGCGCAAACCTCGCGGCCGCGGAAGCCACCGGTTCCGGCGCCGATGCCGACGACTCCGGAGAGGTGCAGCAGGTGGAGCGCCTCGAAGACTTCCTCGCCGCCAACACCATCCGCTCGGTCTTGCAGCCGGTGGTGAAGCTCCGCGAGGGGGGAGCCCCCTTCGAGGTCTTCGGCGTCGAGGGACTGGCGCGGGGGCCGACGACCTCGGTCCTCGGCAGCCCGTCGTTCCTGCTGGCGTACGCCGCCTTCAAGGAGCTCCTGTTCGACGCGGACATGATCTGCATCCGCGCCGCCCTGTCCGAGGTGCGCCATCTCGGCAGCGCGGTGACGACGTTCCTCAACGTGCAGCCGCGATCGCTCACCAACCCGGAGTTCACGGCGACGCTCTGCGACGCGGTCCTGGCAGCCGGGATGGTGGAGACGCGGATCGTTCTCGAGCTCACGGAGCAGCAGACGATCGTCAATCCACGTGCCTTTGCGGCAACGCTGCATCGCTTGCGTGAGCGCGGTTTCCGGATCGCCTTGGATGACTACGGCGAGGGATCTTCGAACCTCAACCTTTTTCAGACTTTGCGTCCTGACTTCCTCAAGATTTCGGGCACATTCTGCCGTGGCTTGGCGCGCGATCCATTCAAACAGATCATTGTGCAAAGCACTGCGGAGATGGCCGCGCGGGCCGGCACCGCGACGGTGATGGAGGCGGTGGAGACTTCGGAAGACGCGGAAATCCTGCGCTTTCTCGGCATCGACTACGGGCAGGGATATTTCTTTTCCGAGCCGCTTCCGGGCCGCGAGCTCGCGAATTCGCCGCGCGTCGGGATCGCCCACCCCGAGCATCCCGGAAAGCTCGCGCCGCTCGGCGCCGCTTCCCCCTCCTCCTGAAAAATCTTTCGGTGCTGGCTGTCACGGTTTGGTCCGTGGCATGGCACTATATGCAGGCTAGGAAGTCGAAGCCGGGGAAACCTGAAATCAACTTCCATCTTATGATCGTCTATTTGATTTGAGGAGGGAATGCAGCATGCTCATCCAGACGGACTCCGCAGTTCAGCGCACAACCTGAGCAAAGCTCAAACATATTGCCGCCCTTCTATGCAACTCAGAGCGCTCCGCGCCCTCTGAGAGCGCTCGGCGCGTAGTGGGCATGAAGATTTGGCCCCGGGCTCCCACTGGGATGCCTGGATTCCCATCACCGAAACATCGACGTACTCTGACTGGAGGTTTTCCGCCAAGCACATTATCTGACGATCACTCCTTTTCCCTTGATCCCCTGTTGCATCGTTTGCCTGTTCCGCTGTTCTGAAGTCTTTATTAGCTTTTTCTGGAGGCATGCCCTCCACACGGGAGACCTGTTATGTCTATTCGCGACTTTCATTCGCAGCTTGTTTCCGGCAACAACAAGAACAATCTCCTCGGCGCTCTGCGCCGTTTGAGCCAGATCGCTGATCCGAAGAGTCTCTTCCAGGAATCGCCGACGGTCGATTGGCCCTCTTGGACCTCCGACCAGAGCTCGAGCCTGCAGCCCGCCACCGGCGCCGTCTAGCCCTCTTTCGTACCGGGGCTCTTACCGAGCCCCGGTTTTCCCTGCCGCCGCATTCCCCGCTTTTCCTCTCCGCCTCGCAGGCCCCAAATCCACGGCAAAGACTTTTGTCACGGCTTGTCGCCGAGCGCGCACTGTAGATTCAGACGAGCACTTGAAAACAAATTCGTCGCACTCATTTCTGCCCACATTCTGAAAAAGGAATGACTATGGCAAGAAGCCCCCCACGACCGCGTTGAGAACCGAGAGCCGCGCTGTCACCGAGTCCGATCGAAAAACAAGCCGTGCCTATACGGGGAGAAACTCAAATGTCTATTCGTGATTTTCATTCGAAGTTTGTATCGGGTGGTGAGAGGAATACGCTGTTCGCCGCGCTGCGCCGGCTGAGCAGCCTGGAGAGCCCCAGGAGATTGATCGCGCTGGCCGACGCCTCAGGCGGCTGGCCGGTCTGGGATGGCACCACAAGCGTTCCGCCGGCCATGGCGCTCGCCGCCATCTGAGGTCATGCAATCCCGACACGACCGCCCGTAGCTGGGGACGCGAGATCATCCCCGACTTCGCAGCTCCAGCTACGGGCCGCCGGCGCTCTCCCTGGGCCCCAAGACCGCAGGATAGACCCGCAGCCACCAACCCTGTTATAAAGACACGGAGTTTCTATGAGCTTTGAGAAGATGAAGCAACGCGTCCTCGCTGTCCCGGAAGTGGCGGCCTGGCCGCAGATGGCGGAGATGATCGGGCACGCCACCCATGAGGCGTGGCGCTCGCTGTGGGACTATCCGTTCATCGCCTGCCGCGCCGTCGGCGGCCGGGAGGAGGCCGTCATCCCCGCAGCCGCGGCGATCTTCTGTTCTCTCGCCAGCGTCCATCTCGTCGACGACATGCTGGACGACGATCCGGCCGGCGAGTACCACCGCTTGGGGGTCGGCAATACGGCCAACCTTGCCCTCGCGTTCCAGGCAGCCGGGCATCAGGTGCTCGACGATCCGGGCCTGGACGGCGCGGTCCGGTCGGAGGCGCAGGCGCTGTTCGCCCGGACGTCCCTGGCGACGGCCTTCGGGCAGAACCTCGATACCCGCCAGATGCGGACCGAGGAGGAGTACTGGGAAACGGTCGAAGCCAAGACTCCGCCGCTCTTCGGCGGCGCCTTCTACCTGGGAGCGCGGCTCGGTGGGGCTACCGCCGAGGTGGCGCTCCAGCTCGAGCGGCTCGGCGGCCTCATCGGCCTGTTCATCCAGGTGAGCGACGATCTGGGGGACTCGCTCAAGACTCCCGCGGGAGCCGACTGGAACCGGCGGTTCAACAATCTTGCCATTCTGTACGCCCTCACCGCGGATCACCCGGAACGGGAGGCGTTCGACCGCGTCTCGGCCAACGCGACGGATCCCGGATCGCTGGACGCCGCACAGAAGATCCTGCTCCGCTGCGGCGCCGTGAGCTACTGCGCGCTGAAGCTGATCGAGCTGTCGCGGCAGGCGCGCGAGCTCCTGGCGCGCATTCCCTTGCACGACGCTGAGCCGATCGAGCACCTGCTGGGAGTCCAGATGGAGCCGCTGGACCGTCTCTTCCGCTCGATCGGGATCGAGACGCCGGCCCTCCTCCTCGATTGAAATGGCCGGCCACTACCCCTTCTCCTGGAAGCCGGCCGACCTGTTCTGGGTCGTCATCTCGCTCCTCGTCCTCCCCCCCATCCTCTACTACCCGTACGCCAGCAGCACCCACCGCCTGCCTTTCTCCGTGCGGCACGACGGGAGGATCAGCTCAGGCGGCGACTTTCCCTGCAACGACCCGGCGAACTGCCTCCAGCTCAACGATCAGGTCATTCAGGTCGGCCGCATCACCTACGACGATTTCCGCAAGCACCGGATGCTCAGCCTGTTCAAGGAGTTCGAGGCGAACAGGAGCGTGCCGGTGCGCATCCTGCGCAACGGGTCTCCGATGACGATCACCGTGATGAGCGCGCCGCCCGCGGCACACCTCATCAACCGGTTGCCGGCCACGGCTCTGCTGCCCTTCACCTTCTGGCTGATGGGGACTCTCGTCATCCTGTTCCTGCGGCCACGCGACGAACGCTGGCAGGTCCTGGTCCTGTTCAGTTATGTCAACGCCCTGTGGATCGCTTCCGGAATGGCGTCGGAGATCCGGGTCGCCGGCAGCGGCGTCGTGTTCCACGCCGTGGTCTGGCTGTTCATGCCGCTCTCCCTCCACCTCCACCTCATCCTCCCGAGCTCGCTGACCGAGAAGCGATTCCGGATCGTCGTTCCGCTCTATGCCATCTCCATTGCCCTGGCCGTCCTCGACAGCTTTCACCTGCTGCCGGACCTTTTTGAATATTACCTTTCGTTCACGATCGGCGTCCTGGGATCCCTGGCGCTCCTCCTCGCCCGCCTCTTCCTGAAGCTCCCCTCCGCGGTCAAGGTGGCCGACCGCATCATGCTCTTCGGCGCCGTTCTGGGCTTTGGACCGATCCTTCTCTTCTACATGGCCGTCCCGGCGTTCTTCCCGGCGGAGAAGCTGCCGGTCCAGAGCGGCGAGCTCTATCCCTGGGTGCTCGGGCTGATGCTGATCGCGGTCCCCATCTTGCCGATGAGCTACATCTATGCCATCTACAAGCACCACATCAGCGCTCTGGAGTTCCGCGCCAACCGCCTGCTCGGCGCCTACGGATTCACCTCCCTCTACATCACCTTCTACGTCGTGCTCCTCTTCTCCATCAGCCTGCGCTGGGGGCCGATGAACCAGAAGACGATCGGCGCCACTCTCGCGCTGTCCCTCGTCTTCCTCGCCGCCGCGCTCCTCCTGCGGGGGCGTTTCCAGGCGCTGGTGGACCGTCACATCTTCGGCATCCGCCATTCCCCGGAAGAGGTCATCGACCTGGTCTCCGAGCGGATCCCCAAGGCGTTCGACCGCGCGGTCCTCGCTCAGGTGATCGTCAGCGAAATCCTCCCGACGCTGCTCATCCGGCAGTCGGCCCTGTATCTCTTCGGCGAGGCGCAGATCGACACCCTGTATCAGCAGGCCTTGCCGGACGAGGAGCACGAGCCGGCCCGCAGCGAGCTCGACGAGCTCCTCACGCGCAGCCGCCGCTATCTCCCGCCCCCCGAAACAGAGGGCCCCCGCTCCTGGGTGCGGCTGGTGATGCCGCTGAGCCTGCAGTCAGAAACCATTGGCGTCTGGCTGATCGGACGACGGGATCCGGACGACTTCTATCCGGCGACGGACATCCACCTGCTCTCGACGGTGGCCAACCAGATCGCTCCCATGGTCGAAAACATCCGGCTCTACGAGCGCGCCCAGCAGGAGATCGCCCAGCGCAAGGCCGCCGAAGTCGAAATCCGGCGCAGCGAGGAGCGGTTCCGGACCCTGTTCGAGGCGACCCTCGAGGGGATCGCCATCGTCCGCAACGGCGTCATCCTGGAGGTCAACGAGGCACTGCTGGCCATTTTCGGCTATGCCTCCGGCGAAATCATCGGCCGCAGCTTGGCCGATCTTTTTTCCGACAGCACCACCGAGCTGACCGGGACGCCGCGGGAGTGCATCGGATTCAAGGTCGACGGTACGCCGGTGGACATCGAGGTCGCGGGCAAGAAATATATTTTCCAGGGCGAGGACGTGACGGTGGTCGCGATCCGCGACATCGCCCGCCGCAAGGCGGACGAGGCGGAGAACAAGATGCTTCAGCGGCAACTCCTCCACTCGCAGAAGATGGAAGCCATCGGCCGTCTCTCGGCGGGCGTCGCCCACGACTTCAACAACTGCCTGCTGGCGATCTTCGGCTACAGCGACCTGCTGCGCGACCGCTACCGCGACGACCCGTTCCTCTACCGCAACCTCACCGGGATCAAGGAGGCCGGGCAGAAGGCCGCGACCCTCACCAAGCAGCTCCTCGCCTTCGCCCGGCGGCAGTCCATGGAGTCGCGGGTCATGGATTTGAACCTGGTCGTCGGCGGCCTCGACAAGATGCTGCAGCGCCTGCTGGGCGAGGACATCTCCCTGGTCACCGACCTCCACCCGGGTCTCGGCAAGGTGCGGATCGATCCCGGCCAGATGGAGCAGGTGATCGTGAACCTCGCGGTCAACGCACGGCATGCCATGCCGAACGGCGGCACGATCTCGCTGCGCACGGCGCCTCTCCTGGTCACCGGCGAGATCCCCGCGCCGCACGGCAACATACCGCCGGGGAGCTACGTCCTGATGACCGTGGCCGACACCGGGCTCGGCATGGACGCCGAGACCCAGGCGCGGGTCTTCGAGCCGTTCTTCAGCACCAAAGGCGAGGGGACGGGGCTCGGCCTCTCCACCGCCTACGGCATCGTCCAGCAGAGCCGCGGCCACATCTTCGTCGACAGCGCCCCCGGCAAGGGCGCTGTCTTCTCGATCTACCTGCCGGTCACCCAGGACGAGGAGACCGGGGTCGCCGCGCCGGTCTCCACCTCTCCCGACACCGGCACGGAGACGGTGCTGCTGGTGGAAGACGAGGATGAGGTGCGGACGGTGCTGCACCAGATCCTCACCGGCAAGGGGTACCGCGTGTTCCAGGCTTCCTCGGGAGCCGAAGGATTGGCCATCGCCCGCCTCGCCCGCGGCCCGATCCACCTCCTGCTCACCGATGTCACGATGCCGCAGATGAAAGGCACGGAGCTCGCCGCCCGTCTGCGCGCCGAACGGCCCCAGACGCGGGTCATCTTCATGTCAGGCTACAATGAAGAGACGCTGCCCGCCGATGAGCTCACCTGTTTGCAGAAACCTTTCTCGGCCCGGACTCTGACCCAGGCGGTGCGCGCGATCCTGGATGCCACCGAGGAAGAACGGCCGCAGGCGGCAGCTTCGGCCTGAACGATTCGACCTGAACAATCGCCGTGCACGATGGAATGGAACGGATCGGTCCCTACCGCCTGATCCGGCGGCTCGGGATGGGCGGCATGGGAGAGGTCTTCCTGGCCTACGACGACCGCCTGGAACGTCCGGTCGCGATCAAGCAGATCCGCCGCGAAGCCGCCGGCGATCCCGGGCTCCGCGAGCGTCTTCTGCGCGAGGCCCGCGCCGCCGCCCGGCTGAGCCACCCCAACATCGTCCAGGTCTACGACATCCTGGAAGCCGCGGGCGGCGACTCGATTGTCATGGAGTACGTCGCCGGACGCTCGGTCGCCGAGATGCTGGAACCGGGCCCCCTCCCTCTCGCTCTGACCGTGGAGCTGGCGCGGCAGATCGCCGCCGGCCTCGCCGCCGCCCATGCCGCCGGCCTGGTCCATCGCGATCTCAAGAGCGAAAACGTGCTGGTGGACGGCGAAGGGCGCGCCCGCATCCTCGACTTCGGTCTCGCCAAGCCGCTCGACAGCAACGACCAGACCCTCACCGAGCACGGCGCCGTTCTCGGCACCTACCGCGCCATGTCCCCCGAGCAGTCGCGCGGCGAGCCTGCCGACGCCCGGTCGGATCTCTTCTCCTTCGGTGTGCTGCTCTACGAAGCGCTCACCGGGATCTCCCCCTTCGCGGGACGCACCCCGATCGAGACCCTGCGGCGGATCGACGAGGCAGCGCCGCAGCCCGTCACGGTCCTGCGCCCGGAGGTGCCACCCGAGCTCGCCACCCTCGTCCATGCCCTGCTGGAGAAGGATCCCCGACACCGGCCGGTGGACGCCGCCCAGGTGGCGCGGGAGCTCCAGACCCTCGCGTCCCTCCCATCATTGCCCGAGCTCGCGGAGAGCGAGGAGATGCGGCCCGCCACCTCTCTCAGCAGGTCTCTCAGCGCCTCCGTTCTGGCCGATACGCCCACCATTCTGCCCCTCTCCAAGCGCCCACCGAACCGGCGGTCCGGCTTCGGCTCGGACGCAGACATCGAGCCGACCTCTCCGACCGGCAGAATCGTCCGCCCCCAGGCGCGGCGTCTCGCCATGGCGCTGCTTCTCCTCCTCGCTCTCGCCGCCGCCGGCGCGGTGCTGGTCGAACGGTCACCGCTCTTCCATCGCCGGCCGCTGCGGGTCGCGGTGCTCCGCCCCATCGTCGCCGACATCGCCGGCGGTCCCGACCTCGATCTCGCCGCGTCCGGCACACTGGTCGCCGAGCTCCGCGGCCTGCTCGCCTTGGACGGTCTGACGCCGGTCGATCCGTCGCAGATCGGCGACGTCAAGGGCACGCCGCAAGATGCCGCCCGCGCCGCCGCCGCCGACGAGGTGCTCACCGCCCGGATCGAAGGCAGCAGGAGGACCGGCTTCCTGTCGTTGCAGCGCCTCCGCGCCCAGGACGGCGCCACGCTGTGGAGCGAGCGGATCGCCATCCCCTTGCCGCCCGATGCCGCCCTCGTGCTGGCCAATGCTGTCGGCGCTCTCCTGCGCCGCGCCTATCCCGGCCATGACGTGCGCCGTGGCACCCCGGATCTCGAAGTCAGGGCGGAGGACTACGCCGCCTATGTCGCCGTCAAGCAGCGTCTCGACGCGGGACGGACTCCCAGGGCGCCCGAGCTCGGCCGCCTGGAAACCGTCCTCGCCGGCTCACCGCGTTTCCTCGACGGTCAACTGGAAGCGGCCAGCCTGGCGGCCACCCTCTATCAGGACACCAAGCGCTCCGAGAACCTCACACGCGCCCAAGCCTTTCTGGAAAAGGCTCGTGCTCTGGCTCCGGGCTATCCTCCCCTGCTCTCGGTGGAGATCGGCCTCGCCACCGCCGAGGGGGACTGGCGGCGGGCGGACGCCGCCTTGCGCGATCTCGCCGCGCTCGTCCCCGGCGACCCCATCGTCCTGGTCCAGCGCTGCCGCATCCTGCAAGCCCGCGGCGATGTCAATGGGGCGGTGGAGCTGCTCCGCCAGCTCGCCGCCGACCGTCCCACGTTCCCGAACCTCCTCTGGCTGGCCGCCCTGGAGCTCCGCCTCGGACAGGTCGGCGCGGCACGGCGCCATCTGGAGCAGTCCCTCGAGCTGGCGCCCGGCAACACCTGGCCGCTGGCGAAGCTGGCGGAGCTGGAGCTGCTCTACGGAGACCTTCGGCGCGCCGAGCGGATCTATCTGGGTCTCATCGCGGCGACCCCGCACCGCAGCAATCTGACCAATCTCGGCATCGTCCGCTATCTTCTCGGTGACTATGCGGGAGCGATCGACAGCTATCACCGCGCCCTCGCCATGGAGCCGGGCCACCTCACGGTGACTCTCAACCTCGCCGACGCCGAGCTTGCCCTCGGCCGCCGGCAGGAGGCGATGCGACACTATGCAGAGGTTCTGGCGGCCGTGGAGAAGAAAGCGAGCACGCTCCCGCTGGAGCCTGGCGAACGGACGATCGAGGCGCAGTGCCTGGCTCACCTCGGCCGCGGGCATGAAGCGGTGGCGTTGGTGCTGGACACCCTTGCCGCCCACCCCAATGAGCCGGAGCTCACCTACCAGGCCGCCCTGGTTTTCGCCTTGAGCGGCGAGAACGGCTCGGCTCTCGCCTTCGCCCGCAAGGCCGTCGGGCTGGGGGTGCAGCCGCGCTGGCTCAACACCCCCGGCTTCGAAAGCCTGCGCACGGACCCGACGTTCCGCGCCCTCCTCGCCTCCCCACCCTCCCGCTAGCCGCCGGACGGCCCTCCCGAGACCGGGTCCCAGATCGGGCCCTGGTTGTCGATCGCCGGATCGCCGCTGTTCACCCAGCGGATCTCACCGCTGGTGATGGACACCAGCGAGACCTCGAAATGGAAGGCCCCGATCACGCCGGTGTTGCCGAGCCCGATCACTTCGGCCTCCTTGAATTGCAGGCAGGTGAACGGGCCGAGCGGCCGGAGCTCGACGACGCCCTCCCCTTCGTAGCGGCCGAAGTCGACCCGTGGCCGCCACTGCTCCCACAGCGACGGGTCGGAGAAGCCTTCGAACGTCCAGATCACGCTCTGGCCGCTCTTCAGGGACTGGGTGAGAGGCTCGACCTTGAGCTTGGCCTCTTCTCCCTCCAGGGGCGAGACGCGGAAACGGGCGGGCTCCAGAACCGGCTCGGAGTGCACCGTGACCGTCGCCTGGCTGCTGCTCAGGATGGAGGTGCCGGTCTGCCAGTCGAGCCCGAGCCCCTTCTGGATGGAAGCCCGATAGGTGGAGGAACCTTGCGCGATGTCTGTCGCCACGGTGGCCCAGATGCCGTTCTCGACCTGGGACAGGCTCGAAAACGGCCCCAGAAAGGCGCGCGGCCCGCCGTCGGGCTTGAATTGGATCCAGGGCGCCCAGCCCGCCGGGATGCCGATGAAATCCCAGATCACCCGGTCTCCCGGTCGGACGCGCAGGTCTGGATGCAGGATCGTCAAGGAATGCAGGAGCGGATCGAACACGACCGGGATCAGGTATTCGAGTCCGGAGGCGGATGGATCGTCTGCCATGGGCGGGGCTCCTCCTCGTGAGCGGCGGATGGAGCCCTACGATAAAGCAATCCACTGCCGGCGGCCAGGGGGCGCCTGTTGAGATCTCTTGAGATAGAGTAGCCGGGCTGCGATGGCAACCCCCTCTCTCGTCGCTCTCACCGGCCCCCTACGCGGCCGCTCCTTCGAGCTCGCCACCGATCCCTCCGGGGGCCAGCTCGCTCTGGGCCGGCATCCGTCCAACTCCGTGCGCATCCCCGAGCTGTCAGTATCGCGCCACCACTGCACGCTCCGCCACACCCCCGAGGGGTGGCGCGTCACCGACCTCGACAGCCGCCTCGGCACGTTCGTCAACGGCCGGCCGGTGCACGAGGCGCTGCTCCGGCACGGCGATCTGCTGGCGGTCGGCGAGTCGAGCTTCCTGGTCTCCCTGGACGACGAGCCGGCGCGCGAGATCCCCGTCCTGAGCGACGCCGCCGTCCTGGAAACCGGGACCGAGATCCGGCTGCCGGCCGGCGAATCGATCTACCTGCGGGCCGACCGGATCACCGGCGCGGCGCGCGGCGACCGGGCGGCACGGAGCCTTGGAGCCCTGCTCGAAATCGCCGCCGCCTGCGGCACGTTGCGCGACCCCGAGGCCCTGGCCGGCCGCCTGCTCGAGCTGATCCTGGCGGCGGTGCCGGCCGAGCGCGGCGCCGTGCTCTTTCCCGCCGCGGAGAGCCAGGAGGGTGAAGAGGACGGCTTTTCCGCGGTCTATCGGCAGGCCCGCCTCAATGCCCGCGAAGGCGCGCCGTTCCCGGTCAGCCGGACGGTGGCTCGGCGCGTTCTGGGCGAACGCACGGCGCTGCTGTGGAACGGTCCGCAGGGGGTTCCGCCGCCGGCGGAGAGCGTCACGGGCGCCGGGGTGAGCGCCTTCCTCGCCGTCCCCTTGATCCATCAGGACCGGGCTTTCGGCCTCATTTATGCCGACACAAGGGCCGACACCCGCGGACCGGAGACGGCCTTCGAGGAAGAGCACCTCCAGCTTCTGGCCGCCGCCGCCGTCCTCGTCGCCGGCTCCCTCGCCACCGCCTTGCGCTACCGGGACCTCGAGCAGGAGAACCGGCGGCTGCAATCCGCCGAGATCGGTCCCGGCCTGGTCGGCGAGAGCGCCGGCCTGCGCCGGGTGGTCGAGCTGATCGGCAAGGTGGCGCCGACCCCGGCCACCGTGCTGATCCTCGGCGAGAGCGGCACCGGCAAGGAGCTCGCCGCCCGCGCGCTCCACGCCGCCAGCCGGCGGTCCGGGCACCCGTTCGTCGCCATCAACTGCGCCACCCTCTCCGAGACGCTGCTCGAAAGCGAGCTCTTCGGCCATGAGAAGGGCGCCTTCACCGGCGCCGTGGCGCGCAAGTCCGGCAAGCTCGAAGTGGCCCGCGGCGGCACCCTCTTCCTCGACGAGGTGGGCGAGATGCCCCTCTCCCTGCAGGCCAAGCTGCTGCGCGTCCTCCAGGAACGCACCTTCGAGCGGGTCGGCGGCACCCAGCCGCTCACCGCGGACATCCGCCTGGTGGCGGCCACCAACCGCGATCTGCCGCAGGCCATCGCCGCCGGCACCTTCCGCTCCGATCTCTATTACCGCCTGAACGTCATCGCCCTGACCCTGCCGCCGCTGCGCGAGCGCCGCGAGGACATCGCCCTCCTCGCCGCCCACTTCGCCGCCCTGCACGGCCGCGCCGTCCGCGGCCGGCCGGTCGGCATCTCTCCCGCGGCGCGCACCCTGCTCTTGCGTTACGAATGGCCGGGCAACATCCGGGAGCTGTCGAACGCGATCGAGCGCGCGGTCGTCCTTGGCCAGGATGACGTCATCCAGCCCGACGACCTGCCGGAGACGCTTCTCGAAACCGGTCCGAGCGCGTCCGCCGCGGCGGCTCCCAGCTTCCATGAGGCGGTGAACCGCTGCAAGCGCGAGCTGATCCTGGAGGCGGTGGCGGCGAGCGGCGGCACCATCACCCGCGCCGCCGAGCGCCTCGGCCTGCATCCGAACCATCTGCACCGCCTGATCACCTCGCTCGATCTGCGCACCGAGATCGAGTGAGGGGCAGGCTCACGTCCCGACGGGCGGCTCCTTCTCCCGATCTTCTTCATCCCAGTGCTCCGACAGAGGGAGAGAGGGAGGGCGGCCTTCCGCGGTGTCTGGAGGCGCCGGAGGCGCGGGCGAGAACGGCGGAGCGGGCGCCGGCAGCAGGGCCGGATCCT
>DATARD010000251.1:0-16183 GCA_036264355.1 Thermoanaerobaculia bacterium
CCCCCCCCCCCCCCCCCCCCCCCCCCGCCACTCACTCTGGTCCCTGGTGCTCCTCCTCGTCGGGATCGTTCTGCCGGCTGCCGGCCAGAGCCCCGATCCCGGCCCTCCGGCCGGTCTGGAGCTAGAGCCCAACGCCATCCAGGAGCCGGCAAAGCCGATGGTCATCCGGGTGAGGGGAATCCCTCGCGGCGAGACCGTCCAGCTCCAGGTGCTGCAGGACTTCCGGCCCGACCTCCAAGGGGCCTCGGGCTCTCCGAGCCCGCTCTATAAATGGGACAGCGCACCAGCCGGTGACGAAGGTGTCACCGATCATCTGGATTTTCAGGCACTGCGCGCCCAGGGCCGGGCGCTGCCGGAGGATCGCCGGCTCTGGTTGCGAGTCTCCCGGAAAGGATCGAGCCAGGGTCTCTATGCCCTCTTCGGGCTGGTGAAAGAGCCGTGCGACCTCTGGCGGAGCGTGCTGGAAACGTTCGGGCGGGGCCACTGCGGACTCAAGTTGACCCAGGTCCTGGTCCAGCAGCATCGGGGCGGCGCGGCGCACCGGGCCGGTGCTCGCTATGAGGTACGACATCTGAATCTGGCGAAGAGGCCCTACCTCCCGGTGACGGTTCCCGGGACGCAAGGAGCCACCGGGCTCGCCTGGCTTGATGACCGGACCCTGCTCGTCACGGCCGCGCCGGATGGCGGCCCCTCACGGCTGTTGCGCGTGCCACTGTCGGGCGGCAAGGCGGAGATTCTATGGAGGGCCTCCTGCGGGGATGCTCGCAGCGCCACCGCGCCACTCACCCTCCCTGGCCCTGGCGGCCGGATTGCCTTCGTGCGCCAGGCATCGGCCTCCTCCTCCTCCCTGTTGAGCGTGTTGGACAAAGGGAAGCTCGACCCGGCCCTGGATCTCGAGCTGCCCGGCCGCATCCACCAACTCGTCGCGGTGAATCTCGAAGGTCAGCAGATCCTCGCCCTGACTTTGGGAGCCGAGGAGGACCACCCGGCGTTTCTCCGGATCGATCTCGCGGCCCGGAGCGTGGAAAACCTGGGATTCGACCTCAAGCTCTACCGGGCCGTCTTCACCTCAACCTCACCCCAGGGAGACCGTGCGATCGTCGCCTTTGAGGACAACGACAATCAGAAAGGCTGGGAGCTGGAGTTGGCCAACGCTTCGGGCAAGCTCCGCGAGAAAGTGCAGTCCCGGCCGGAGGACGACCTCTTGCCCGCCTGGCAGCCGAGCGGCGGCGAGATCGCGTTCCTGGCGGAGATCGAAGTGAAGGAAAAGAAAGCCATGAGAGCATTCCTTTGGATGGCGCTGTTCCTCTGCTCTTGGCCCGCGGCTTCGCAGGAGACGGCCTCGCAGCAATTCTCTCTGGCCGAGAGCCACATCCTTCTCGGCGAGAATCAGAAGGCTCTCGAAACCTATAGGAGAGCACGAGAGCTCTTCCTTTCCGCCGGCGACCAGCTCGGGCAGGGACACACCTGGGAAGGCGAAGCCGACATCCTTTTTCGACTCGGTGACGACCACGAGGCTCTTGATGCCTACAGGCGCGCCAGAGAGCGCTTCCTTGCCGCCGGTGATCAGCTCGGACAGGGAGACACCTGGAGAGCCGAGGCCAAGATTCTCTATCAGCTCGGCGAGGACCAGAAAGCCGGCGAAGCTTATGAAAACGCCCGCCAGATCTTCCGAGCCGCCCGGCAGAGCTTCCTCGCCACCGGAGAGCAACTCCGCCTGGGACACGGCTGGTACGGTGAGGCCGAGAGCCTCTACGGGCCTCGGCAAGAACACGCAGGCTCTCTATGGATACAGAGAGGCCAGAAAGCGCTACCTTGCGGCCGGCGCCAGGCTCGGGCAGGGAAATACCTGGAGAGGTGAGGCCGATGCCTTCAGGCGACTCGGCGAGAACCCAAAAGCTCTCGCCGCTTACAGGACGGCACGGCAAATCTTCAAAGCGATTGGAGACCACGAGGGACAGGGGGACACCTGGCTCGGTGAAGCACGCATTTTCGAGCTCACGGGGAAGAATCCTCCGACACACGGTCCCCCCGACATGATCACGCTTCATAAAGCAGTCAAGGCTGCGGCAGATGCGATCACCGAGTACCAAAGCGCCGGTGTCGTCTCCAACCGGATTACCGTTCTCCTCCTCCAAGCCAAGGCTGAGGCAGAGTGGAGGGCGGCGATAGCCGAGGCCGAAAAGAGCCTGCAGGCAGGACAACGATTCAAACCCGGGTTACACCTTGTGTTCGAGGAAACGTTCGAGGGAATGAGAAAGTCGACGGCACCCTTGTTAGAGGAAGCCATCCGCCTTCATGGCATATGGCGCGGAACCGCGGCCACGGATGTCGACCGTACCCGACGAGAGCAGGAAATCACCGAAGCCTATGATTTCCTGATCACCCTGAGAGCCCGGCAAAAAGGCCAGGCAGCCAATGCGTTACGGCTTGCCGAGGAAGCCAGATCCCGTGTGCTCCTCGATCTCCTCGCCACGGTTCCGAATCCCGGAGAGATGGCCCCAGCCGCCGATCTGGAGGCGGAACGCCGGCACCTTGAAACCGGGATCTCACAGATTGAGGAAGAGCTCCGCCGCTCGCCAACGTCCGACCAACAGCAGAAGCTTCGAGATCAGCATATGCAACTGGAGCTGAAGTGGAACGCGGTGGGGAAGAAATCGCTTCCTCAGGAGCCTCCGCTGGACACCGCCGCCATGGAGACGCTCGCTCGCGAGACCGGGCCCTTGCTGGTTTATTACGTCTCCGCATCCGAAGTCTGGGGATTTCTGATCCGACCCGATACAGCGGAGATCTACTTGCAGATGATCGCCGTCTCGCGGGACGAGTTGGCAGAGAAAATCAACGCCTTGCGCTACAGCCTTGCCAACTCACTCGAACAGGATGCCCTGACTCAGGCCTTCCATCTCGGGAATCTCCTGATCGCCCCCTTCAGCGATCACCTCCCGGCGAGTGGGCCGCTGGTTATCGTGCCCCACGGACCTCTCCATGGGCTGCCGTTCGAATCGTTGCGCGATGCCGTGGGCAAGAGGCTGTTCGAACGTTGGCAGATCAGTATCGCGCCGTCAGTATCCGCACTGGACCTGGCCCGCCACCGCCACGCCGCGCTCTTGCCGAGTGATTCTTTCCTCGGCTTCGCCGCCGGCCGGGGATTGGATCTCCCTGCTGAGGAAGTCGCCAAGATCGCCGTCCTCTTTGGCACCGACAAGTCCGCGTTCCAGTCCACCTTGGCCAACTACAAGAATTACAAAGAGCAGGTGGGCCAAACCCGCCACCTGTTCTTTGCTACGCGCGGCGTCCACAGCGAAGGAAGCCGCACCGAAACATACCTCGAGATCGAGGCGACCCCAAACCACGACGACCGCCTCACGGCGGCCGAGATCGCCACAATTCCACTCCACGCCGAGCTCGCGACACTGGCAGCCTGCGACACCTCATATGGCCACGCCCTGTTGAGCGACGAACGGCTCGATCTCACACGGTCGTTTCTCATCGCAGGCGCCGCCGCGGTCCTTGCCGCCCGCTGGAAGGTGCCGGAGGATTCGGCCACCAGCCAGTTTCTCGTCGACTTCTACCGAGCCTACCGGCAAGGGGGGCCGCAAGGGACGGGGCTGCGCAAGGACGAGGCCTTGACCGAAGCCCGGCGCCTCTCTCGCAAGCGTGGCGACCCGGCCCAGGTCTGGGCCTCCTGGGTGCTGATCGGGGATGCGCGGTAAGCGCGAAGTCTGAGGCTGGACGGCGGGCGGCTCAGTCGGCATCGGGCCGGGCGGGAGAGCCGGCCCGGAGGAGGGCGAGAAGGCGAGACGCTAGCGGGTCGGCGGCTGTACGGCTTCAGGCGGGAGGTTGCCCTTGCGCTTCCTGGGGCTGCCCTGCGGCACGATCGACGCGCCGTTGCGCACCGCGAACTCCGCCGCGGACCGCGCCGAGAGAGACTGCTCCACCCGATGGTGCGCGTCGGAGGACAGATGGCACTTCTTGTACTTCTTCCCGCTCCCGCACCAGCACTGGTCGTTCCGCCCGAGGGTATGGGCGGCGACCGCCGCCGCCGAGGGGGTGGAAGTGAACGTCTTCTTGATCCAGTCCATCAGTCCCACGATCTTGCTCCTTCACCGGCAGGGAATGCGACTCCGGTGGAAAGCGGATAGGGTACTCCGGTCCGCGGACGTTGGCAACGGCGAGGCGGTGACATACGGTGACATCGGGCTATCGCTCTCTCCTCCTCCGGCACAATGGAACGTTACCGCGGCGCAAAGTCTCGATCTGTTGCCTCTTGGTCACCAGACATTGCGCCGAGAGAAGGAGACTTCGTGGCAAGATCGGGCAATCTCGCTCCCTGGTCTCCTGACGATGCGCCCAGGGAACCGGACTTCGTGGCAAAGTCGAGCGACTTCGTTCCATGGTCTTCCGACAATGCGCCGCGGGGTCGCGCTCCGTCCTTCCGTGGCCGAGAGATGTTGCGCCATGGTGACGCGATCTTGCGCCGTCGTCGAGCTCTCTTTTGGCTTGGTAAGATGCTGTCGCTCCACGGTAAGGGGATCACCGCGGCAGGTTGAAGTCCACCGTCAGCGTATAGTAGACCCTGACCGCCTTGCCGTTGAGGGTGGCCGGTTTGAAACGCCAGGTTTTCATCGCCTCAACGGCTGCGACGTCCATCCCCATCGGCAGACCTTTGAGGACACGCACGTCGGCCACGCGGCCCTGCTCGTCGATGGTGGCCTCCGCGATCACCTTTCCCTGAACGCGGGCCTCGAACGGTCGCTTGAAGTAGTACGGCTTCGCGCCATCGAGAAAGACAGGGCGGGTCACGGCGCCGGTCACGCGCAGCGGCCACTCGTCCTGCGGCGGCTCCAGGAGCTTCTCCGGGTTGGTTTGCGGAGGAGCGGAATCCTGGAACCGCGGAACGGCCACCGGCTTGACCTGCCACGAGGTCGCGAACGTGCGGGCGGACAGGGCGGCGAGACAGAGCCCCGCCGCGAGGATCAGCCAAGTCCAACTATTCTTCATGATCCAACTCAGTGCTGCAGGGTGAAATTGGCGGTCAGCGTGTAGTAGACCTTGACTGGCCGGCCGGCGAGAGTGGCGGGCTTGAAGCGCCAGGTCTGCACCGCTTCGACGGCCGCCCGGTCGAGCCCCATGGGCAGGGCCTTGAGGATGCGCACGTCGGTGACGTGCCCGGTCTCGTCGATGATGGCCTCGACGATCACCGTTCCCTGGACGCCGGCGCGGCGCGCCATCTCGGTGTAGCGGGGCTGCGGACCGTCCACCAGCACGGGCCGGGTCACGGCGCCGGTGACGCGGATGGGCTCGTCGACCGGAACGGCGATCTCGTGTCCTCCTCCCTTGCCGGAGCCGTCGGGGTTGGCCGGCGCACCGAGGACGCCATCGTCGGAGCCGTGGCTATCGCCATCCTTGTCGCCCAATGGACTGCCGGGGCCGACCGGAATATCCACCAGCGTGATGTTCATCGACGGAGTGTCGAGCGTCGGCAGCTTGTCGGCCGGCTTCTGGGGTTGGATCACCTCCGTCCGGGCAGGCACCGGCACCGCCGCCTTCTGGGCCTGGGGAGGAGGAGCTCCGCCCAGCTTGCTCTTGGCCTGGGGCAGAGCGGGCAGCGAGACAGTGATGAACGGCTCGTTGACCATGGGCTCGGCCACGCGCTCGACGTGCCAATAGCTCGCGAAGGTGAACGCGCCCAGAGCGGCGACGTGCAGAGCGACCGCGATCGGCAGCGACAGCCACCGGCGGCGAATGGGTTTCTTGCTGTCCAGGGAAATCAGGGAGTGCTCGAACATGGTCCACCTCCGGGTCCAGGCGTTGATCTGTTGCCTCCAAGCCGTTTGAGCTTCGAGGCTTGACCGGGAGCGCTCCCTTGGGACCTATAGACGGTGGGCGGGCGTTTTGAGTTCCCGAAAACCTTGGGCCCGGCTGCGGAACCAGCCGGCGGTCCTTTGGAGACCTTCGGCGAGGGGAAGCGGCTTGGCAAGATTGAGATCGCGCTGGATGCGGCCGGCGTCGATGACGGAGCGAAGCTGCTCGCCGGGCTTGGCCGGACCGTGCACCGGCTGGAGGTCGGTGCCCAGGGCGCGGGCGATCCCTTGCGCGAGCTCGACGACGTTGGTCTCGACGCCGGTGCCGACGTTGTAGATGTTGAAACCGGGAAGGCCGAGGGCGGCGAGGTTGGCCTGCACGACGTCGGAGACGTGGAGATAGTCGCGCGTCTGGAGACCGTCGCCGTTGATGGTGGGCGGCGTGCCGGCGAGGAGGCGGTCGAGGAAGATGGCGACGACTCCCGCCTCGCCGTGCGGGTTCTGCCGCTCGCCGTAGACGTTCGAGTAGCGCAGGCAGGTGGCGTCGAGGCCATAGGCGACATGGTAGAAGAAGAGGTAGCGCTCGAAGGAGAGCTTGCTGACGCCGTAGGGCGAGACCGGCCGGGCCGGGTGGTCCTCGGTGGCCGGAAAGACGTCCTGCTCGCCGTAGATGGCGCCGCCGGTCGAGGCGAAGAGGATCTGGCGGACGCCGCCCTGGCGGGCCGCTTCGAGGAGGTTCAATCCCCCCAGGATGTTGACGCTGGCGTCGAAGACCGGATCGGCAACGGAACGCCGCACGTCCATCTGCGCCGCGTGGTGGACCAGCACGTCGATGCCGGCGCCGCGCACCAGGGCCGCCGCTTCGGGGGTGCGGATGTCGAGGATGTGCAGCTCGGCGCCGCCGGGCACGTTGTCGCGCCGGCCGCCGGACAGGTCGTCGAGGATGAGGACTCGGCAGCCGCGGCCGAGGAAGGCGTCGGCGAGGTGGGAGCCGATGAAACCTGCTCCTCCGGTGACACAGACGGTACGGATGCCGCGCAGGCTGTCGTCGCTCATGGTGGGAGGAGCTTACCGCAAGCCGTGATAACTTGAAGTCGCGAATGAGCCTGCAACCCCTCTCCTGGGACGGCGACCCGGCACGGGTGCCGCCGGATCGGCCGCGTGGCGCGGTCGACGTGATCGTGCCGGTGTACGGTGCCGCCGCGGCGTTCGCCCGGTGCGTCGCGAGCGTTCTGGCGCATACCGACCTCGGCCGCCACCGGCTGGTGATCGTGCTCGACGGAGCGCAGCCGGCGGAGACGGCGGCGCTGGTCGAGCGGCTGCGGCAGGAGCGGCCGGACGGCGTGCTGATCCTGGAGAATCCGGAGCGGCGCGGCTTCGTGGTCAGCGTCAACCGCGGCATGGCGGCCGATGACCAGGAACGCGACGTGATCCTGCTGAACAGCGACACGCAGGTGACCGCGGGATGGGTCGAGAAGCTCCAGGAGGCGGCGTATTCGGCGAGCGAGATCGCGACCGTCACGCCGTTCTCGAACAGCGCCACGATCTGCTCCCTCCCCCGCTTCCTGGAGACCAACGCCCTGCCCACCGGCTGGGATACCGATTCGTTCGGCCGCCTGGTCGAGTCGCGCTCGCGCCAGGCCTATCCGCGCCTGCCCACCGGCGTCGGCGTCTGTCTCTACATCAAGAGGAAGGCGTTGCAGCAGGTCGGTCTGTTCGACGACAAGAGCTTCGGCCAGGGGTACGGCGAGGAGAGCGAGTGGTGCATGCGCGCCTTGAAGGCGGGTTACGCCCATGCGCTCGACGATGCAACGTTCATCTTCCACGAGGGGCAGCGCAGCTTCGGCGCCAGCCGCGACCGGCGGGTGCGCTCGGCCCACCGGGCGATGCGGCGGCTGCATCCCGAATACCTGGCGACGGTGGCGGCGTTCATCCGCGAGGACCCGGTGCGGCCGCTGCGGCAGCGGGTGCTCGCCGATCTGCGGCCGGCGCGCGGTCTCCATCTCACCGGGCAGCTCTCCGGCCGGCCGGAGCGGGTGCTGCACATCGTCCATGGCTGGCCGCCGTGGAACCCGGCCGGCACGGAGGTCTACGCCGCCTGGCTCGCCCGCCGCCAGGCCAAGGGGCGCGAGGTGGCGGTCTACGCCCGCATCGCCGACCCGGAGCGCGCCAAGGGGGACGCGGTCGAGCTGCTCGACGGCGGCGTGCGGGTGCGCCTGGTGGTCAACAACTTCACACAGCGCGATCCACTCTCGCGGAACGCTTTGCGCGACCGCGCGCTCGAAGCCGACTTCGCGCGCTTCCTCGACGACTTCAACCCGCGTCTGGTGCACGTGCATCATTTGTCCGGGCACGCGGTGTCGCTGGTCGGCGTCGCGGCGCGGCGCGGCATTCCGATCCTCTACCAGGTGCAGGACTGGTGGGCTCCGTGCGCGCGGGCGAATCTGCTCGATGCGCACCGGCGCCTGTGCAGCGGGCCCGGAGCCGGCAAGTGCTCGGCCTGTCTGCCGCTCACCGGCCTGCCGCCGGCGCCGCTCCTCAACCGCGCGCTCTACACCTACCGCGCGGCGGCGATGCGACGCGCGATGCGCAAGGCGGACGCGTTCGTCATGGGCTCGCGGTTCATCCACCAGAGCTATCTCGATCTCGGCTATCTGCGGGATCTGCGCCCCGAGGTGCAGGTGCACGTCATCCCGTACGGCGTCGAGATCCCGCCGGACGGAGCGCCGCCGCATCCACCGCGGACCGCCGGAGCGCCGCTGCGTTTTGGCATGATCGGCTCGATCCAGCCGCACAAGGGAATGCACGTCGCGGTGGCGGCCTTCCGCGCGATCGACCCGGCCCGGGCGACCCTCACCGTGTGGGGCGACCCCGCGATCGATCCGGCCTATACGCGGGAGCTCCAGGCCTTGCGCGGCGCCGGCACGGAGATCCGCGACCGCTTCGCGGACGCCGAGAAGCCGGCGGTGTTCGCCGCGATCGACGTGCTGCTCGTCCCTTCGCTGGGGCTCGAATCGTTCGGCCTGGTGGCGCGGGAGGCGATCCTCCACGGCGTGCCGGTGCTGGCCAGCGACCGCGGCGCGCTGACCGATCTGCCAGCGGGCGGCGGCGCGCTGTTCGATCCGGACGATCCGGCGGCGCTGCGCGGCTGGGTGGAGCGGCTGATCGCCGATCCGGCGCTGGTGGACCGCTGGGCGCGGGAGCTGCCGGCGGTCAAGTCGGCGGACGCGCATGCCGAGGAGATCGAAGAGGTCTACGAGCGCCTGGTGGCGCAGCGGACGATGCTGGAACGGACGATGGGAGGGGTCCGCCGGCCCGTCCGGCGCAAGCGGCGGACGGCTTGAGCAGGCTGCACGACCTCCGCACCGCCTGGCGGGTGTTGCGGGCGGAGGGGTTGCGGGCGGTGGCCGACCGTGCGGCGGATCGTCTCGCCGAGTCCCGGCGGGCGCGCTCTTTCACCCCCGCTCCCCCCGGCTGGCGGCCGGCCGTGCCGGTCCCGGTCCTCCGCCTCCTCGCGACGCCACCGGCGCCGCGCCTGGGCGGCGTCCAGGCACAGCTCCTCGCTCGCCTGACCGCCGAAGCCCGCCTCGGCCCGGTCGCCTTGCTCTATCCCGCCGGATCGGCTTGGCGTCTGGAGGTCGAGGCCGGCGGCGAGCGGCGAGCGGTGACGTTTCCGGCCGGCACGCCCTCGTCGGCGGGCTTGGAGATCGCTTTCGAGGATGGCGCGTTCGAAGCGGCGGTGCGGGGGGCGGCGGCGCTGACCGGCGCGCGCGCGCTGCACGCCGAGGGTCTGGCCGGCCTGCCCTTTACCTCCCTCCGGCGGCTGCGCGGGCCAGACCTGCGCCTGATCGTCTCCCTGCACGACTTCGCCGCGTTCTGTCCGCGTCCACACCTCCTGGAGCATCCGTGTCTCCGCTTCTGTGACTACAGCCGGGACCTGGACCGCTGTGGCCGCTGCCTGGGCCAGAGCTGGCCTCTCCTGCCGGACCGGCCCGCCTTCCAGGCGGCGCGCCGGGAGGTCGCCGCGGCTCTGTTGGCGGAGGCCGACGCGGTGGTCTTCGCCTCGGACTTCCTGCTCCGCGCCCACCGCGATCTCTTTCCTGATCTTGCCGTGGAACGGTCGTGGGTGATCGCCCCGGCGGCCGGCGGCCGCCGGGGGGCCGTCCCTGAGGGGCCGCCGCGCCCTCCGGGACCGCTGCGGCATGTGGCCTATGCCGGCAGTGTCCAATCGCACAAGGGGGCCGAGGTCTTCGTCGAGGTGGTCGAGCGGCTCGCCGGCGAGGCCGGGGAAGCTCTGCGCTGGAGCGTCTACGGCGGTGGGGACGCCGACCTTCTCGCGCGCCTGCGGAAGCTGCCCGGGGTGCGGGTGCGCGGCTATCACCGCATCGGCTCGCTCTCCGGCCGGCTGGTGCGTGACCGGGTGGATCTCGCCCTGGTGCTGTCGATCTGGCCCGAGGCGTACAACCTGGTGCTCAGCGAGTGCCGCCTCGCCCGCGTGCCCGTCCTGGCCTTCGACCACGGCGCCGTCGCCGACCGCATCCGCGCCGAGGGCGGCGGCCTGCTGGTCCCGCCGGAGGCCGGAGCGGAGGGGATCGCCGGCGCGCTGCGGACGATGCTCCGCGCGGGGAAGGCGCCGGAGGTGCCGGCCGACGCGGCGGCGCGCATTCCGGACGCGGAGGCGGCGGCGCGGGCGGTCCGCGAGCTCTATGGGTCGCTGGTCTGAAGCGCCGCTGTGCGCGGAGCGCACCCTACTTCGCACAGACCGAGGAGAGGAAGACTCCCAGCGTCCGCGCGTCCGCGCCCATCCCCAACGCCGCCGGGACGAACGGTGTGGCGGTCCAGATCTCCACCAGCAGCGGCGTCTGCACCGGCGCTCCGGCCAGGCTCGCATCGAGGCGGAAGCCACCGGGCGGCACGACGGTGTCGAGCACGGCGTGGCGCTCGACGCTCACCCGCAGCCGCACCGGAGCCGGCCGGAAATTCGCGCCGCTCACCAGCAGGCGGCCCGGCCGGTCGCCGCCCGCGGCAAGCGGCAGCGCCAGCGAGGCGGCCGGAGCGGTCCACCGCCCGCCCTGCTCCGCCTCGTACCAGCCGGCCAGGACGGAGTGACCGGCGCCCGGCGCGCCGAGGTCCACACAGCTCCGCGCAGCGGTCTCCCTCTCCCACCCCAGCCGGCCATCGGGGAATGGATCCGGCAACCCGATCCGGCGCGGGATCCAGCGCGGAGCCGGCGCCTGCGAGACGGAGATGTACCCGAGGGCCGCGAGCCTCTGCGCCAGGGTGTCGGTCATGGAGACGGAGACCCGCTCCGCAGCAGCCCGGGAGCCGCTGTTGTAGAGGTCCGCCATCTCGGACCCCAGGCGTTCGAGCTCCGCTCCGGTTGTCTGGTCCAGCACGCCGTGCGCCTCTCCCGGATCGCCCCGGAGATCGAACAGCTCCTTGCGATACGGGCGGTCGGAGAGAATCAGCTTGGAGCTCCCCTCGCGGAGGGCGAGCGCGGTGCCGTCCTGGAAATCCAGATGCAGCAGGAACGGGCGGCGGTCCGCGGGCGGCGGCGGCGCGCTCCGGTCACGGCGGAGCAGGCCGGCGAGGCTCAGGCCGTCGAGCCCACGCGCCCGCATCCCGAGGAGGTCCGCCAGGGTCGGCACGACGTCCAGCAGGCTCGCCGTGCCGAGCCGGCGGCCCCCCGGCACCCGGTGCGGCGCGTAGACGACGAGAGGGACGCGGACCACCTCTTCATAGAGGGTCTGCCCGTGGCTCATCCGCCCATGCTCCCCCATCTCTTCGCCATGGTCCGCGGTCGCCACCAGCACGGTGCCGCGCATCAGGCCGTGCCCGGTGAGCCAGCGCACGGTCGTTTCGAGCCCCCGGTCCGCCTCCCGGATCTCGCCGTCGTAGAGATCCCGCGCCCGTGCCATCAGCTCGGGGGAGCGCTGCCGGACGTGGGTGGCGTCCACCTCGTCGAGGGTCACCGGATGCCCGCGCAGCGCGGCGGGTAACGGACCGCCGTCCCAGGCCCGGGGCGGATCGTAGGGCAGATGCGGATCGATGAGGTGGAGGTAGAGGAAATAGGGCGGCCGGAGCGGTGTCTGCAACCCGTCCAGCCGGTGGAGGAGGTCGTCCACGAGAACACCGGCGGAGACGTTCTCTTCCAGCAGGAAGGTGTCGAAGCCGCGGTCGAAGCCGAAGGTGGGAGACACCCAGCCGTTGGCGCTGGCGCCCACCGTCCGGTAGCCTAGATCCTTCAGACGCTGGGCGAGGGTGACCACGTCCGCGGGCAGGCGGTCGCGCCGGGCGAAGGCCTGGTGGCGCACCGGGAGGAGCCCGGTGAGGAGCGAGGCGGTGGCCGGCTTGGTCCACGACGAGGTGGACAGACCGTCGAAGACGACCCCCTGCCGCGCCAGCGAGCCCAGGAAGGGCGCGGTGTCACGGCCGTAGCCATAGGTCGCCAGGTGATCCGGACGCAGGGTGTCGATCACCACCAGGACGACGTTGTCCCGCGGCGCGGTCCGCCCGCAGCCCAGCAGCAACCCCGTCAGCGGCAAAATCGCGAGCACAGTCGCGCAGACAGCCTTGAAAGGCAAGTGGAAGCTCCCGTTCCAGAAACCGGCTCATGGTACAGGCACGGGGCTCTACGGCGGCTTTCCCGGGACAGGCTTTACAGGATTCTTGCACGCCCGGGCCGGGGCTACGATCCCATCAGGAGCCGCGGGTTCCGCAAGGCGCCCGGGACGGCGAGCAGGGTCTCCATCGGCTGATAGAAGCTGCACGACTTGCAGAACTCCGGCACGCCGTGGACCGGCCAGCTCCACAACCTGCGGACTTTTTCCGAGCTGTACATCTCCGCGAGCGACTGCTGCATGACGTTTCCGAGGTGGAGGTCCGGGCTGTTGTCGAAGTCGTCGCAGGGGCAGAAGGAAACATTGCCGTTCCAGAAAACCTGAAAGGAGACGAGGGGCGTCAGGCACTGTTTCTTCGCCCCGGGATTGGCTCTCCAGGTGGCGTCGAAGGGCAAGGCTTTCCCGGTGTCCAGAATTCCCCAGTTCGAAAAATCGTTGTAGGGCTCCTGGATGGTCACCTGAGCGGCCGTCCGCGGCAGATTGGCGAAGCTCGCCGCCGCCCATCGTCTCACCTCGTCCAGCGAGCGCTTTTTCAGGAGCTGCGAGACGAGGACGAGCCGGCCACGAAACAGGCCGAGGATGCGGTCGATCGACGACAGCATCTGCCCGTAGGTGTTCTTTTGGGTCATCGCGACATATTCTTCTTCATCCAGGCCATAGATGGAGATCTGGATCTGCCGGAACCGGTTGAGGACGTAGTCGAGCTCGTCGTCCTCATAGCGCTTGGCCGCGATGGCGTTGGTGGTCACCGACAGATCGTTCACCAGGGGATAGCTCTCCGCCAGGCGCAGGCGGTCGGCCAGCTTGGCGTCGAGAAACACGTCGCCCACCACCGGAGTCAGGGAGAGCAGGCCGCCGCCCAATTCCGAATAGTCGCTCAGCACCTTTTCGAACACCTCGAGCGACATGACGCCCTTGGGACGGGACTGCGAGGAGTACGCGCAGATGATGCAGTCGTTGTTACAGACGTTCGTCGTCTCGCAGGTCAATGCGAGCGGTCTGGGCCGGCCGGCCGGAGCGAGAACGCTGCGATACCGGGCGCGATTGATCCATGGCGTCCCCACGAAGGGAACATCGGGGACGTCTTCGTCCGGCCAGCTTTCGATCTCGTGCGGCACCTCGGAGAAGACGTTCACCGGTGGGTGATCAAACCAATAGTGCAAATGCTGCACGATGGTGGCGCGCAGGATGTAGCGGCCGGGCTCCTCGGGGGGGGTGACGAGCAGGTCGAAGCTTCCCTCCCCACCTCCAGGGACCGGCGCGGAGAGCGGCGTGACAGGGCTCTCCGCAACCACCAGGCGCCCGCTGGCCGCGTCGATCCACCGGTACACCAGATAGCCGGGGTTCTCCCCCTCACTGTCCAAGACGGTCCGCGACAGGTTGCGCACCTTCACGGCGAGCCGCAGACGGCCGATGTCGTCGATCGGATCGATGGAGTCGATGCGAAGCTCGATCTTGGCGGCTTCGTCCAGAGCGATCTTCTCCATGAGGGAACGCTACCATAGATCCTGAACCTCACCCGTGGATCGGCTCTGGCCGGCCAGCACCACGCTGACGTACATCTCCGCGACCGTGCTCCACCGCGTCCAAGGTGCGAGGAGGGCCATCACAAGCTTCATCGGGATCACCCGGTGCTCGTTGTGCTGCACCCAGAGCCAATGCAGCCAGCTCCTACCCTCCAGGATCTCGCGGATGAAGTCGCTGTAGAGAAACTCGTCCCCGAGGAGCGTGTTCACGCCGAGGGCGTAGACGATCAGAGCCTGGAGGCCGAGGGGAGCGGCGACCAGGAGAAGGCCGAGCCGGTAGCGTAGGGTGGGGTGCATGCGGGGCAGGTTACCTTAAACTTAAGGCACCCTCATCCGCCTCTCTGAGCAACAGGAACCCAGGCGGCAGCCCGGGCGTCGGGATGGGTGCGAAGTGCCGCGTCAGGAAATCGACGAGAACGGGATGGGAGGTGCGGAAACCGAAGCCGCCGTGTCCGTCGTGGTCGCCGACCAGCGCCCAGCGGACCCGATGCTCCCGGATCTCCCGGATCATCCTCTCGTCCGAGCCCCCCTTGTCAGGCCAGGTCAAGTAGGTGTTCCACACTGGAGAAACGTGCCCCGTCACCGGGTAGAGACCTGGGTAGTAGGGCAGGATCAGAAGTGGCTCTCCGGGCGCGACCCGAGCGGCGACCGCCGCCTGCACGCCGCTCAACAGCGCCGCGGTCTCAGACGGCAGCGATAGAGGGTCGCCGCCGATCTCAGCACGGACGTAAGGCTCGCCGTTGCGCTCACGCGCGAGCCTGCGGACGAAGGGGCTCTCGGGAAGCGCGGCGAAAACGGTGAGGAAGACGAGGAGAGCAGAGAGACAGACCTTGAGAGTGACGGCAGGAAGGCGCCGCTCGGGACTTATGGCGAGCGGCAAGGCCAACAGTCCGAGGAGGACGGGATGGATGCTCTGGCCGAGGTGCGGAGCGTCGGCGCGCACCATGGCATGGTGCAGATAGAGAAGGGCAACGAACGCTGCAGCGAGGAGAGGTGCCCGCCGACGCAAACTCTCGCGATTGGCCGTGACCGCGAAAGCTGCCGCGACGACACAAAACACCGGCAGAAGCAAAAACGCGAGGCCGAGCGCGAAACGGTGGGTGCCTTCGAAGAGGCTGACGTCAGCATAGGACACTCGCCAAGGCCAAGGGACGGGCAGCGGATTGTTGGTCCGGCCTTGGGTGAGGAAGAAGAGGATGGAATCGACATAGCTGCCCAAAAACCCGGGGACGAAAACCATCATCGCCAGCAGGGGGATGCTGCCGGCGGCGATCCCACCGCCCAGAGCGAGAGACCGCTCTCCGAGACGGCCCCGATCGATCCTGAAGTGTAGGAAGAGCACCAGGCCGAGGAACGCCAGAAAGGTGTAGAGGCCATGGTTCTTGCCGAAAAAGGCCGCGACTCCTACCAATGCACCGGCGGCGAAATGGCGCCGTCGCGAGGGCTCTTCGATCAGCCGGAGAGCGACCAGCACAGCCGCCATGGCGATGGTCGGCTCGAAGAGCTTGTGCCGCGGGAACATCCAGAGGGCGAGCAGAGCTCCGGCCAACGCCAGCGCGACGCGGTTCGCCGTCACGCGCCGGACGGCCAGAAGCCCGAGCGTGAGGCCAATGGCGGCGAAGGCCGCCGTCGACAGGCGCAAGGCGACGATCCCATCACCCAGCACCCAACTCCAGGCGGCGGCCCACAGATAGCGGCCCGGATCGTAGGCGTAGAAGTCGCGTAGCGGGATCCCTCCGTGCGCCGTCTGGAGCGAGCCGTACCACTGAAACCCTTCATCCATGAGGTCGAGGCCGATCCGGCCCTGGAGGGCGAAAAGTACCGCGATCAGCAGCAGGGAAAAGAGAGCGCAGAGGAGAATGCTTGGAGGCCGCTGTTCTTTCACGGCGGCAGTGTAACGGAACGGCCTGTTGTCTCGCCTCTCTTGTGGAGCTAGACTGGAGCACAGTCCGGGCGCCACTTCGGCGTGAAAACATTTCATGAACGACAAGAGGAGGTTACCTATGCGGAAGATTGCGTTTACCTTTATCGCCTTGTCCCTGGCCACATTGCTGTATGCCATGCCTGCCCAGGCGCAGGCGACGCGTACCTGGGTGTCGGGCGTCGGCGACGACGCCAACCCGTGCAGCCGTACCGCCCCCTGCAAGACCTTCGCAGGAGCGATCTCGAAGACCGCGCCCGGCGGCGAAATCAACGTCCTCGATCCCGGTGGTTTTGGCGCGGTGACGATCAC
>DATARD010000212.1:0-33008 GCA_036264355.1 Thermoanaerobaculia bacterium
GCAGTGCCGCCGAGAGCAGGATCTTCTGGCGCATCCCTTTCGAATAGGATGCGAGCAGCGAGTGGCGGTCCTCCCAGAGTCCGAAGAGCCGCCGCAGGTGCTGGAGATGCAAGGGCGGATCCGGCTGCGCAAGGTGCGCGGCGGCTATGAGGTGACCCCGGAGCAGCTTCCGCAGAGCATCCGCGTGCGTATCCAGAGCGGCATCGGCAAGCGGCTCGTCGAGCTGTGCGAAGGTGTCTCGTCGCTGCCGTTCACCGACGTCGACTGTCCGGCTCTGGAGCAGGCGCTGACGCGGGCGGTGGTGCCGCTGCCGGCCGCCGGAGAGACGTTCCTGCTGGAGGACGCCGACGTGACGCCCGCGGAACAGCGACAGCTCGACGGATATTTGAGAGACCTGCGAGGCGGTCGCTGATGCGCACCCTGCTCGGCCGGCAGACGCCGGTCACGACGATCCTCCTAGCCCTCATCGCGATCGTCTTCCTCACGGACCTGGCGACCAGCCATCAGCTCATCGAGCTCGGCGCCGATCAGCGGGACCTGGTGCTCTCGGGGCAGTGGTGGCGGCCGTTGACCAGCATGTTCCTCCACGGCGGTTGGATGCACGTGCTGTTGAACTCCTGGGCGCTGTACCAGCTCGGCTCGCTGTTCGAGATCGTGCTCGGCTCGCGATCGTTGCTGAGCGTCTTCCTGGTCACCGGCCTCGTCGGCTCCTTCTCCAGCCTGTGGTGGAGCAACCATCCGAGCGTCGGAGCGTCGGGAGCGATCTTCGGGCTCATGGGCGCCTTGATCGCCTTCCTCTTCCGCCGCCGCAGGATGTTGACGCCCGCCGCCAAATCGCTGCTCGGCCAGCTCGTCCTGTGGGCCGGCATCAACGTCTACCTCGGGCTCAGCATGCCGCAGATCGACAACGCCGCTCATTTCGGCGGCTGCGCGGCGGGCCTTCTGCTGGGCTTGATGCTCAAGCCACGGCAACTCCCGCCACCGCGCTACGAACCCGATCCCGGGTGGCCTCCGGTCTGATCTGGTAGAATGACCTGTTCCGCGCCGCCCCGGCGGCCGGTGCGCACGACTATCTGACACCGGGAGCTTGGGAGGATTGCGCATGGCAGCGCGCCGCATGATGAACCGGCTGTACTACTTCACGATCGAGGACGAGAGCATCCTCGCCGAGTCGTTTGCCCAGTTGGAAAAGGAAGTCTACGCCGTCACCTACAAGGTGGTGGGCACTGAGGACGTCTTCGTCACCACCAGCGAGACCAAGGACGCCCTGGACCGCCACGACATTCCGTACAACCTGCTCGCGGAAGAGGACGGCGCGCGCATCGCCGTGTTCCACTCGCCGCTGTCGCGCGAGGAGCTGGCCGACTACGAGGACGCCATCCGCGCCCTGGCCCTGGCCTGGCGTGCCATCGCGGTGGCCTGCGTCGGCGTCAACGGCGAGTCGAACCTCGGCTTCGACCTCACCGCCGGCGGCGCGAAGAGCTACACCTACTTCACCGCGCCCGCCGGCCACACGTTCATCTGGCGGCTGTTTCGCGAGCGCGAGGACGCGGTGGACTTCCTCACCAAGCTGACGGCGGGCGACAAGAAGGCCGTCGAGTGGGCGGAGTCGATTCCGCTGCACACGTCGAAGGACCTCAAGTCCTACCACTGACCGGACCGGGCGGAGCCCTCCTCTGAGCCTGTCGCTCTTCGAGCCCACCTATTCCGTCTCCCGGCTGTGCGGAGAGATCCGCGACTTCCTCGCCGAGGCGTTTTCCGCGGTCTGGGTGGTCGGCGAGGCGCAGCGCGTCCGCCCGAGCGCGCGCGGCCATCTCTATTTCGAGCTGATCGAAAAAGGGGAGCGGGACGAGATCGTTGGCAAGCTCGACGCGGTGATCTGGAAGGGCGACCTGCTGCGCGTGCGCAAGATGCTGGCGCCGAGCGGGCAGCAGATCGCCGAGGGGATGCAGATCCGCTGCCGCGCCTCGGTGGATTTCTATGGTCCGGGCGGCCGGCTCCAGCTCTGCGTCCGTGAGGTCGACCCCACCTTCACCCTCGGCATGCTGGAGCTGCGGCGGCGGGAGACGCTGGCCGCCCTCGCCGCGGCCGGCCTGCTGGAACGCAACCAGGCGCTCCCGCTACCCGATCTGCCGCTGCACATCGCGCTCATCACGTCGCGCGAAAGCGCTGCCTATCACGACTTCCTCTCCGGCCTCGCCGAGAGCGGCTACGGTTTCAAGGTGCTCCTGCTGCACGCCGCGATGCAGGGGCGCGACGCCGAGCGCGAAGTGGTCTCCGCGCTCGCCGCGATCAGCCGGCTGCCGGTCGACTGCGCGGTGCTGATCCGCGGCGGCGGCTCGCGCAGCGATCTCGCCGTGTTCGACAGCCGGGCTATCGCCGAAGCCATCGCCCGGGCGCCGTTTCCGATCCTCGCCGGCCTGGGGCATGAGATCGACGTCTCGATCGCCGATCAGGTGGCTCATCAGTCGTTCAAGACCCCCACCAAGGTGGCCGAGTTCCTGGTCGAGCGCCTCGTCCGGCAGGAACAGCGGCTGGACGATCTCCGCCGCACCCTGGTGCGCGAGGCCCTGGAGCCGTTGCGCGCCGGCCGCGAGGCCCTGGGACGGGCGGAGCGCGGAGTCCAGCTCGCCCGTTTGCGGCTCGCCTCGGCCGGCCAGCGCCTCGACGAGCTGGCGCGCGCCCTCGGCCGCCTGGGCCGTAGCGGCCTGCGTCAGGCCGAGCGCCGCCGGCTGGAGGTGCGGAGCCGGCTCGCCGACCGCGCGCCGCGCCGCGTCGAAGCCGAAGAGAAGGAACGCGTGCGCCGCGGCGAGAGGATGCTCGCATCAGCCCGCAGCCATCTGCGGGAGACGCGCGCCACGCTCCAAGGCATGGAACGCCTCTGCCAGCAGCTCGACCCGGAGCGCACCCTGGAGCGCGGCTTCAGCCTCACCCGCGGTCCGCAGGGAGACCTTCTCCGCCACCCGGACCAGGTCCGGGCCGGTGACCGCATCACCACCCGGGTTTCCGGCGGGACCCTCGACAGCCGCGTAGAAATATCGGAGACATCATGACCGACCCAGCGCCCACCGCCGCAGCAGAGCCGAGCTTCCGCGAAGCCATGGACGAGCTCGAGGGGATCCTCGAACGGATCGAAGGCGAAGAGATCGACATCGACCGCCTCGCCGAGGAGCTGCGCCGCGCCGCCCAGCTCCTCGACCTCTGCCGCGGCAAGATCCGTAAAGCCGAGGTCGAGGTCACCCAGATCGTTCAGAGCCTGGAGCAGGACGCGGACGAGGAGTAGGGCAGGCACGGACGATCACGGACCAACACGGACCCGCACGGACCGCCGCAAACCCGAGATCCTGTCCGTGCTCGTCCGTGCTCGTCCGTGTGACCACCCTCCTACCGCGCCGCCTCCCCACCACCGACCTCCTGCGCCAGCTTCTTCGGGTGCTCCGCGATCGAGTCCGCCATCGCGCGGTCCAGATGGCCGTCGATGCGGACAAGGGTCAGCTCGGACGGATCGAGCGAGACGACATAGAGATCGCTCAGCGCTCCCTTCGCATCGGCGCGCAGGAAGATCCACGTCCGCGAGCCGTGGTCGCGCTCGCGGAGCACCGTGGTCCAGCCGTTCTTCGCGAGAGCCTGCTCGAAGCCGGTCTCGGCGGTGAGACGCTTTTCGAGATCGGGCAGCGAGCGTACGCGGTAGGTGGCCACTTCGAGGTGATGAACGTCGTCGAGCACCTTGGTGTCCGGATCGCCCGGATCGGCGAGATGGACGATGCCGCGGGCGAGACCGAGGGTGATCCGGCCGAGCCGGATGTGGCTCTCGCGCTCGAAGCGGGCTTCGGGGATGCGGCGCTCGATCTCGCCGCGCACCGTAGCGATGGACGGGCTCCCGGCGCCGCAGCCGGCGAGAGCGAGAAGCAACGGAACGAACGCGATGAGGATCTTGCGGTTCATGGCTTGCCTCCGGAGCGGGGTTGCGCTTTCTGGAGCTGTGGAATGGAGAGATTGCGGCCGATGCGGCCGATCTGGGCGGGGTCGAGCTTGCCGACGATGTTGATCAACGCCGCTTCCTCGCCGTGTTGGACCGCGAGGATGACGAGGCCGACCATCTGCCCGTCAGCCTCCTTCAGATAGATGTAGGTCTCGTCCCCCTTGTCGCGCACGCGCACCGTGGAATGCCAGCCGTGGTCCTCCAGCCAGCGCACACTGCGGTCGATCTTCCCCCGCAGCGGCTCGGCGGCCGCCTTGTCCTTCAGCGGGAAGACCTGGACGCGGATCGCCTTGAGACCCGCCATGAGCTTGGCGAAGTCGGGGTCGTCGTTTGCGGAGAGCTGCGAGACCATGTGCAGGATCGGGCCTTCGAGATTGATTTCGACCGACAGCTTGTCGCGCGGAAAGAGGTCCAGCTCCTGAAACGGAATCTCCCCCGCGTCGGCCGGCTGGACGGCCCGCGCGGCGGGGGCCGCCAGCAGGAGGGCCAGCACAGCAGCAGAAACGATTGAACAACGCATCGCGGTCAGACTCCTTTCGAGCTAGTCCGTGCTCGTGAGCGGCATCCGCCGGCGGAGGATGCCGTCCCGCAGATCGAGGCTGGTGTGACGGCTCACCTTGGCGATGTAGGCCAGGGCATAGCGCGCCTCGGCGGTGGCGCGGGCGACGTCCTGAGGCTCTGCGGTCACCTGAGCTGTCTCGGCCGGCCGGGCCCGGATCTGCGCCAGGAAGATCGTGCCGCCTACCGTGAGCGCAAGCATGGCGGCGATCAGAAAAGCACGGACCGCGCTCTCCGGCCGGGCAGGCCGTACGAACGGCACGACGACACCCGGTCGCATCGGAGAGAGACTACGCAACTCGCGCTGGATCCTCACCGCCAGAGCCATCTCGGCGGCGCACGACCGGCAGCCGGCGAGATGGCTCCGCAGGCAGGTTTCCTCGTCCGCGGACAGCTCGCCGTCGAGAGAAGGCTCGATGAGATCGAGAATGGTGTCGCAATCGTTGCAAAGCAAAGGCTCATTCATGTCCGTACACCTCGCGCAGAATGCCGCGCAACCGCTGCCGTCCGCGATGCAGATGCACGCGGACGGTGGCCTCCGGAACGCCCAGCGAGTCGCTGATCTCCCGGTGCGTCCAACCCTGGACCTCGCGCAGCATGACGACCGTCCGATACGGCTCGCCGATCTCCTCCAGAGCCGCGCGCAGAGAGCGCCGGAAATCGGTCGCCTGCATCCGCGCCTCGGCGTCGGGCTCAGCGCTCGCGATCTCCGCCGCTTCCTCCTCATCCGCCGGAGGGCCGGCCGCCGTCAGATGAGACCGTCGCCGCCGGAGCAGGTCGTAGCACAGGTTGCGGGTCACCCGCAGCAGCCAAGAGCCGAGACGCTCCTCCTCCACCCGCTCCTGGTGGCGCCAGAAGCGGAGCAACACATCCTGCGTCACCTCCTCCGCCTCCTCACGGTTGGAGAGAAGGGAGCGCGCGAACGTGAAGACCCGTCGCCGGTGCTGCTCAGCAGTCGTCTCGAAGGCCGTCATCATCACTCCATAGAGGAGGACGATGGAGAGGGGGGAAACGTTTCAGGGGGCGCTTGGCCGGGGAGGCAGGAAGCTGTTTGCCTCGCCGGACAAACCAGGGTACGCTGTTCTAGTACGAAATCGCGATTCAGGAGCCCAAGCAGATGGGGAACCAACGAATTCACCGATCTTCGATCCGGAATGCTCCAAGCAAGGAAAGACAATCTCCATTTAGTCCGCGCCCCTTTGCTGTCCAAGCTCCAGGAGAGGCGCAGCGCTCCAGCCGCCTTGTGCAAAGGAAAGGGGAGGCAGCGGTTCATGGCGTGGTACAACGCGAAATTTCTAAGGAGGAGTTGAACGTCATTGGAGAAAATCACGACGAGTCAGATGCCAGGCGGGACAGGGAGATCAATTATGCGAAAGTCATTGTCAGTGCTGACGCGGGCTATTGGCGGGAAAACGAATTTGCCCTAGATGACCAAACGAATTTTGGCGACCCAAAAGATTTGAGGATTGCTGATATCCTCAAGAGAATAGAAAGACATTTCACTCCCGTGGAGAAGTTGTTGGAAGAGTACGCCGACGGATCCAAGCTCTTGAACGGAAACCAGCTCGCATTAGTCAAGCGGTCTCTACAGGTGGGGATTGAGAGCTATCTTACCCGGCTGGTCGGGGAGATCAGTGCCACGTTGAAGCTGAGCAAGGCTCAGAAATACCCGTTGGGAGCGCAAATGACAAAGACTCAATTTGCGGTATGGGCAAGGGAGGGGCTTGCGCACAAGAAAAAATTGACCGAACGCCTGGGAGAAATCGATCAATTTTTAGAAAGCAACGACGGGCTTGCTGATTTCACCTTCGAGCTGTGGTGGGATGTTTCTGAGGTGACGCGATATTCCGGGGCTTCGCTCAGTGAAGAGCTTAAGGAGAATTCTACGATCACGGAGGAGCGCTCAATGGCCATGAACGACGCTGCAGAAGCGGGAGCAGCTCAATTGGGGATCTGGAAAATTGGGCAAGAGCACGTTGGAGACATCAAGGCCATTACTGAGCCGGAAACTCGGAGCTACAACCTTGTCGAGAAGGGCGAGTTTGATTATATTCTCGATAATCCGACCCCCACCGAAGCATCGAAGCTAGGCCTTTATGACTAATAAGCATCGTAGGCGCGAGCAGTCTTTCTAATCCTCCTCATACGCCACCTCCATCTTCCGTGCCCGCCAAGCCGAGAGGGTGACCAGCACTCCGGAGAGGATCAACAACCCAGGGATGGCGAGCCAGGGGGAAGGAGCGTCCGAGAGGATGGCGAGCGGGCCTTGTGAGAGAGGCACCGGACAAAGGGAGAGCAGGTAGTGGATGACGCTGATCTGCTTGAGCAGCGGCGGCAGCAGGGCGTGCAGGAACTCCCAGCCGAAGAGCGCGAGAGCCGGGATGATCGGGCTGCGCACGAAGGAGCCGAAGGCGAGGAACATCGCGCCGTAGCCGATGCAGCCCAGCACGGTCACCAGCAGGTAGGCCGCCAGGTGGCCGAAGCCCGGCCCCTGGACAATGAATGCGCTGCCGCCGGGCTCCGGCAGGTACATCAAGAGGAAGGTCGCCAGGGTCGAGGCGCAGAAGACGGCCGCGGTGACCACCACGCCGGTGGCGTATTTCGCGACGACCAGGAGCTCCCGCCGCAGCGGCGTGAGGAAGTAGTAGTGCAGCGTGCGGTCCAGCACCTCCCGGCGCATGACGCTGCCGAAGACCAGGACGCAGCCCAGGAAGAGCACGAAATGGAGGATGAAGTATTGATACAGGCCGGCGAACAGGGTGGTGGTCTCGGCCGTTTCACCCTCGACGCCGCGGAACGCCCGGGCGATCAGGATGAGGATCGGGATCGCCAGGGGCATCGCGGCCAACAGGAAGAGGCCGACGCCGCGGCCACCGAAGTAGCTCTTGCGCAGCTCGAGGCGGACGACGGCGAGCACTTGGCGGCGCCGGAGAGAGGCGGCGGTGCCGCGGGCCGCGATGCCGGCATTGCCGGAGGATTTACCGACGGATGTGGATTGGCTCACCATCTCGCTCACGGTTTCTCTCCATTGCCGACGATCAGGTACTGATACACAGCGTTGACGTCGGAGTCGGTCGGCATCACGGTCTCGACGGTCAGATCGTTGTCGAGCACCACCTGGTTGAGTAGCAGATAGAATTTGTCGGCGTCGCGGGTGCGTACCAAAAGCCCTTTGCCGTCGTCGTGGATGCGCGCCTCGACCACGTGATCGTGCTCGAAGACCCGCGACGCGAGAAGCGACGGACGGCTGCAACGGATCAGCACCTGTGCCGGATGCTCTTCTTCCATCTCATCACGCACGCCGGAGATCGCGCCTTCCGCGACCACGTAGCCGCCGTTCAGCAGCACGACCTGATCCGAGATCAGATCCACCTCGTGCAGGATGTGGCTGGAGACGATGACGTGCAGGCCGCCGTCCGCGAGCTCGCGGAAGAGCGCGATCACTTCCGCCCGCGCCATCGGATCGAGACCGTTCAGCGGCTCGTCGAGCACGAGGACGGACGGCTGGTGGGCGATCGCCTGCGCCAGCTTGATCCGCTGCCGCATGCCTTTGCTGTAGCCGGCCACTTTGCGTCCGGCCGCCTCGACGAGCCCCACCCTTTCGATCGCTTTCCAGGTCAGCGCCTCGGCTTCGGTCTTTTCGAAGCCGTGGATGCGCAGGTAGGACTCGATGAACTGATAACCGGTGAAGCCGGGCGGAAAGCCATCGTACTGCGTGGCATAGCCGACGTGGCGGAACAGCTCTTCCGGATGGTCGGCGCTCATTCCCAGCACGCGGACCGAGCCGCGGGTCGGTTGCAGCAGGCCCACCATCAGATTCATCAGCGTCGTCTTGCCCGAGCCGTTCGGACCGACGAGGCCGGTGATGCCGGGCGGCACCGACAGGCTCACCCGGTTGATCCCGAGCACCTCGCCGTAGAACTTGGAAACGTTGTCGAAGACGACCTGGCGGTCCGCGTTCATCGCACCACCTCATAGGCCCGGATGCGGCGGGAGAGGAGCCAGAGGAAGATCAGGCAACCACCGGCGAGAGCCACCCAGGACGCTCCGGCGGGCGGCAGCGTGCTTCCTGGATCCAGCCCGAACAGCGACACCCAGACCGCGTCGATCACGTGCCAGGACGAGACGACCATGCCCCAGCGCGTGTTGAGAATCCCCGAGATCGCGCCGCCGAAGCCCATCAGGACGAAGAAGAGGAGCGCCAGCGTGACGCGGGCGACCGGTTTCCACTTCATCCAGGCGGAGACCGCCAGGGCGAACAGCGAAAGATAGATGATCCACACCCAGCTTCCCACGAACACCCCGAGCGTGATCCGCCAGTTGCGCGCCAGCCAGCCGGCGCCTTCGAGGTAGCCCTGGAGGAGCAGCAGCAGCATGCCGGGCACCCAGGTGATCGCCGAGAGGAGGATCACCAGCACCGACATTTTACCCAGCACGTATTCGGTGCGCGAAAATGGGCGTGACAGATAGAGCGGCAGGCCGTTGTTGCGCAGATCCGGAGACACCAGGGCCGGCCCGACGAAGAGGACCAGAAGGAAGCTGAGCGCGCCCTGGATCCAGATCCCGGAGAAGAAGAAATCACCGCCGATCGGAAAGATCTGGGCCAGCTTCTCGGGCGTCAATCCGAACAGTTGCAGGGCGCTCGCGTTGTGGTAGAGGTAGATGATCAACAGGCCGAAAAACGGCGGCGCAAAGCAGAGCGCCAGGAATCCCGCGAACAGCTTGCTCTTGAACACCACCTCGTAGGCGTAGCGCGGCAGGACCAGGAAACGTGACGCTTCCGACGTGGCCGGCCCGGTGTAGCGCCCGTAGCTGCGTTCATAGACGGCCATTGCCGCTCCCTTCCATCGCCTTGAGGAAGATGTCTTCCAGCGAATCTCGTTTGTAATCGAGCCGGCGGATCTGCACCTGCCGCTCGGATGCGAGCCGGTAGAGGTCGCGGATCTCCAGGTTGTCCGGCAGCACCAGCTTGAGCCGTTGCCGGGCGCCCACCGCGCACTCGCACCCCAACGATTCGACGGCGGCGGCGAAGGCCGCATGCTCCCCGTCCGCCTCGGCACGGATCTCCATTTCCAGGAACCGCCGGTTGCCGCGGCGCTCCGCTTCGAGATCACAATACACCGCGATCTCCCCTTGCTTCAGGACCAGCACCTCTTCGCAACACTCCTCGACGTCGCGCAGCAGGTGGGACGAGAGGATGACGTTCACCTCACCGGTGTCGCGGATGTCACGGATCAGCCGGAGCATCCGCTCGCGCGCTGGTGGATCGAGCCCGTTCGTCGGCTCGTCGAGGAAGAGGACCTTGGGACCGTGCACCAGGGCCTGGGCCAGCTTGGCGAGCTGTTTCATGCCGAGCGAGTAGCTGTCCACGCTGCGGTAGCGCGCCTCGCCCAAGCCGACGTAGAACAGGACCTCGTGCGCCCGTTCGATGGCCTGCGCCGGCGGGAGCCCCGACAGCTCGGCCATCAGACGCACGAAGCGGATGCCGGTCAGACCGGCAATGAAGGCGTCATTTTCCGGCATGTAGCCGAGGAGGGCACGCACCTCGCGAAGCTGCGACCGGATGTCCAGGCCGAGGATGCGGGCGGTGCCCTCCGAAGGCGGGTAGAAGCCGAGAAGGGTGTGGAGCAGCGTGGTCTTGCCCGCCACGTTGGGACCCAGGAGCCCGATGCAGCGGCCCTTGAGCGAAGCGGTCAGCCCGTTGAGGATCGGCCGGCCGCCGAGCTTCACCCGCAACCCGTCGAGATCAATGACGGGAGGCGCGGCGAGACCGGCGACAGGCATCGTCTGAGACTCTGGCTGAGACATGGCAAGGTTTGACACGCGCTGCTCCATTCCGTCTATCGGGTTACGGTGGACTGCGAGTCACCGTGGCCGTGCATCATGCCCAGCATGCTGCCGAAGCCGGCCAGCGTCTGGAGGTTGAGCCCCAGCGGACTGTCGCTGGTGCTGGCGAACAGGATACGGTCCTGCTCGGCGTAGGCGTAGACCAGGGTCGGACCGTGACCGATCAGCAGACTGGCCATCCGTCCGGCACCGTGACCGTTCGGATCGAAGGTCCCCTTGGGCGCCATCTTCGCGGCGGAATCGAGCACCGGCGCGAGGTTCTGGTAGAAGAAGGCCGACACGTTCACCTGGCCGTCCGAGCCCAGGAGGTTGCGGAACTTCGGAGTCGTGGCCAGCGTCGCTCCCGAGGAGCGCAGTTGCAGCGCCTGTTCAAGAAGGGCGCGCGAGGCCGCCGCCACCAGGTAGCCGTCCTCATAGATGTAGGAGAACGAGAGCTTCGGCTCCTGCGAGGCGATGGTGTAGAAGATCCGCGAGCCCGACTGATCTTTCTGCAGCGTCACGCCCGGCTTGCCTTCCTGCACCAGTGCGTCGTTGACCTGCTGCACGGCGCGCTCGAAGGTGCTCTGCAAACGGGGTGCGTCGTAGACCTCGGCCACCAGCTTCCACGACGGCGTGGGGAGGAGCGGACCGTCGACCCCCAGGGCGACCTCACCGCCGAGCGGCGCGGCCAGGTCGTTGCGCAGGTCGAAGCCCTTCTCCGCTTGCAGCTTGGCGAGCGCCGCGGCGAAGTCGGGGGAGATGTTGATGAGGTCGTCGATCAGGCTCACCGGCTGCTTGACGACGAACGCGGTCACCAGGTTGGCGTCGGGCGAGAAGAAGCCCAGCGTCCCCATCGGCGCCGGCGCCGCCAGCCAGGCGGCGATCCCGCGCCGCGCCTGGTCGAAAGTGAGAGCCACGCGGGTCTCGGCCTTGTTGTCGGCCTCCCGGCGGTTGATGATCAGGTATTCGACGTCGAGCACGCCCAGCTTCTCGGCCAGTTGCTGCTCCTCGGCCGTGCGCTGGTGCCCCTTGCCGACCATCGTGCCCAGGTCGGCCGCGAACAGCCAGCCGGCGCCGTCGCTGTACTCCTGGGTGACGCGCTGATGGAACTTGGCGGTGGTGAACGGGTTGGCCGCGCCGCCCGCGTTCGCCGCCACCTGCCGCAGCAGGCTGCCGTCCGGCGTGGCCACGAACAGGCCGTTGCCGATCCACAGATACATCGAATCACCCTTGCCCGCCGGCACTGTCGACGGATCGGTGACGATCTGTACCGGGTGGCTGCCTTGGTGGATCTCCGCCAGGTCCTGCTCCAACACGGCGCGGAAGCCGGCCTCGTTGGTCACCTCGGCGAAGATCACCGGCGAGCTGTCGTCCTTGCTGGCGCCGACCAGCGCGATGCCGATCTCGCCACCGAGATTCTGGCCGAGATCGCCGAGCTTGGTGATCATCTTGTGGAAGTCGGCGTCGTGCTCGGGCGAGCCGATGACGTCCGTCCACCACTGTTGCAGCGACTGGCTCGCCGCGATCTTCTGGTCGAGGATGCGCTGCGTGTCCGCGAGGTTGGTGCCCAGGTTGGGCAGCGCGATCCAGGCCCGGGTGCCGTCCGGAGCGATGTCGAGCAGCCGGCTGGAAGTCCGCAATCCGGGCCGCGAAACCTGCTGGTCGATCTCCTGGCCGACGGCGGTCAGCTCGGTGAGGAGAGCGTCGTAGCGCGCCGCGTTGCGGCTCCAGGCAACCTCCTGGCGCACCGGGATGGCGGCGACGCTGGAATGGGTGGTCACCTGGTTGCCCGGGTGGAGGATGCTGTCGCGCTTGGCCTGCTGCACCCGCACCTCGCCCTCGACCACCGACACGCGGGAGCCCTTGAGGCCGTGATTGACCGAGAAGATGGTGCCGGTCACCGAGACCAGGCAGTCGCCGGCGTCGACATAGAGATGCCGCGGGCGCTGCTTGGCGGCCTGGACGATGATCCGTCCACGGCCGAGGTGGATGGTGTTGCCGCGCGCGGCGGCGGTCATCGACAGGCCGGCCCGCTCGCTCATCTCGATCAGCGAGCCGTCGGTCATGCGCACCAGGGCGGTCGAGCCCTTGGCGGTGCGGATCTCCTGGCCGGCGGCCACCGGCTCACCGGCGCCGAGGGGGACGGTGTCCTCGCCGTGGATCTTGTAGAGGGTGCCGTCGATCGACTCGACGCGGGCCATCTGCCGGCCGCCGTAGACCATCTGCTGGACGGTATAGAAGAGGCCGACGCCGAGGCCGACCAGCAGGACGGCGGCGAGGCTCATCCAATACATCCGGTTCTGTGGCCGGGTGGTGGCGACTGCCGCGGCAGGAGCCTTGCGGCCTTCGCGCGCTTCGCGCAGGGCGCGGCGGCAGGGGATGCAACTGCGGGTGTGGTCTTCGACCAGGAGCGCCCGGGCCGGCGACAGCTCGCCGCGAAGATAGGCCGGAATCAGGGCCTGGAAGTCCTCGCAGCTCTTGAGAGTGTGATGGGCGGATTGGTCCACCGGTGCCTCCGCAATCGCGGTGGCGCTCAGAGCCAGCGGCGCCCCGCCGGAGGCCTCCAGCGTCAGGCGCTGCCAGACGCGGGCGGCGGCCTCTTCGACCTGCTGTGGGTCGATGGGCTCGCCGGTGATCTCGGCGATCCCCCGGTCCAGAGCGTCGTTGTTCTTGTTCAAGAAGCTCATTTTGAATCTCCTTCCAGCGGTGCCAGCTCTTCCTGAAGCCGGTGCCGCGCTCGGTGCAGGATGACGGCGATGGACGTCTGGGAGCTGCCAAGCATTTTCGCGATCTCCAGGTTCCCCAACCCGTCGAGGTAACGGAGCGAGAAGATCTCGGCCTGGCGTGGGGAGAGGCGGCTCAGTGCCTCGCGCACCCGGCGGGCAATCTCGCGGCTGCCGCGGCGGCGTTCCGGCCCCGCGTCCTCGTCCACGATCTGCTCGCCGACGTCGTCGATGTCGACGGCGCGTGCGCGCTTCCTCCTCCGCATCAGGTCCAGGGCGGCGTTGACCGCCGCGCGATGCAGATAGCTCCCGGCGCTGTTCGACAGGTCCGGTTGCTCTTCCCGGCGCAACAGCCGGGTGAACACAGTCTGGAGCACGTCTTCCGCGTCGGCCGCGTTGCCTGTAATCCGGTACGCGGCGCGGTAGACGGCGCCGTGATGCTCCCGGAAAATCGCCTCCAGGGACTGGAGCGCTCCCGGGGGGCTCAACGTCTGTTGATTTTCATAGGCTGCGGCTTGCACGCCTCCTGCCCTCCTTTCTCCTTCACTCATGGAACGCTCCTCCGGACGAGTTATTACAGGCTTGCCGGACAGAGTACGCCGAAACGGCCAGGGAGAGGGCTGAAGGACGGATCAGAACCAGAGATGGCGGTCGAGAGCAGCGCGGATTTCGGCCAAGCGTTCCGGGGAGAGGCGCCCCAACCGCTTGAGAAGCCGGGCCCTGGAGAGCGTTCGGATCTGCTCGCACAGCGCCTTGCTGTCTCGCTCCAGGCCTCCTTCTCCAGCCTTGATCAGGACCTGGAAAGGAAAGACACGGTCTACTTTGGACGAAACGGGAACAACGGTAACTGTCGGGCTCGACCGATTGGCCAGGTCGTTCTGGATCACCACGGCGGGGCGCGTCTTGCCGATCTCGGAGCCGAGCACAGGGTCGAGGCTCACCCGGTAGACGTCTCCACGCTCGATCACATCCCCTCCGTCTCGATCGCAGCCCATTCCGAGTCCAGCGAGGTGGATTCGGCTTCGGCGCGGTAGCCGGCCTCCATCTCCCGGGCCAGCCGTTCCCTGTTGAGCTGTGCAACCCGCGCCTGAATCGCCTCGCTGGCGAAGTCGCTGAACGGCCGCGCCCCGGCGAGCGCTTTGGCCGCGGCGAAAGTCTCATCTGGAATCGAGATTGTGGTGCGCATACTCTCGCCCTCCTGAGGCATCAGATCCGTATGAAGAATATGATGAAGACGCCGCATCGGCAAGTGCTCGTCTCGGTCCAGACCTTCCGTGCCGCCTTGCGCGATAGGCTTGCGTGCATGAGATCCGCCGAAGTCGTCATCTGCGGCGCCGGGATCGCCGGCATCTCCGCGGCGTTTCATCTGACCGTGCGCCATGGCGTGCGCAACGTCGTGCTGGTCGACGATCAGCCGCCGCTGTCCGTCACCAGCGACAAATCGACCGAGTGTTACCGCAACTGGTGGCCGGGGCCGGGCGACACGATGGTGCGCTTCATGAACCGGAGCATCGACCTGCTCGAGGAGATGGCCGCGGAGAGCGGCAACCGCTTCGTGATGAACCGCAACGGCTACGCCTACCTGACCGCGGACCCGGTCAAGGCGGCCGAGATGGAACGCGCCGCCCGCGACATCTCGGCCCTGGGAGCCGGCTCTCTGCGCATCCATCGCGGCCTGCCGGACGATCCGCCGTTTCCGGAGGAGCACTACGACTGTCTCGACCATCCGGTCACCGGCGCCGACCTGGTGCTCGACCGCGAGCGCATCCGGCGCCGTTTCCCGTTCCTGCCGCCGGACGTGCTCGCCCTCCTCCACACCCGGCGCAGCGGCTGGCTGAGCGCGCAACAGCTCGGCATGTACATGCTCGAACAGGCGCGCGAGCACGGTCTCCAGCAGATCCACGGACGGATCGACGACGTGATCGTGCGCAGCGGACGGATCGAGGGCGTACGCCTGGGCCAGGAAGCGATCGCCACCCGCTGCTTCGTCAACGCCGCCGGACCGCTCTCGCGGGAGGTCGGCCGCAAAAGCGGCGTCGAGCTGCCGCTGGTGAACGAGCTCCACGGCAAGGTGATGTTCGAGGACTACCTGGGCCTCGTGCCGCGCGAGCTGCCGCTGATGATCTGGTGCGATCCGGTCAAGCTGCCCTGGAGCGACGAGGAGAGGGAAGGTCTCGCGGCGGATCCGGAGCTGCGCTGGCTCACCGAGACCATGCCGGCCGGCGTCCACTTCCGTCCCGAGGGAGGCCACGGCAGCCGCTGGCACCTGCTGCTCTGGACCTACCATCTGGACACCCGCGAGCCCGTCTTCCCGCCGGCGATCGACGAGTACTATCCGGAGGTCGTGGTACGCGGCCTGGTCCGCATGGTCCCCGCTCTGGCCGAGTACCTCGGTCCCAGGATGCGCCGGCCCTATGTTGACGGCGGCTATTACTGCAAGACGAAAGAAAACCGTCCGCTCATCGGCCCGACGCCGGTCGCAGGCAACCACCTGCTCTGCGGCATGTCCGGCTTCGGCATCATGGCCTCCCAGGCCGCCGCCGAGCTGCTCGCCGCGCACGTCCTGGGATTGGAGCTGCCGGACTATGCCGGCGAGTTTCTGCTCAGCCGGTACCAGGACCCCGCCTATCAGAAGCTCATGGAGCAGATGTCGTCCGGTCAACTGTAGCCGGACGTTCCCAGACGTTCCCGACACTACCCGCGCTTTTTCTCCTCCCCGATCCACCAGTCGATGTGCTTCTCCAGCACGGAGAGCGGCATCGAGCCGCTGCCGAGCACGGCGTCGTGAAAGCGGCGGATGTCGAACTTTGGACCGAGGGCTCTCTCGGCCCGCTGCCGCAGCTCGCGGATCTTGTTGCTCCCCGTTTTATAAGCCAGGGCCTGGGCAGGCCGGTCGGCGGAGTAGCGCAGCGTTTCGCTGGTGATCTGGGTGGCGGATTCCAGATCGTGATCGAGCATGTAGTCGATGGCCTTCTGGCGTGGCCAACCCATCAGATTCATCCCGGTGTCCACCACCAGGCGCGTGGAAAGAAACATGTCCATACCGAGCCGGCCGTATTCGTCGTATGGATCCGAGTAAAGTCCCATCTCGCCGGCCAGGTCCGACGCGTACTCCCCCCAACCTTCCACGAAAGCCGTGTGATAGGTCAGCCGGCGGAAGGCCGGAATCGATTCGTTTTCGCGCTGCAGGTTGAGCTGGAAGTGATGGCCGGGGATCAGCTCGTGATAGATCAGCGCCGCAGCGCTGATCAGCGGGCGCTCCGACAGCGTGGAGCCGTTGAAACGGTATCTGCCGGTAGGTTCTTCCGCCGTCGGCAGATCGTAATACCCGAAGGTGAGCGTGCTCCCTTCGAGCTGCGGATCGAGCCGCTTGACGCCATACGGCGCCTTGGGAACATGCAGAAAATATTTAGACACCAACGGCTCGATCCGCTTCATCGGGGCCATCAGGCGCTCTCCGACCTCTTCCGGGGTCTTGGCCAGAAACCGGCTGTCGGTGCGGATCATCTTGTGGAAGTCCGCCTTGGTTCCCGTGAAGCCGAGGCGGGCGCGCACCGCGGCCATGCGGGCATCGATCCGTTCGACCTCGGCGAGGCCGATGGTGTGGATCTCTTCCGGGGTGACGTCGAGCGTGGTGTGGTACCTGACCAGCGCCCGGTACGCCGCCTCACCGCCCGGATACTGGCCCAGGCCGACGCGCTCGGGTGCCGCGGCCCGCGTCGCCGCGAAGGCGTCCGCCAGATCGGTGAGCGCCGGATTGGCCTCCGCGGTGATCAGCCGCCGCAGCTCGGTCTGGAAAGCCACGACGTCAGCGTTCTCTTTCCGGGGACCCGCAAGCCGCTCGTCCGCCACCCACAGCGGGCTCTCCTCGGGCTTGTGGATGGCCGAGCGAATCATCGGCTCGACGATGTCGACCATGGCCTTGGGCACCAGGATGCCCTTGGCGCGTCCGGTGTCGAGGTTCTTGCGCAGCTCCCGGACCACGCCGGGATATTGGCGCACCAGCGCCAGATAGTTGTCGAGGTCGGCGCGGTTGCGCAACAGCACCTGCGACAGGGCGTTGTGGATGCCGCGCAACGGCAGGCTGCCGGTGGTGAATGGCGGCGATTGCCAGAAGTGGTCCTGGAAGGCGACCGCCTGCCGGCACTCCCACGCCGCGATCTCCAGAGACAGCCAGTCCTCATGCGGCAGCACCTTTTCGTCGATCCGGGCCAGCCGTTCCAGCATCCGCCGCGCGGCCTCTCCTTCCTCGCGGTAGTGCGCCTCCGATGGATCGGGCAGCCGGGTGACCGGCAGCCCCAGGGCGATCCGCGACTGCGGATCGTCCGCGAGGCGGAACTGCCAGTATTCGTCGAGCAACGCGTGGAGATCGCGCCGGGCGGCCTCGGCCGGCGCGGTCTCGGAGGCTGCGGAAGCGGCGGGGCCGCCGCCGGCGACTCCACCCAAAGCGACCAAAACAGCGGCGAACAGCCAGTAGATCGGTTTCAGAGCCACTCCTTTTTGCCGACGATGTAGATGCGGTAGAACTCCTCGTCGGACTTGGTGAGATACATGATCCCTTCGATCAGGCCGACGAAATGAAACACCACCGCGGCCAGGCCGCAGGTGAGCACGGTCGACAGCAGCATGATCAGCCCCGCGGTGTTCATCCCCAGGATGAACTTATGGATGCCGAAGCTCCCCACCAGGATGCCACAAATGCCGGCGGCGATCTTCTTCCCGTTCGCGTCCTGGAGGGCTGCCGGAGTCGGAGGCTGCGCGATCGTCAAGTCGTTCATGGTGTTCTCCTTGCCGGAGCGGCGGAGCCTGCCCGCTCCCAGGAAATCCTACGCGAGCCGGCCGGGCCGGGTTTCGCCTTCAACAACGCTCAGCCGCCGGAGCGCTTGGCCGGATAGCCGGCCGCGGTCAAGGCGGCGAGAATCCGGTCGGCGTGGTCGCCCTGGACTTCCACGTCGAAGGCGGCGTCGCCGCCCGCGGTGCGCACAGTCCGGAGTGTGCCGCCACCGCCGCAGAGCTTCTTCCAGGCGGCGAGGAGCGCCGCGGCGTCGTCGCGGGTGAGGACCAGCGGACCGGCCACGGTGACCGTCTTGCCGCCGCGGCCGCCCTTCTCGCGGCGCACCCGCACTGGCTGCGCCGGCGGCGGCAGGCTGCGGACCGGCTCGCAGCGGCAGGGATCGGCGCCGCAGCGCGGGCAGACTTTCGCCGCTTTCGCCGACGTACCGCGCGCGCCTTCACTCGACCAGACCAAACGTCCCTTGCCGTTCATGACCCCGGAGTCTACCTGACCGGCTCTGGTAAGATGCCCTGTCGCAATCTCTTCCAGAAGGCGGCGGAGAGGACCTGAGCTTGGAGCGCATTCGTAATTTTTGCATCATCGCCCACATCGACCACGGGAAATCGACCCTGGCCGATCGTCTGATCCAGCGCTGCGGCGCTGTGGAGCTGCGCGATTTCCGCGACCAGATCCTGGATTCGATGGACATCGAGCGCGAGCGGGGCATCACCATCAAGAGCAACACGGTGAGCCTGGTGTACATCGCGCGCGATGGGATGGACTATCACCTGAACCTCATCGACACGCCCGGCCACGTCGACTTCTCGCACGAGGTGCGGCGCTCGCTGATGTCGTGCGAGGGCGCTCTGCTGCTGGTCGACGCCTCGCAGGGGGTCGAGGCGCAGACGGTGGCCAATCTCTATCTCGCCCTGGAGTACGACCTCGAGATCGTGCCGGTGATCAACAAGATCGACCTCCCGTCGGCCGAGGTGGAGCGGGTGCGCGAGGAGATCGACTCGGATCTCGGGCTCGATCCCTTCGAGGCGGTGCTCTGCTCGGCCAAGCAGGGGATCGGCATCGACGACGTGCTAGAGGCGATCGTCACCAAGCTGCCCGCTCCGGTGGGCGATCCCACCGCTCCGACGCAGGCGCTCATCTTCGACGCCCAGTACGACGTCTACCGCGGCGTCGTCCTCCTGGTCCGCGTCAAGGAGGGGACGATCCGCGCCGGCGAGACGATCCGGCTGATGCACACCGCCAAGGACTACCAGGTCGAAGAGGTCGGCTTCCTGCGCCTCAAGCGGGTGAAGTCCGAAGAGCTCGCGGCCGGCGACGTCGGCTACGTGATCGCCGGCATCAAGGCGGTGCGCGACATCACGATCGGCGACACCATCACCCACGCCGCCCGTCCGGCCGCCGCGCCGCTGCCCGGCTACAAGGAGGCGAAGCCGGTCGTCTTCTCGTCGATCTATCCGATCGCGTCCGACGACTATGAAGATCTCGCGAAGGCGCTCGACAAGCTGCAGCTCAACGACGCCGCGCTGACCTTCCAGAAAGACTCCTCGAACGCGCTCGGCTTCGGCTTCCGCTGCGGCTTCCTCGGCCTCCTCCATCTCGACGTGGTGCAGGAGCGGCTGGAGCGCGAGTACAACCTGTCGCTGCTCCTCTCGGCGCCCTCGGTGCAATACGAGGTGACGCTCGAGAACGGCGAGGAGATCAAGGTCGACAATCCCAGCCTCTATCCCGATCCGGCGTCCATCAAGAGCACCCGCGAGCCGTTCATCAAGGCGTCGATCATGGTGCCGGAGCGCTACCTGGGCGTCGTCATGGATCTCTGCCGCGAGCGCCGCGGCGTCGGTACGACCTACGAATACCTGGCCGTGGGCCGCCTGCAGGTGACCTCGGAGCTGCCGCTCGCCGAGATCCTCTTCGACTTCAACGACCGTTTGAAGAGCCTCACTCAAGGCTACGGCTCGTTCGACTACGAGATCACCGACTACCGCGAGGGCGACCTGGTCAAGGTCGACATCCTGGTCAACGGCGAGAAAGTGGACGCCCTGTCGCAGCTCGTCCACCGCGAGAAGGCGCGGCAGCGGGCGCTTCACTATTGCGAGCGCCTGGCCGACACCATCCCGAAGCAGCAGTTCAAGATCGCCATCCAGGGGGCGATCGGCGGCAACATCATCGCCCGCTCGACCATCACCGCCTTCCGCAAGGACGTCACCGCCAAATGCTATGGCGGAGACATCTCGCGCAAGAGGAAGCTGCTGGAGAAACAGAAGGAAGGAAAGAAGCGGATGAAGATGGTCGGCTCCGTCGAGATCCCCCAGGCGGCGTTCCTGGCAGTCCTCAAGGCGGACCCGGACGCTTGATCCGAGACCCTATGACGGCGAGACATGTGCTTTCGATTGCCGACCTGGGCACCGAGACGCTGGCCCGGCTGGTGGAGGATGGTGCCGCCATTGCGCGCGGCGAATGGGACGCCCGCAAACCGCTCCAGGGCAAAACGGTCGGGATCTACTTCAAGAAGAGCTCGACGCGGACCCGCACCTCGTTCACCGTCGGCGCCATGAAGCTGGGAGCTTCGACGATCGCCTACGGTCCCTCGGACCTCCAGATCACGACCGGCGAGACGCTGCAGGACACCGCGCGCGTGCTGTCCAACTACCTCGACGCCCTGGTCATCCGCACCAACGAGTCGATCGCGGAGATGCGCGAGCTCGCCGGCGCGAGGGTGCCCATCCTGCCGATCATCAATGCGATGAGCGACAACGAGCACCCCACGCAGGCTCTCGCCGATCTGGTCTGCCTCAAGGAAGCGTTCGGTCGCCTGGAAGACCTGCACGTCCTCTACATCGGCGAGGGGAACAACACGGCGACCGCCCTCGCGCTGGCTTTCGGCCTGCTGCCACGGATGCATCTGACCCTCGTCACGCCCGAGGGATACGGCATTCCGCAGGAGATCGTCGATCAGGCCCGCGGCTACGCGGCCCGCTCCGGCTCCTGCATCGAGCAGCACCACGACATGGCCGCCCTGCCCCAGGGGCCGGACATCGTCTACTCGACGCGCTGGCTGACCATGGGCGTGCAGAAGAAAGATGACGACTGGCTCGACCGCTTCCGTCCCTACACCATCACGCCGGACGTCATGGCACGCGTCTCCAGGCCGGGAACGCTCTTCATGCACGACCTGCCGGCGATGCGCGGCTATGAGGTGGTGGACGAGGTGCTGGACGGGCCGCAGAGCATCGCTTTCCGGCAGGCTTATCACAAGATGACCAGCGCCATGGCGGTGCTCAACTGGTGTGTCAATGGTAACTGATCCCAACCGGCAGCCGGCGCCGCGGGTGATCCCGGTCTTTCCGCTGACCGGCTCGCTGCTGTTGCCGGGAACGCTTCTGCCGCTCAACATTTTCGAGCCGCGCTACCGCAACATGGTGGCCGATATTCTGGGCAGGGAGGACGGCGGGGCGGCACATCGGCATGATCCAGCCGTTCGTGCCACACCAGGACAACTGGCCGGCTCTCGACCTGCCGGAGGAAAACCCCGCGCTCTACACCGTGGGCTGCGTCGGCCACCTCGACCGCTGCGAGCGCCAGCCCGACGGGCGCTACGAGATCGTGCTGCGCGGCGTCTGCCGCTTCCGGATCCGCGAGGAGCTGCCGCGCGTCCGCGGCTACCGGCGGGTGACGGCGGACTACGACGGCTTCGGCGCCGACCTCGGCGAGCCCGCGTCCGTGCTCGATCCGTCGCGGCTCCTGGCGGGCGTCCGCGCCTTCGGCAAGGCCAACGGCCTCGAGCTCGACCTCGAGCTGCTCGCCGCGTTGCCGGGCGTCGCCCTGCTCAACGGCCTCGCCGTCGCCCTCCCCTTCCGTCCCGAGGAGAAACAGGCTCTCCTCGAAGCGCCGGGGCCGGTGGAAAGAGAAGAGCTTCTCCTTGCGTTCATGGGGATGGGGTTCGGGCCCCCGTCCGCCGACAGCTACTACGCGCCGCCGACGGTGCATTGAGAAGGAGACACCCATCACCCAGATCCATGGCGACATCCGCGGCATCAAGGCCTCCGAGATCCGCGCCCTCGAACGGACCTACCGCCGCCGCGTCGATCCGCGGCAGGTGGTCTCGCCGGAGCTTGCCCGCCACCTCACCGAGACCTCGCGGCGCCTCAACCGCCAGGTCGGCGTGCTGCTGAGCCGCGACGGCAACATCCGCAACGTCATCGTGGGCGACGCCCACAGCCTGACCCTGCCTGACGTCGGCCGTCTGCGCGGCGGCATCGGGCGCTTCCGCGGTCTGCGCCTGGTGCACACCCACCTCAAAGGCGAGCCGCTGACCAAGGACGACCTGAACGACCTCGCGCTGCTGCGTCTCGACCTCGTCGCCATGATCGAGGTGCTGCCGAACGGCCTGCCCGGCCGCGTCGAGCTGGCCCATCTCGCGCCCACCTCCGCGGACGCACCGGAGCCGTTCGAGCGCATCCAGGCGCCGGACGTCCACCAGCTCGACTTCGACGTCGAAGCCACCCTGCGCGCCCTCGAAGAAGAGATGGCGCGGGTGACCGGCGCGGCGGGAGAAACCGAGCAGGAACGCGCCCTGGTGATCGGCATCGTGCCCGACGACGAGCATTTCGGCGAGATGCTGGAGCTGGTGCGCTCGGCCGGCGTGACGGTCGCCGGCACCATGCGCCAGCGCCGCGCGGCGGTCCATCCGCGCACCGTGGTCGGCAGCGGCAAGCTCCAGGAGATCGTCCTCGAAAGCATGCGCCGCCGCGCCAGCGTGGCGATCTTCGACATCGACCTGAAGCCGGCACAGGCGCGCGCCTTCGAGGACGCCACCGGCCTCAAGGCGATCGACCGCACGCAGCTCATCCTCGACGTCTTCGCGCAGCGCGCCCGGAGCCGCGATGGCAAGCTGCAAGTCGAGCTGGCGCAGCTCAAGTACTCCCTGCCCCGCCTCACCGAGCAGGACGCCGGCCTGTCGCGCCTCACCGGCGGCATCGGCGGCCGAGGCCCCGGCGAAACGGTGATGGAAGTCGGGCGCCGGCGCATCCGCGACCGCATCCGCTCCCTGGAGAAAGAGGTCGAGAACCTCTCCCGCCAGCGCGACGTGCGCCGCCGGCGCCGCCGCGAAGAGGGCGTGCCCGTGCTTTCCATCATCGGCTACACCAACGCCGGCAAGAGCACGCTCCTGAACGCCATGACCGGCAGCGCCGTGGAAGCCGCGGACAAGTTGTTCATGACGCTCGATCCGACCAGCCGCCGGCTGCGCTTTCCGCGCGAAGGCGAGGTGGTGATCACCGATACGGTCGGTTTCATCGCCGACCTGCCCAAAGATCTCGTCGCCGCCTTCCGCGCCACCCTCGAAGAGCTGGCCGACGCCGACCTCCTCCTCCACGTGGTGGACATCGCCGACCCGCGCCTCGACCACAAGCTCGAAGCCGTCCAGAAGATCCTCGACGATCTCCACCTCGCCGACATCCCCCGTCTCGTCGCCCTCAACAAGGCCGATCTGGTGCCGCCCTCCGAATCCCGTGCCCTCGCCGTGCGCTATGGAGCGATTCCCGTGAGCGCCGTCAAGAGAACCGGTTTCCCGGAGCTGATCCACGCCGCCGAGGAGCGGTTGGGACGGGAGAAGCCGCTGCTGAAGACGTATGGAGAACGAGCCGAGGCGGCGGAGGCGTGAACACACACCCCGGCCTCTACCTCCACATTCCGTTCTGCTCCGCCATCTGTCCGTACTGCGACTTCGCGGTGCTGACCGGCGGAGCGGAGCGGCAGGCGAGCTTCGTGGAGCATCTGCTGGCGGAGATCCGGATGTGGGGCGAGGATCGGAATGCTTTTCCGGAGATCGATACGATCTATTGCGGCGGCGGCACTCCTTCGGCTCTTGCTCCTGAAGATCTCGCCCGTATCCTCGCCATCTTACGGGCGAATCTCTCCATTCGCGACGACGCCTGGATCTTCTTCGAGGCGAATCCGGAGGACGTCACCCCCGAGAGCGTCCGCGCCTGGCGGAATCTGGGAGTGCGCACGCTGTCGCTCGGAATCCAATCGTTCGATGCGGACGCGCTCCGCTTCCTGGGCAGGCGCCACGATCCGCGGCAGGCGCGCCAAAGCGTCGAGACCGCCCGCGCGGCCGGTTTCGACACGGTATCGATCGATCTGATTTTCGGCCTGGCCGGCCAGACGCCGAACGCCTGGCGGCGGACCCTGGACGACGCCCTCGCGCTCGATCCGGATCACATCTCCTGCTATCAGCTCACGATCCACGAGGGGACGCCGTTCGGCTTCCGGCTCGCCCGCGGCAAGATGACCGAGATGCCCGAGCCGGCGCAGGCGGATCTCTTCCTGCTCACTCATCAAATCCTTACCGATCACGGTCTGCCGGGCTACGAAGTCTCGAATTTCGCCCGCGAGCCCGCGCATCGATCACGCCACAACAGGAAGTATTGGGATCACACGCCGTATCTCGGCCTCGGCCCTTCCGCCCACTCGTTCTCCGGTCTGGAGAGCCCTCGCCGCTGGTGGAACGAGCGCAAGCTGCGGCCCTATGAGATGAAAGTGGCGATGGGCGAACGGCCGGTGGCGGGCGCCGAAGAGTTGACCGCGCACGATCTCGCCCTCGAAGCGCTGATGCTCGGCTTCCGGACCATCGAAGGGGTCGATCTCGTGCGGTTCCGCGAGCGCTATGGAATCGATCTGCGGGAGGAGAACTGCCTGCTCATCCAGAGGCTCGCGGAGAATGGGCTGCTGACGATCGAAGGCGACCGCCTCCTCCCGACGCTGGAAGGCTGGGCGGTCGCCGATTCGCTGGCGCGCGATTTCGCGATCTGAGGCGCGGCCTACTTCTTCGCCCGCTTCGCCGTGATCTCCATCATCTTCATCTCTTTGCCGGTCGGGTCGTTGCCATACATCTCGTTGGTGAACGTGTCGCCGTCCACCCAGGTGATCACCGAGCGCATCGGCACCTGCTTGCCGGCCATCGGGTCGGAGCCCATGCCGTTGTAGGAGCACTTCTTGCCACCGTCGTCGCAGGTGCCGGTCGAGTTCATGATGCCGGTGCCCATGTTGTCGATCCAGGTGTTCACGTACTGCTTGGTGACGTTGTCGTACGCCTCGGTGCCGCGCCCCTCGAACGGCATTCCCATGAAGCTGCCTTTCCAGTGGTGCTCGACGTAGCGCCCGCCCAGCAGGACGTCGGCGTGCATCGTGCCGGCCGAGTCCATGGGAGGCTGGCCGGGCATCATCCAGGCCTTGCTGTTATAGGTCCAGTCGCCGGCCAGCCGGGCAAGCTGCTGGTGCTGCACGCCGGGGGTCATCGACTTCGTCATCACCGCCTCCATGTCGGCGTGGCTCATCCCACCCATCATCGGCGGCTCTTTCGCCTTGTCCTGGGCAAAGGCGGCACCACCAAAGGCCAGCAGGATCATGGACAACGCAAGCAGGGACCTCATCTTCATGATGACTCCTCCTCTCGAAGCGGGTTGGAACGTCTGTGAACGGGATCCGGGTCTCGAATTACGCCTGGTTACTGCGCCAAGCCTACCAGTCAAGCTGCGTCGGCGTCAAGGGGTTTGATCGCGCCGAGACGCAACGCCGGTTCCGCTCAGGCGTGCGGGACGACCCCAGGGAAGATAGAGTCGACGGCCGCGGGCCGGCTCTCGCCTTGCAAAGCGGCTCGCCTCCTTGCAAGAGCCGACCTCCACGAGGGAGATCGTCTCGTGTGGCTCGATGAGGGAGAGGCCTAACCAAAATGGCCCGTTCCTCCTCCCCCGCGGAATGCTCATCCTCCTCTGCGGAAGTCAAAACCTCTCCCGCGGAACGCTCATCCTCCTCCGCGGAACGTAAATCCTCTCCCGCGGAGCGTTCCGCGGCCGAGGTCGAGCATTCCGCGGAGGAGGTCGAGCGTTCCGCGGAGGAGGTTGGACACTCCGCCGCCGGGGAAAAGCGCTCCCGAAGCCGCCGGGTGCCCTCCGCAGGCCTTTCAGGACGCTCCGCCAGACTTCTCCATCGCTCCATCACCGCCGCCGGGCTTCTTCTTTCGCCCTCGAACAGGCGTCACGCGCTTCAGCTTGCCGCTCTTCAGCTTCCGGTACTCGATGATTCGCACCCCTTTGCCGAGCAGGGCCTCGATCGCCTTCGCGGCCTTCTTCTTCTTGAAGACGGTCGCGGCGGAGAGGTCGTTCATCACGTAGACGTTGTCGCTGACGTCGTAGTAGAGGACGAAGCTCGGCAGAAACTCGCTCGCGAGCACGAAGCGCCGGGGATCGTCCATGTCGCGGACGCGGCGCTCGAGCTCGCGGATCTGGGATTTGGACAGCTCCCAGTCCTCGTCCTGGGGAGCGGCAGGCTCAGAAACGGTTGGTGGGATCGGCTTCCCGATCAGTTACGTCCCGGTGATTCGTATGAGCTGTCCGACGGCCACCCGGTTCGGTGCCTGCCGACCGGGAGCCGGGTAGGACAGGCGATCAGTGTGGGCAATCTTGTGCTCGCGAGCGATCCCGCGGTCCAGTCCGTCGGCGTCGACATCGGCTTTTCCCCGTCCCCGAAGACCCTGCGTGCTCTGGACCTCGCCGTGGGCGAGCTGCCCGATCAGGCGGGATGGGTTCAGGGGGCGCCTCCCCTGGCGGTCGAGTATGCCGACACCGGCCAGGACGAAGAAGAGCTGCAGCTCAAGATCCAGGAGACTCTTCGCGGCCGGCACTCGCCATGTCTGGGTGGTGCGCCTGAACGGCCCCCGGAGGGTGGAAGTGCATGAGCCGGGGCGGAAGCCGCGCACCGCGAACCCCGGTGCCGGTGGAAGCCCTCTGGGACCGCGAGACGGGGCTCCGGGTGACCTTCCGCAACCTCCTCCAGCGTCAAGGTTATGCCAGCCTGGACGAGGTCCGTGCCGAGGGGGAGGCCCAGGGGCGTGCTGAGGGGGAGGCCCTGGGGTTGCGCAGAGCAATCACCACCCTCTTGCTGGGCCGTGGCCTCGCGGTCGATGACGATCTGCGGCTCGCCCTTGCCGGCTGTGGCGACCTCGCCGTCCTCGAAGCTGCTCTCCTTCAGGCGACCAGCGCCTCGGTAGCCGACCTCCTCGCCACTCTCCGGTCCTGAGCCGAACAGGGGCGCCGGGACGCCTCCGCCATTGAAGCCCTGACCGGGCTGGAGCCGGTGCGCAAGCGCTTGGTCATTCCTCGCCTGCCTCTCGGAGTACTCCTGCGATCAGGTCTTCATGCGCCCGAAACCCGGTATTCAACAGTTTCTCAATCTCAGCTCGGAGCGATGAAATTTTCCCGGCTTGTCGGGCGCCGAGGAGCACGCCGAGAGTGCCGACGGGAGTCAGTCCGATCCGGCGAGCCAGCCTTCGGCCGTCCAAGTCATCCATCAAGACGCGGTCGGCACCCAACTCGAAAGCAAGGGCAATGACTTCGGCCTCCCCCTCGTCGAGATCGGCCTGGAGCACCTCAACCAGGGCCGCGTCAGTGACCGCGCGAGCCTTCAGCCACGATTGCCTCGCGTCCTCGATTTGCTGGCTGGCGGGATCGTGGCGCTGTTTGATCTCACGAAAGACCGCTTCCGGGGCCATGATCTCACCGACGGCCTGTCGCAGCAGGTCCAACCGATCGAGCTTGGCGAGGAAGAGGAGAGGACTTGTGTCGGAAATCCAAATCCTCATTCGAAGAGATCTCGGGCGGCTTGAATCTCTGCTTCGACTTCCTCATCGCGAAGATTGATCGCGGGGACGCCGATCTTCCCTAACTCATAGAGGAAGGTCAGCCGATCCATTTCGGCGAGGCGTGCGGCCTTCCCCGCAGTCAAGCGGCCGAGCTCGAAGAGCTTTGCTGCAGCGAGAAAGCGGAGTTCCTCTGCGAACTCGCGGTCCGACAGCTTGAGGATCTGAGGGATTCCCGCAGGGTAGGAGATCACAGCCTGTTTTGCTCCCTGAGATTCCGTGCTCATCGTATAGTCTCCAGCTTGCAGTCTATGATTTCGACCTCTTCGGCCTTGCCTGATCCAACTGATCCACGGGTGCGACAGGGAATCCCGCAGCCGGGTGTGCATCTGGCTTCAGTGTACCACGAGCCCGGTACGCAGGGCACCGCTTCAGCCTCCCTCGTTTCCGGTTTCGGTAACCTTACCCGTTCCTCGGAGGGGAAAGGCACGGCTCTAGGCCGGCTTCTTCTTTCGTCCTCGAACAGGCGTCACGCGCTTCAGCTTGCCGCTCTTCAGCTTCCGGCACTCGATGATTCGAACCCCTTTGCCAAGCAGAGCCTTGATCGCCTTCGCGGCCTTTCTCTTCTTGAAGACGGTCGCGGCGGAGAGGTCGTTCATGGCGTAGACGTTGTCGCTGACGTCGTAGTAGAGGACGAAGCTCGGCAGGAGCTCGCTCGCGAGCACGAAGCGCCGGGGATCGTCCATGTCGCGGATGCGGCGCTCGAGCTCGCGGATTTGGGCCTTGGACAGCTCCCAGTCCTCGTCCCGGGGAGCGGCGGTCTCAGAAACGGTCGGTGGGACCGGCTTCGCCTTCGTCGGTTTCTTCCTCGGCTTCTCGGTCATAGGCGAACTCTACAAGATCCCGCCAGGAGACGTCGCCTGGACAGCCGGGAGGGAGACCCTGCCTTGATATACGCCCAGTTACCGCATATGCTCCGGGCGGATCATGACGTACTCTTTGACCCGATCTTATGGCCACCTACGACGCCTCCGCCATTGAAGTTCTGACCGGACTGGAGCCGGTGCGCAAGCGCCCCGGCATGTATACGTTCACCGACCGCCCCGACCACCTTGCCCAGGAGGTCATCGACAACGCCGCGGACGAGGCCATCGCCGGCCACTGCGACGAGATCGTGCTCACGCTGCATGAGGACGGCTCGGTCTCCGTCACCGACAACGGCCGCGGCATGCCGGTCGACAAGCACAAGGAAGAGAAGGTCTCCGGCGTCGAGGTCATCCTCACCCGCCTCCACTCCGGGGCCAAGTTCTCGGACAAGAGCTACCGCTTCTCCGGCGGCCTCCACGGCGTCGGCGTGTCGGTGGTCAACGCCCTCTCCAAGCGCCTGGAGGTCTGGGTGCGCCGCGAGGGCAAGGAGCACCACATGGCCTTCGCGGACGGCCAGAAGACGTCCGAGCTGAAGGTGGTGAACACGGTCGGCCAGCGCAACACCGGCACCACGGTGCGCTTCTGGCCCGATCCCAAGTTCTTCGACTCGCCCAAGTTCTCGATTCCGAAGCTCAAGCACAACCTGCGCGCCAAGGCGGTGCTGGCGCCCGGCCTGCACATCCGCTTCATCCACGAAGGCACGCCGGAGGACAACGAGGACTGGTTCTACGAAGACGGTCTCCCCGCCTACCTGATGGACGAGCTCGAAGGCGCCGAGCTGGTGCCGCCGCAGCCGTTCATCGGCCACTTCCGCGGCAAGGACGAAGAGGTCGACTGGGCGGTGGTCTGGATCGCCGACGAGGAGCCGGGCGACCTGGTGGCGGAGAGCTACGTCAATCTGATCCCGACGCCGCAGGGCGGCACCCACGTCAACGGCTTCCGCGCCGGCCTGACCGAGGCGATCCGCGAGCTGTGTGAGCTGCGCGATCTGCTGCCGCGCGGCGTCAAGCTCGCCCCCGAGGACGTCTGGGCGCGCTGCTGCTACGTGCTCTCGGCGCGCATGAAGGACCCGCAGTTCACCGGCCAGACCAAGGAGCGCCTCTCCTCCCGCGAGGCCGCCGCCTTCGTCGCCGGGGTCACCAAGGACGCCTGCGCCCTGTGGCTCAACCAGCACACGGACGAAGCGGAGAAGATCGCCCGCCTGGCGATCGACAGCGCCCAGGTGCGCCTGCGGGCCGGCAAGAAGGTCAAGCGCAAGACGGTGACCAGCGGTCCCGCTCTCCCCGGCAAGCTCTCCGACTGCACCAGCCAGGACCTGTCGCTCACCGAGCTGTTCCTGGTGGAAGGCGATTCCGCCGGCGGCTCGGCCAAGCAGGCGCGGAGCCGCGAGTTCCAGGCCATCCTCCCCCTGCGCGGCAAGATCCTCAACACCTGGGAGGTCGATCCGTCGGAAGTGCTCAGCTCGCAGGAGGTGCACGACATCGCCGTCGCCTTGGGCGTCGATCCCGGCTCCGGCCAGATCGAGGGCCTGCGCTACGGCAAGATCTGCATCCTGGCCGACGCCGACTCCGACGGCGCGCACATCGCGACGCTCCTCTGTGCCCTCTTCCTCAAACATTTCCGCCCGCTGGTCGCGGCCGGTCACGTGCACGTGGCCATGCCGCCGCTCTATCGCGTCGACGTCGGCAAGGAGGTCTTCTACGCCCTCGACGAACGCGAGAAGAAAGGGATTTTGGATCGCATCGAGGCGGAGAAGAAGAAAGGTAAACCGAACGTCCAGCGCTTCAAGGGTCTGGGCGAGATGAATCCCATGCAGCTTCGCGAAACCACCATGGCTCCCGAAACCCGCCGCCTCGTTCAGCTCGAATTGACCGGCCAGGACGAAGACGAAGCGGACGCCGACAAGCAGATGGACATGCTGCTCGCCAAGGCCCGCTCCGGCGATCGCAAGGAGTGGCTGATGGCGACCGGCAACGAGGCCGAGGTAGAGGTCTGATGGCAAGAGCCTCGAAGAGAAAATCCAATGGCGGTGTTGGAGGGATTGGCACGCCGGCCCTGCCGTTCATCGACGTCGAAAAGCTATCCCTCGCCAAGTTCACCGAGAAGGCGTACCGCGATTACTCGATGTACGTCATCCTCGACCGGGCGCTGCCGCATCTCGCCGACGGTCTCAAACCCGTGCAGCGGCGGATCGTCTACGCGATGTCCGAGCTGGGTCTCGGTCCCAACGCAAAATTCAAGAAGTCGGCGCGCACCGTCGGCGACGTGCTCGGCAAATACCATCCGCACGGCGATGTCGCCTGCTACGAAGCCATGGTCCTCATGGCGCAGCCGTTCAGCGTGCGCTATCCGCTGGTCGACGGGCAGGGGAACTGGGGCTCGCAGGACGATCCGAAATCGTTCGCTGCGATGCGCTACACCGAGTCGCGCCTGACGCCGTTCGCGCAGAGCCTCCTCTCCGAGCTGGGCCAGGGCACGGTGGACTGGGGTCCGAATTTCGACGGCACGCTGGAAGAGCCGAAGCTCATGCCGTCGCGCCTGCCGCATGTGCTGCTGAATGGCGCCTCCGGTATCGCGGTCGGCATGGCGACCGACATTCCGCCGCACAACGTCGGCGAAGTGGTCGCGTCGTGCGTCCGCCTGCTCGACAGCCCGAAGATCTCCGACGACGAGCTTTTCGAGCCGATCCTCGGCCCCGATTTTCCGACCGACGCCGAGATCGTCACGCCGCGCACCGAGATCCGCAAGCTCTACGAGATGGGCTCCGGCTCGATCCGCATGCGCGCCTCCTTCGAGGTGGAAGACGGCGACATCCTGATCACCGCTCTGCCCTATCAGGTTTCCGGCAATAAAGTCATGGCGCAGATCGCCGCCCAGATGCAGGCGAAAAAGTTGCCGATGGTGGAAGACCTGCGCGACGAGTCGGATCACGAAAACCCGACCCGTATCGTGATCGTGCCGCGCTCCAACCGCGTGGACGTCGAGCCGCTGATGGCGCACCTCTTCGCCACCACCGACCTCGAACGCACCTACCGGGTGAACCTCACCATGATCGGTCTCGACGGCCGGCCGAAGCAATACGGCCTGCGCGACCTGCTCACCGAGTGGCTCCAGTTCCGCACCGAGACGGTGCGCAAAAGGCTGCGGTTCCGCTACGACAAGGTTCTCGCCCGGCTGCACATCCTCGACGGCTACCTGGTCGCCTATCTGAACATCGACGAGGTGATCCGCATCATCCGCACCGAAGACGAGCCGGCCCTGGTGATGATGGCCCGTTTCGGCATCACCGAGATCCAGGCGGAAGCGATCCTCGAATTGCGCTTGCGGCACATCGCCAAGCTCGAAGAGATCAAGATCCGCGGCGAGCAGGCGGAGCTGGTCAAGGAGCGCGACGGCCTGGAGAAGATCCTCAGCTCCGAAACGCGCCTGCGCCGCAAAGTGCGCGACGAGTTGCTCGAAGACGCCAAGACCTTCGGTGACGCCCGCCGCTCGCCGATCGTCGAGCGCACCGCCGCCAAGGCGATGGACGAAACCGAGCTGATCCCGACTGAGCCGGTGACCGTGGTCCTTTCCGAGAAAGGCTGGATCCGCTCCGGCAAGGGGCACGAGCTCGATCCCAGGGAGCTGTCCTACAAGGCGGGAGACGGCTTCCTCGTCGCCGCCAAAGGCCGCAGCAACCAGAGCGTTGTCTTCCTCGACTCGACCGGCCGCACCTACTCGCTGCCGGCGCACGGCCTCCCCTCCGCAAGAGGTCAGGGCGAGCCGCTGACGAGCCACCTCGCGCCGGCGCCGGGAGCGACCTTCCTGACCATGCTGATGGGAAGCGACGAAGACCTCTACCTCTTCGCCACCACCGCCGGCTACGGCTTCATCGCCAAGCTGGGAGACCTGCAATCGCGCCAGCGCGCCGGCAAAGCCGTGGTCACCGTGCCGGAAGGCGCCAAGGTTCTCGTCCCCCAGCGAGTCCTCAACCTGGAGACCGACCTCCTGGCGGCAGCCACCGACTCCGGGCGCCTGCTGCTCTTCCCCTTGAGCGATCTGCCGGTCATGCCAAAAGGCAAAGGCGTCCAGATCATGAGCCTCCCCAAAGGCAAGGGCGAATCGCTCGTCGCTGTGATGCCCGTCACACCGGGCGTCCACCTCCTCGTCCACTCGGGCAAGCGCTACCTGAACATGAAAGCCTCGGAATACGAGCCCTTCATCGGCAAGCGAGCCCAGCGCGGCGGAGTGCTCCCGCGCGGTTACCAGAACGTCTCCGCGCTGGAGGTGCCGGAAAGGCCATGATGTCCTTCCGCGGACTGAATGCGCGTCCTTATTATCGATATGTCAGCATGTCGATAACAAGGACCTCGCCTGTTTTCGCGGGCGCAAACAGGAGAAGCCGTGGGGTCTGACCAGATGGCTCCCGGCAGCAAGATGCGCACCCCTGAGGGATATGATGCATTCGTTCCGAACCCTCTACCGCCGATCCTGACCTGGACTCCAAGGCTTTTGCGCGTCCTTTCCGAGGCGGACCGGGCGATCGGACGTATTGCCGGGGAAGGAAGTCGTCTCCCCAACCCC
>DATARD010000220.1:0-14841 GCA_036264355.1 Thermoanaerobaculia bacterium
GTGCAGGGTGAGCAGCAGCGCGTTGTCGCGGGCGGCCAGCCGCACCAGCGTCCCCCGCAGCAGCGGCCCGGAAGCGAGATCGAACGGGCGGAGCGATTCCTCCGCCACCCGCCGCGTCAGCTCCCGCCGGCGCTCCTCGTCTCCCAGCGCCGACAGGTCGATCGTCTGGAGCGCGAACCGCCATGCGGCGGCCGGGTGCACCACCTGCAGCGGTCCGTCGGTCCCCGCGGTGAATGTCGTGCGCAGCGTCTCGTGGCGCCGCGCCAGCTCGCCGAACACCGCCGCGAGCAGCTTTTCGTCCAGCTCGCCTTCCAGAGACAGGGCGAGCGGCATGTTGTACACGCTTTCCGCCTCGAGTTGATCGAAGAGCCACAGACGCCGCTGCGCGAACGACGCCGGGAACATGCCGCCGCCCTCCGCGTCCCGCGGCAGGGCGATGATCGGCAGGATCGGCGGCGCCTGGGCACCTCCCTCGTAGTGATCGGCGAGGAGCACTGCCAGACCGGCGACCGTGGGCTGCTCGAAGAGCGCGCGCACCGGCAGCTCGACCCCCAGCCGGTCGCGCAGCCGGCAGACCACCTGGGTGGCGAGCAACGAGTGCCCGCCCAGAGTGAAGAAGTTGTCGTGCACCCCCACCTGCTGCCGGCGGAGCAGGTCGCCCCAGATCTCCGCCAGCACCTCCTCCGTCGCCGTACGCGGTGCCTCGTAAGTCTGCCCCCTCGCCGTCTCCCCCGGCGCGGGCAGCGCCTGGCGGTCGACCTTCCCCGTCCGCGTCCGCGGCAGCGCCGCCAGCTCCACCCACATCGACGGCACCATGAACGCTGGCAGACGCGAGCCGAGATAGACGCCGAGCGCCGCCGCGTCGAGCGGTCCGCCCCCTTCCGTGGCCGACACGTACGCCACCAGCCGCCGGTCCCCCGAGGTGTCGGCCGCGGCGGTCACCGCCGCCTCCCGCACCGCCGGATGCCCCGCCAGCACCGCCTCGATCTCGCCCAGCTCGATGCGGAAGCCCCGCACCTTCACCTGGTGGTCCATCCGCCCCAGCAGCTCGAGCGCCCCGTCGGAGCGCCAGCGCGCCCGGTCTCCCGTGCGGTAGAGACGGGAGCCCCCGAACGGATTTGGCACGAAGCGCTCCGCGGTCAGCGCCGGCCGGTTGAGATAGCCCCGGGCCAGAGCCTCGCCTCCCAGGCAGAGCTCGCCCGGCACCCCCACCGGCAGCACTTCGAGGCTCCCGTCCAGCACGAACGCCGTCGAGCCCGCCAGCGGCCGGCCGATGTCCGGCTCGCGCCCGGTCCCAGTCACTTCCGGCGCCACCTCCGTTCCCGTCGAGTACGTCGTGTCCTCCGACGGTCCATAGAGATTCCACAGCCGCGCCACAGAAGACCCGTGGAGACGCTCCGCCAAGGCGCCGCGCAGCGGCTCGCCCGCCAGGTTCACCGTCCGGACCGCCGCCGGCAGCGGGCCGAGGTCGAGCAGGCCCGCCAGCGCCGACGGCACCGTGTTGACCAGCGTCACCTCCGAGGCAGCCGGCAGCCCGGGGAGCGCCAGCGCGTTGTCCGCCACGATCACCGCGCCACCCGACGACAGCGGCACGAAGAGCTCGAAGATCGACAGGTCGAAGCTGGTCGAGGTCGAGAACAGAACCCCAGCCAGCTCCGCCGCGGAGTACCGGGCGAGCGCCCACTCGACCAGACGGAGGGCGCTGCCGTGCGGGATCGCCACGCCCTTGGGAACCCCGGTCGATCCGGAGGTGTAGATGAGGTAGGCAAGGCTGCCAGGGAGAGGAGGGAGGAGCGGAGCATCGGACCGATCCGTCCGATCGGTCGGATCGGTCCGATCCATCTCCACCACCACCCCGGAGAAGCCACCGCAGCGCCTGGCGAGCGCGCTCTCGGTGAGCAGCACCGCCGCCCCGGTGTCGGCGAGCAGGAAAGCCAGCCGCTCCGGCGGGTAGTTGGGATCGAGCGGCAGGTAGGCTCCTCCCGCCTTGAGCACCGCGAGCAGGACGGCGACCAGTCCAGCCGACCGGCCGGCGCAGACCGCGACCGGCACCTCGGGTCCGACGCCCAGGCTGCGCAGGCGGCGGGCTAGGCGATTGGCACGGGCGTCGAGCTCGCCGTAGCTCAGCCGCTCCGTGCCCGCGATCACCGCCGTCGCCGCCGGCGTCCGCGCCGCCTGCGCCGCGAACAACCCATGGAGCGTGCCCGAAAGCCGCGGCACCGTCTCCGCGTGGCTCCATTCCTCGATCAGTTGCTGCCGCTCCGCGGCGGTGAGGAGCGGCAGATCCGAAAGCCGCCGCTCCGGGCTCGCGACCGCGGACCGCAGCAGCACGTCGAGCTGGCTGGCAAGCCGGGCGGCCGTCGTCCGGTCGAACAGGCCGGCGTCGTACTGCACGGCTCCGGTGAGCCCCGCGGCCGTCTCCTCCAGCGAGATTTCCAAATCGAAGCGGGCCAGGCCGCTCTCCAGCTCGACCGGCACGAGCTTCACGCCCGGCAGCTCGACCGGTCCCAGCGGAGCGTTCTGCAACGCCAGGAAAACCTGGAAAATCGGTGTGGTGCTCAGGTTACGCTCCAGCGCCAGCTCACCGACCAGCTTCTCGAACGGCAGATCCTGGTGGGCATACACCGCGAGCGCTTCCCGCCGCACCCGCGCCAGATGCTCGGCGAACGCCGGATCTCCCGACAGGTCACCGCGCATCACCAGCGTGTTGACGAAAAAGCCGATCAGGTCTTCCGTTTCACGCCGTGTGCGGCCCGCGATCGGCGTGCCCACGCACAGATCCGGCGCTCCGGCGAGCCGGCCGAGAAGGCTCTGGAAGGCCGCCAGAAGCACCATGAAGAGCGTCGCCGACCGGTGCTGCGCGAGCCGGGACAGCGCCGCGGACAGCTCCGGGTCGAACGCCAGGGCCAGCGTCCCCCCGATTCGGCTCTGCGCCGCTGCGCGCGGCCGGTCGGTGGGCAGCTCGAGGAGCGGCGGCGCTCCGGCGAGGTGCTCGCGCCACCAGGAAAGCTCGCCGTCCAGCACGTCGCCGGAGAGCCAGCTCCGCTGCCAGGCGGCGAAGTCCGCGTACTGCACCGGCAGCTCGGGCAGCAGCAGCGCCGCATAGAGAGCCGTGACCTCGTGCACCAGCACTCCGAGCGACCAGCCGTCGCTCACGATGTGATGCATGGCGAGGAGCAGCAGGTGATCCGTGGTGCCCAGACGCCAGAGCCCTGCCCGGAACAGCGGGCCCCGCGCCAGATCGAACGGCCGCCGCGCTTCCTCCGCGATCCGCTCCGCGGCCACCGGCTCCCGCAGATCCGGAGGAAGGGACGTCAGATCGACGTGGGCCATCTCGAATCCGGCCGCCGGCAGGATCACCTGCCGCGGCTCGCCGTCTGCTTCGGAGCCTGCCTGGGAAAAAACGGTCCGCAGAACCTCGTGCCGACGCACCACCTCCGCCAACGCCTGCGACAGCAGAGCAACCGACAGATCTCCTTCGATCCGCAGCGCGATCGGCACGTTGTAGAGCGAGCCGCCTTCCAACTGATCGAGGAACCAGAGCCGCTGCTGCGCAAAGGAGAGCGGCAGATCGTTTGCGCGATCGACCCGATCGATCCGGACGAGCGGCGGCGGCGCGGTGCCGGCCAGGCGCGATCTCTGCTCGATCTCCTGCGCCAGGCCGGCGACGGTCGGATGCTCGAAGACCGCCCGCAGCGGCAGCTCGATCCCGAAGGCTGTCCGGACCCGCGACACCAACTGCGTGGCGAGCAGCGAGTGGCCGCCGCGGGCGAAGAAGTCGTCCTCGCGCCCCACGGACCCCACGAGCCCGGCGCCCAGCAGATCGCTCCACAGGCCGGCCAGCACCTCCTCGGCCGGGGTGCGCGGCGCCGCTCCGCGCTCATCGCCGATGCCGGCGTCCATCTCCTCGGGCGCCGGCAGCGCGCGGCGGTCCACCTTGCCGTTCGCCAGGAGCGGCAGCGCCGGCAGCGAGACGAAGTAGGACGGCACCATATGGGGCGGCAGGGTGGTGGCGAGCCGCGCCCGCAGCCCGGCTGGCGACGTGGCCTCCCCCTCTTCGGTGACCACGTAGGCCACCAGGCGCTGGTCGCCGGCTCCGGAGGCATGGGAGGCAAATTGGCGCGCCATCACCACCGCCTCCCGGACCTCCGGCAGCGCCGCCAGCGCCGCCTCGACCTCTCCCAGCTCGATGCGGAAACCGCGCACCTTCACCTGCCAGTCGCGGCGGCCGAGGAAGATCAGGTTGCCATCGGCCAGCCAGCGCGCCAGATCGCCGGTGAGGTAGAGCCGCTCTCCCCACCCGCCTCCGAACGGATCGGGAACGAACTTGGAGGCGGTCAGATCCGGTCGTCCCAGGTAGCCGCGGGCCAAGCCGCCGCCAAGCGCCAGCTCGCCGGTGACCCCGAGCGGCATCTCGCGCAGCTCGCCGTCGGTCACGTAGACCCGGCGGCCAGCACTCGGACGGCCGATGGGCAGTTGCGCACCCGTCGGTGTGGCGTGGACGGCCGGCTCGACGACATGGAGGGTCGAGTTGATCGTCGCCTCGGTGACGCCGAAGAGGTGGAACAGGGGCACACCCATCGTCCGCCAGGCGTCCACCCGCTCCGGCAGCACCCGCTCGGTGCCGGTGAGCAGACGCCGCAGGCTCGCCGGCAGCCGCTCGCCCGACCGTTGCAGCTCGAACACCCAATCGTGCCAGTAGGCGGTCGGCAGCTCGACCGTGGTGACGGCCTCCTCGGTGAGCGCCCGCATCAGGCCGTGCGTGGTCGCCAGCTCCGCCGGATCGCGCAGCACCACCTGGCCGCCCACCGCGAGCACCGGGAAGATCTCCTCGATGGTGAGGTCGAAGCTGAGCGCCGAGAACTGCAGCACCCGGTCCGTCGCGTCCAGCCCCAGGCTGGCGGCCGGCCCCAGGGTGAAGTCCACCGCCGTGCCGTGGGTGATGACGACGCCCTTGGGCTTGCCGGTCGAGCCCGAGGTGTAGGTGATGTAGGCAGCGTTTCCAGACGCCGCGGCCGGCTCCAACGGAGTCGGCAGACGGCGGGCGATCTGCGGCCAGTCGGCGTCGAGGCGGACCACCCGGCAGCTCTCCCAGAGCTCCGCGGGCAGCCGCGCCGCCAACGCGTCCTCTGTCAGGATCACCAGGACGTTTGCATCTTCGGCCAGCAAGGCCAGGCGCTCGCGCGGATAGGTGGGATCGAACGGCACATGCACGCCGCCCGCCTTGAGCACGCCGAGGATCGCGGTCACCAGGGCCGGCGTGCGCTCGACGAGGAGGCCCACTGTCACCTCCGGACCGACGCCACCGCCCCGAACATCGCGCAGGAAGCGGGCCAAGCGGTTCGCCCGGCAGTCGAGCTCGCCATAGCTCACATGCCCGCGGTCGCCGGACACCGCCACGGCGTCGGGGGTGCGTGCCGCCTGCCGCTCGAACAGCTCGTGCAGGCAGAGGTCCGAAGCAGGAGTAGCGTCCGAGCTGTCGTTCCACTCGCGCAGCAACTGGTGTTGCTCCGCGGCGGAGAGCAGCGCCAGCTCAGCAAGCGGCAGCTCGGGAGACTGCACGAACCCCGCGAGCAGCCGCAGCAGCTTGGCGGCGAGACGGTCGACCGTGGTCCGGTCGAGCAACTCGGTGGCGTAACCGAGCTGGCCGGCGAGACCGCGCGGCGACTCCCTGAAGGTGAGGTCGAGATCGAACTTGGCGACGCTCTCCGCGATCGGATACGGAGCAAGGTGCAGGCCGGGCAGCTCCAGCTCTCCCACCGTCACGTTCTGCAAGGCGAACGACGTCTGGAAGAGCGGCGTCTGCGCCAGATTGCGCTCCGGGGCCAGCTCCTCGACCAGCTTCTCGAACGGCAGATCCTGATGCGCGTAGGCGAGCAAAGCCTCCCGGCGCACCTGCGCCAGCAACCCGGCAAAGCTCGCCCCCTCGCCGACATTGGCCAGATTGGAGCGCATCACCAGGGTGTTGACGAAGAAGCCGATCAGCGCCTCCGTCTCGGCGCGGTTGCGCCCGGCGATCGGCGTGCCGACACTGATGTCGCTCTGGCCGCTGATGCGCGACAACAGCGTCTGCCAGGCAGCGAGGAGCGTCATGAAGAGGGTCACGCCCTGGCGGCGCGACAGCGCCAGGAGGTCCGCCGCGAGCGGCGCGGGCAGCGCCAGGCCGATGACCGCACCGCGGTGACCGCGCACGGCGGTGCGTGGCCGGTCGAGCGGCAGGTCGAGCACCGGCGGCGCGCCGGCCAGCCGCTGCCGCCAGTGCTCCAACTCCGTAGCGAGCACCTCGCCGGAGAGCCAGGCGCGCTGCCAGGCCGCGAAGTCGGCGTATTGCACGGCAAGCTCGGGCAGCGGCGACGGCCCGCCCACCGCGAAAGCCGGATAGAGCACCGCCACCTCGCGCACCAGCACGCCCAGCGACCAGAGGTCGGAGACGACGTGGTGCATGGCGACGAGCACCAGGTGCTCCGCCGCGTCCAGCCGCCAGATCAGCGGACGGAACAACGGCCCGCGCGCCAGATCGAACGGCCGCCGCGCCTCGCGCAGCAGCTCGTTCTCCGCCGTTCCTTCGCGCAGCTCCCGCGGCAAGGCGGTGAGATCGACCAGTGGCATGGGGACACCAGCCGGCGGCAGGATCACTTGCCGCGCCTGTCCACCTTCTCCGGCAAACACCGTCCGCAGAACCTCGTGCCGGCGCACTACCTCGGCCAGGGTCCGCGCCAGCGCCGCGACCGACAGTGGGCCACTCATCCGCAACGCGACCGGCACGTTGTAGAGCGAGCCGCCTTCCAACTGGTCGATGAACCACAGCCGCTCCTGGGCAAAGGAGAGCGGCAGATCGGCCGCGCGATCGGTCCGGGTGATGCGATCGACCCGCCCGATCCGATCTGGGCTCGCCGCTTTTTCGATCTCCCGCGCCAGACCCGCCACCGTCGGATGCTCGAAGATCACCCGCATCGGCAGCTCGACCGCGAACGCCTCCCGCAGCCGCGACAGAAGCTGCGTGGCCAGCAGCGAGTGGCCGCCCAGAGCGAAGAAGTCGTCCTCCGCTCCCAACGGCTCGACCGCCAGGACCTGGGAGAAAATCCCCGCCAGGATCTCCTCGGCCGCGGTCCGCGGGCTCCTCCGCGCCGTCCCGGAAATCGTCTCCCCGCCAGGGGCCTGCTCCGCGAGCCACCGCCGGTCCAGCTTGCCGTTGGCGGTCAACGGCAGCGCTTCCAGGAGCACCACCTGCGCCGGCACCATGTAGCCGGGCAGCCGGGCTTTCAGGTGCTCACGAAGCGCCGAGCCCGAAAGATCCTCGCCGGCCTCCGCCACGACGTAGCCCACGAGCCCGTCTCCACCTGCGAGATCCCGCCGCAGCACGACGGCTGCTTCCGCCACCCCGGCCATGCTCGCCAGCGCCGCCTCGATCTCACCCAGCTCGATGCGGAAACCGCGCACCTTCACCTGGTGATCGATGCGCCCCAGATATTCGAGATCCCCATCCGGCAGGTGGCGCGCCAGGTCTCCCGAGCGGTAGAGCCGCGCCCCTGGAGAGCCTGCGAAAGGATCGGGAACGAAACGCTCCGCCGTCAGCTCCGGACGGCCCGGATACCCCCGCGACACCCCCGCTCCACCGACGAAGATCTCGCCCACTGCCCCGACCGGCACGGGCGCAAAGCTCCGATCGAGCAGATACACAGCCCAGCCCGCCATCGGCCGGCCGATCCGGCTCCCCGCGCCCAGGTCGCTCCGCAGATCGCTCAGGATAATCCGCCGCTCGGTGACGTGCACCGTCGTCTCGGTGATGCCATACATGTTCACCAGCCGCGGGCGCTCGTCGCCGTAGCGATCGAACCACGGCTGGAGGAGCCGCGGCTCCAGCGCCTCGCCGCCAAAGATCACCAGGCGCAGGCTGGAGAGATCCTCTGTTCCCATGATCTGCCCGAACGCTGACGGTGTCTGATTGAGCACCGTCACCCCTTCGCGGCCCAGCAGCTCGCGGAACGCTTCCGGCGTCCGGCTCACCGACCAGGGAACCACTACCAGCCGGCCGCCGAAGGCCAGCGCACCCCACAGCTCCCAGACCGAAAAGTCGAAGGCATACGAGTGAAAGAGCGTCCACACATCATGAGGGCCGAGCCCGAACCCGGAAGCGGTCGAGGCGAGGAGGGAGAGGACGTTGCCGTGCGTCACTCCCACGCCTTTCGGATGTCCTGTCGAGCCCGAGGTGTAGATCAGATACGCCAGATCGTCCGGCCCCGGGGACGGGCCTTCTTCCCCCGCTTCGTCTTCGCGCACGGCCGCCGCCGCGGAGATCTCTTCCTGCCGGACCACGATTCGCGCTTCGCTGTCGGCGAGGATGAACGACAGCCGCTCCTCCGGGTATGCCGGATCGAGCGGCACATACGCGGCGCCGGCTGCGAGCACCCCCAGAATCCCCACCATCATCTCCGGCGACCGTTCCATCCGAAGCCCCACCCGCTCGCCCGGCACCACCCCGGAACGACGCAGCCAGCGCGCCAGCCTGCGGCTCCGCGCCGCCAGCTCCCCGTAGGTGAGATGCGCGCCGTCCCCCCCGTCGCCGACCACCGCGACCGCATCCGGACGCTCGGCCGCCACGTCGGCGAACCGCGAGACCAGGCTCCCGGAGGCCGGCGCACCTTCCGGACCGCTGTTCCATTCGAGCACCACCTGGTGGCGCTCCGCCGCGCTCAACATCGGCAGCTCGGTGACAGCGACGTCCACATCGTCCACCCAGCCACGCAGCACCGTCTCGAGCTGGCCGATCCACCGCGCGATCGTCGTGCCGTCGAAGAGATCGGTCGAATAGGACACAACGCCGCCGATCGCTCCGCCGGCTTCTTGCAGCGACAGGCTCAGATCGAATTTCGCGACGTTCTCCTCCAGCTCCAGGGGAACCAGACGCAACCCCGGCAGCGTGATCTCTTCTGTCATATCGAGCGCGGCGTTCTGCCACGCGAACATCACCTGGAACAGCGGCGAATGGGACAGGCTCCGCTCCGGCGCCAGAGCCTCCACCAGCTTTTCGAACGGCAGATCCTGGTGCGCGTAGGCGTCGAGCGCCTCGCGGCGGACCCGCGCCAGCAGCTCGGTGAAGCGCGGCGCGGCCGGCGATTTTTCCGACAAATTGGGACGCAGCACCAAGGTGTTGACGAAGAACCCGATCAGATTCTCGATCTCCAACTGGCGGCGGCCCGCCACGGTCATGCCGAGCGTCAAGTCCTCCTGCCCCGTCAGACGCGACAGCAGCACGCTGAGCGCCGACACCAGCGTCATGAAGAGGGTCGCTCCCTCGCGCCGCGAGAGAGCAGTGAGCGCCTTGGAGAGATCGGGCGGCAGCGAGAGAGAGCGGACCGCGCCGCGGAAGCTCTGCACCGCGGGACGCGGCCGGTCGGCCGGCAGCTCGAGAACCGGCGGCGCCCCGGCGAGACGGTCGCGCCAATAGCGCAGCTCGCCGTCCAGCACGCCCCCGGTGAGCCAGCTCCGCTGCCAGGCCGCGAAGTCCGCGTACTGCACCGGCAGCTCGGGCAGAGGCGAGGGCTGCTCTGCGGCAAACGCCGTGTAGAGAGCGGTCACCTCCCGCACCAGCACGCCGAGCGACCAGCCGTCGCTGACGATGTGGTGCATGGCGAGGAGCAGCATGTGCTCCGTCTCATCCAGGCGCCACAGCCCGGCGCGCAAGAGCGGCCCGCGCGCCAAGTCGAACGGCCGGCGTGCCTCCGCCGTCACCAGCTCCACCGCGACCGGCTTGCGAAGCGCCGGGGACAGGCCCGTCAGATCCACCAGGGGAACCGCCATGCCGGCCGGCGGCAGCACGACCTGCCGGACTCTGCCGTCCACCGCGGAAAACACGGTCCGCAGAGCCTCGTGGCGGCGCACCACCTCCTGGAGCGTCCGCGCCAGCACGGCGACCGACAGCTCGCCCTCCACCCGCAGCGCGATCGGCACGTTGTAGACCGAGCCGCCTTCCAACTGATCGATGAACCAGAGCCGCTCCTGCGCAAAGGAGAGCGGCAGATCCACGCCGCGATCGCCGCGATCGATCCGCCGGATGGGAGGCGCCGGCGGCGCTTCGGCACCTTCGAGATACGCCGCCAGCCCCGCGACCGTCGGATGCTCGAAGACCGCCCGCAGGGGCAGCTCGACGCCGAAGGCCGCCCGCAGCCGCGAGACCAGTTGCGTGGCGAGGAGGGAATGACCGCCCAGAGCGAAGAAATCGGCCTCCGCGCTCACCCCGTTGAGATCATCGAGCCCTAAGACCGAGCTGAAGATCCCTGCCAGGATCTCCTCGGCCGCGGTGCGCGGCGCGGTGCCTGGCGCGCTCCGCGTCGCGCCGCCGGCCTCGGTCCCTCTCGGACCGCTCTCGGCGAGCCACCGCCGGTCCACCTTGCCGTTGGGCGTCAAAGGCAGGGCGGCAAGCTGGACGAAACCGGCCGGCACCATGTAGGCGGGCAGCCGGCCCGCCAGCGCCTGCCGCAGCTCTTCGATCGACAGCTCGGCCCCTCCACGGCCCACCACGTAGGCCGCCAGGCCGCGGCCTCCGGGAAGGTCGTCCCGCAGCACCACCGCCGCTTCGGCGACCTCCGCCAGCGCCGTCAGCGCCAGCTCGATCTCCCCCAACTCGATGCGGAAGCCGCGCAGCTTGATCTGTTGATCGCGGCGGCCGCGGAACTCGATGTTGCCGTCGGGGAGCAGGCGCGCCAGGTCCCCGGTCCGGTACAGCCGCTCCCCCGGCAGCGCCGGGCTCTCCACGAACCGCTCCGCGGTCCGCTCCGGCTGGCGCCAATACCCCAACGCCAGCCCCTCTCCGCCCACATACAGCTCGCCCAGTCCGCCCAACGGCACCGGCTGCAAACCCGCGTCCAGCACGTACGCCCGGCTGTTGGCGATCGGGCGGCCGATCGGTACCGTCACGGCCTGCGCAGCCACCGTCTCAATCGGGTACCAGGTGCTGAAGGTGGTGTTTTCCGTCGGTCCGTAGACATGGAGAAGACGGTCCGGTCCGCCGCTCGCCAAAACCTTTCGCACCGCTCCCGGATCGACCGCCTCACCGCCGAAGAGCACGGTGTCGAGAGAGGCGAAGGCTCCCGGCGCCTGCTCCGCCACCTGGTTGAACAGCGCCGTGGTGAAGAACAGGACGTGGATCCGCGCCGCCGCCAGAAAATCCGCCAGATCGCCCGGCACCAGGAGCGTCTCCTGCGGCACCCCCACGAGCGTCGCACCGGATAGCAGCGCCCCCCAGATCTCGAACGTCGCCGCGTCGAACGACAGGTTCGAGAGCTGCGCCATCCGCCCGGCATCTTCCAGAGCGACGTAATCCGTCTCCAGGATGAGGCGCACCACCGCGCGGTGCGGCACCGCCACACCTTTCGGCCGGCCCGTCGATCCCGAGGTATAGATCACATAGGCCACATCCGCCGGGCTCGCCCCCCGGGGCTCGCCAGCCGCGGAGGAGATCTCTTCCCACTGCGCGTCGAGCCGGACGACCCGCGCCCGGGACGGTGGAAGCCTTGGCGCCAGGCTCTCCTGGGTCAGCAGCAGCGGCGCGCCGCTGTCTTCGAGCATCCACGCCAGCCGCTCGCGCGGGTAGTCCGGGTCGAGCGGCAGGTAAGCGGCCCCGGCCTTCAAGATCCCCAGCATCGCAATCAGCACGGCACCCGAACGCTCGAAGCAGAGTCCCACCTCATCTCCGCCTCTCACTCCCTGCCGGCACAGGAAGCGAGCCACCGCATCCGACCGGTCGGCCAGCTCTTCGTAGCTCAACGTCTCCCCGCCATACTCCCAGGCGAGTTGCTCGGGATGAGCCGCCGCCTGCCGGGCAAACAGCTCCGGCAGCGTGCTGCCCGACGGCCAGAGCGTGCTCGTGTCGTTCCACTCGACCATCAGTTGATGCCATTCGGAAGGCCGCAAAAGTGACAGATCTGAGATCGGAAGCGAGGGATCTTCGACCACCACCGCCAGGAGGACCGAAAGTGCCGCCGCCAACCGGTCGATCGTCGGGGCATCGAAAAGATCGGTCGAGTAGGAGAGAGAGCCGCCGATCGCTCCGCCGGATTCCTGGAGCGACAGGGTCAGATCGAATTTCGCGACCTCCTCGGGAAGCTCCCGGGGAACCAGATGCACCCCCGGGAGATCCATCGTTTCCACCATCTCGATCGGGGCGTTCTGCCAGGCGAACATCACCTGGAAGAGAGGCGTCGCGCCAAGGCCCCGCTCCGGCGCGAGATCTTCCACCAGCTTTTCGAACGGCAGATCCTGGTGTGCATAGGCGGCGAGCGCCTCCCGGCGTACCCGCGACAGAAGCTCGGTGAAGCGCGGCGAGCCCGACGATTCTGCCGACAAATCGGGCCGCAGCACCAGGGTGTTGACGAAGAACCCGATCAGGCTCTCGATCTCCAGGTGACGGCGGCCGGCGACCGGCGTGCCCAGCGTGAAGTCGGCTTGCCCCGCCCAGCGCGACAGCAGCACGCTCAGCGCCGATACCAGCGTCATGAACAGGGTCGCTCCCTCCCGCCGGGAGAGAGCGGTGAGAGCCGCGGAGAGCTTCGGCGGCAGCACCAGAGGGCGGGCCGCGCCGCGGAAGCTCTGCACCGCGGGGCGCGGCCGGTCGGAGGGCAGCTCGAGCACCGGCGGCGCCCCGGCGAGGTGGTCGCGCCAGTACCGCAGCTCGCCGTCCAGCACGTCCCCGGTGAGCCAGCTCCGCTGCCAGGCCGCGAAGTCCGCATACTGCACCGGCAACTCGGGGAGCGGCGCCGTGTAGAGAGCCTTCACCTCCCGCACCAGCACTCCCAGCGACCAGCCATCGCTGACGATGTGGTGGAGGGCCAGGAACAGCACGTGCTTCGTCGCGCCGAGCCGCCAGAGCCCCGCGCGCAGGAGCGGTCCCCGGGCCAGATCGAACGGCCGCCGCGCCTCCGCCGCGATCCGCTCCGCCACCACCGGCTCGCGCCGCGCAGGCGGGAGAGCCGTCAGATCCACCACGGGAATCACGACGCCGACCGGCGGTAGGATCACCTGCCGTACCTGGTCACCGTCACGGCGAAACACCGTCCGCAGAACCTCATGCCGGCACACCACCTCGCCCAACACCCGCGACAGCACCCCGACCGATAAGTCGCCGCTCACCGTCAGCGCGGCCTGCACGTTGTAGAGCGAGCCGCCTTCCAATTGATCGAGGAACCACAGCCGCTGCTGGGCGAAGGAAAGCGGCAGATCGGTCCGATCCGTCCGATCAGTCGGATGGATCGGCGGCGCGGCGCTGCCACCCCCGCTAGACGCCCTTTCGATCTCCCGCGCCAGGCCCGCGACGGTCGGCTGCTCGAAGATCGCCCGCATCGGCAGCTCGATCCGGAACGCTTCCCGGAGCCGCGACAGAAGCTGCGTGGCCAACAGCGAATGGCCACCCAGCGCGAAGAAGTCGGAATCCGCTCCAACGTTTTCGACCTTCAGAACGTCGGAGAATATCCCCGCCAGAAGCTCCTCGGCAGGAGTCTGGAGGGCTCGCCTCGCTGTCTCGGAAACGTTCCCGCTGGAGACGGGCGCCCGCTCGGCCAGCCACCGCCGGTCCAGCTTGCCGTTGGCGGTCAGCGGCAGCGCGTCCAGCACCACGACCTGCGCCGGCACCATGTAGTCGGGCAGCCGGCTCTTCAGCGACTCCCGCAGGCCCGCAAGATCGGCCCCAGGCGCCGCCACCACATAGGCCACGAGCCCGTCGCCGCCCGCGAGATCCCGCCGCAGCACCACCGCCGCGTCCGCCACTCCGGGCATGCCCGCCAGCGCCTGCTCGATCTCCCCCCGCTCGATGCGGAAACCCCGCACCTTCACCTGATGGTCGATGCGTCCCAGATATTCGAGATCTCCATCCGGAAGATGGCGCGCGAGGTCGCCCGACCGATAGAGCCGCGCGCCCGGAGAGCCGGCGAAGGGATCGGGGACGAAACGCTCCGCCGTCAGCTCCGGACGGCCCGGATACCCTTGCGCCACACCCGCTCCACCGACGAACATCTCGCCCGCGCTCCCCAGCGGCACCGGCTCGCCGCTCCCCCCGAGCAGATACACCGCCCAGCCCGCCAGCGGCCGGCCGATCCGGCTCCCCGCTCCCAGCGCCTCCAGATCACCCCGGACGATCCGGCGCTCCGTGACGTGCACCGTCGTCTCGGTGATGCCATACATGTTCACCAGCCGCGGGCGCTCGTCGCCGTAGCGATCCATCCAGGGCAGCAGAAGCCGCGGCTCCAACGCCTCGCCGCCGAAGATCACCAGGCGCAGGCTGGAGAAGCCTTCGGACTCCGTGAGCTGGCCGAAGGCCGACGGCGTCTGGTTGAGCACCGTCACCCCTTCGCGGAGCAGCAGCTCCCGGAACGACTCCGGCGTCCGGCTCACCGGCCACGGCACCACCACCAGCCGTCCACCGAAGGCCAGCGCGCCCCACAGCTCCCACACCGAAAAGTCGAACGCGTAGGAGTGGAAGAGCGTCCAGACGTCGTGTCCGGCATTCGCGCCGAGCCCGAACCCGGAAGCGGTCGCGCCGAGAAGGGAGAGGACGTTGCGATGCGTCACCCCCACTCCCTTCGGACGCCCGGTCGAGCCCGAGGTATAGATCAGATACGCCAGATCGTCCGGGCCCGGCTCCACCTCAGGGCTCCGTGGACGGATCGCCGCCGCCGCGGCGATCTCCTCCTGCCGGACCACGAGCCGCGCGCCGCTGTCGGCCAGGATGAAGGACAGCCGTTCTTCCGGGTACGCCGGATCGAGCGGCACATAGGCGGCGCCGGCCGCGAGCACGCCGAGGATTCCCACCACCATCTCCGGCGACCGCTCGAGCTGGAGCCCCACCCG
>DATARD010000223.1:0-17694 GCA_036264355.1 Thermoanaerobaculia bacterium
ATGGGGTACTACCAGGGCCTCGGCGGCCGGCTCATGCAGAAGCTCGGGCCATTCCAGGGTGCCGTCCAGCCCGATCCGCCGGTCGGCGTCGAGCGCCTGCGCGACTGCCGCTGGCCCGCGGCGACCGAGATCACCATCCCCGCCGACTGGCCGAGCGGCGTCTACCTGGGCAAGCTGACCGCCGAGCGGGGCGACATCCAGAGCTACATCGTCTTCATCGTCCGCGACGATCGGCCGTGCGATGTCCTCTTCCAGTGCAGCGACACCACCTGGGCGGCCTACAACCGCTGGCCGGACCATTTCTCCCTCTACGACGACGGCAAGAAGGAGTGGTACTGGGGTCCCAACGTGCAGGTGAGCTGGAACCGCCCCTACGGCAAATACTGCCAGATGGTCGACCAGCCACTCTCCCAGGGCTCCGGCGAATTCCTGCTCTGGGAATTCCCGTTCGCCTTCTGGCTGGAGAAGGAGGGGTACGACGTCTCCTACATCTCCAACCTCGACACCCATGCCGATGCGAAAGGTCTCCTGCGCGGCAAGCTCTGGATCTCCGTCGGGCACGACGAGTACTGGACGCGGGAGATGCACGACAACGTTCGGGCTGCCCGTGACGCCGGGGTCAATCTCGCCTTCCTCTCCGCCAACACCTGCTTCGGGCTGATCGACCTCCACCCCGACGCCGCGGGCGTGCCGGGCCGCGGCATCCGCCGGATCGGCCAGTTCGGCTCGATCGACGCCCGCAACTTGGAGGACTTCCCGGAGATGGGCACCTTTCAGACCCGGCCGCCGGACGAATCCCTGCTGGTCGGCGCGCGCACCTTCTATCCGTTGACCGGCGGCGGCCCCTGGATCTGCGCCAACGAGAAGCACTGGGTCTTCGCCGGCACCGGCATGAAAGACGGCGACCGCGTGCCCGGCCTGGTCGGCTGGGAGTTCCACGGCCTGCCGGCGCCGATCCCCGGCCTCGAAGTCGTGGCGACCGGTCCGGCCAGGCGCGGCCGGGAAGCCGGCGTCTACACCGCCACCTGCTACCCCGGCTCGAAGAACAACTTCGTGTTCAACGGCGCCACCATCTGGTGGGCCCAGGGGCTCTCCACCCCCCCCGGCCATCTCCTCCCCCGCCTCGGCCACACCCAACCGCAGGGACCGGACCCGCGCATCCAGAAGATCACCGCGAACCTGATCGAGCGGGCGCGGCGGGGGTAGAAGATGCTCCCCCTTGGCGGGACCATCCACAGGGCTTATCATTGCGGGATTCTGTGACAAGCCGTTGACAATTCACCCACACACTTGGCGCTTTTTCTCGCGCGCTTTACTCCTGGAGGCACCTGGTTGGCCGGAAGAGATCCAGTCGAGGAGACGCCGCAAGGCGGGCGCGCCCTGAGGTGGCCGGTCGCCGCTCTGCCTCTGGCGGTGGCCGGGGGGCTCACCGCGCTGACCCTCGTGCTCGCGCGGAGCCCCTCGTGGCCGATCCTCTTCCTCATCCTGCTGGCAGGCTGGGCGGCTGCCGCCGGCCTGGGGCTCTTCCTGGCCGAGCGGGAACGCCGCCGGGCGGCGGAGATCTATTGCCGGGTGCTCGAAGCGGAGGTGGCGGAACGCGCCCTGGCGGAGGAGCGCTACCGCCTGCTCTTCGAGCGCAATCCGGCGGGCATGTACCGCAGCACGATCGACGGCCGGTTGCTCGACTGCAACGAGGCGTTCATCCGGATGTTCGGCTACCCGAGCCGCGATTCGATGGTCTCGATGCCGGTGGGGGATCTCTACGCCGATCCGGCGGACCGCGAGTGGCTGCTCGCCCGCTTTCTCGACGATCATGCGCCGCAGAACGTCGAGGTGCGCTTCCGGCGGCGCAACGGCGAAGAGTTCTGGGGATTGCTGCGCGGCCCCGGCGGCTCGCCGAGCCGGGCGCGGGACGGCTCGACGCTGATCGAAGGGACGATCCTCGACATCTCCGACCGCCGCCGGGCCGAGGAGGGGTTGCGCGACCGCGAGCGCGAGCTCGTGCTGTTGAGCGAGCTCGGCTCCCTGCTCCAGACCTGCGACTCGGTGGACGAGGCGCACGCCGTCATTGCGCGCCAGGGGCGCCGGCTGTTCCCGCAGCACGCCGGCGCCGTCTATCTGATCAGCCCGTCGCGCACCGACCTCGACGTCGCGGCGTCCTGGGGCGAGGGGGGTGAGCCCATCCCCGCGGCCGACCGCTTCCGCCCGGAGGACTGCTGGGCTCTGCGCGTCGGCCGGGAGAGCTTCTTCGCCGATCCGGTCGACGATCTGCGCTGCCGCCATCTGGCCGGCGCCGAGCCGGTGGCCTCCCTCTGTGTGCCGCTGGTCGCGCTCGGCGAAACGCTGGGCGTCCTCCATCTGCGCGAGCCCGCGCCCGGTGCTCGGTTGAAGAACCGCCGCCAGCTCGCCGCCACGGTCGCCGAGCAACTGGCCATGGCGATCGCCAACCTCAACCTGCGTGAAACGCTGCGCAACCAGTCCATCCGCGACTCGCTGACCGGCCTGTACAACCGCCGCTACTTCCAGGAATCGCTCGAACGGGAGATCCGCCGCGTCAAGCGGAAGGGGACCTCGCTCGGGGTCATCATGCTCGACCTCGACCGCTTCAAGCTGTTCAACGACAACTTCGGCCACGAAGCCGGCGACCTGCTGCTGCGCACCCTCAGCGAGCTGCTCCATCGGAAGGTGCGCGGCGAGGACGTGCCGTGCCGCTACGGCGGCGAGGAGTTCGCGCTGATTCTCCCCGAAGCCTCCCTGGAGGCCATCTGCGCCCGGGCCGAGGAGCTGCGCCAGGCCGTGAAGGAGCTCGCTCCGGTCTTCCACGACAGCGTGCTCGGCGGCGTCACCGTCTCCGTGGGCGTCGCCGTCTACCCGGATCACGGGCCCACCGGCGACGACGTGGTGCGCGCCGCCGACACCGCGCTGTACCACTCCAAGGCCTGTGGCCGCGACCGGATCTCGGTGGCTCCCGCGTCGCCGCTCGACCGGCGGCTCATGATCCCCGAGTGAGCGTCGCCTCGCCCTCGCTAAAATTAGGGCTGCATCGCCCAGGTGCTCACCCGCCACTCCTCTCCAACCGGTGGGACGCCTTCGATGGCGAGGGCCCCGACGTACTTTTCGGCTGGGCGGAAGTGGCGGAAGGTCCAGCGGGCGGCGCGGGCGGCGTCGCCTTCCAGGGTGAGCATGCGCGGCGGCTCGCCGGGAGCGAGGGTGACGTCGAAAGAGTCGAGAGGGGCCGCCAATCCCTCCCCGACCGCTTTGAGATAGGCCTCTTTGCGCGTCCAGCAGTTGAAGAAACCTTCCTCCTTCACCGCCGGCGGCAGACCGCGCAGCACCTCTCTCTCACTCTGCGAGAAGAAGCGCTCGGAGATCTCCAGGCAGTCGGGCATCGATTTCATGTACTCGATGTCCACCCCGATCTCGACACCCCGGACGAAGCCCACCAGCGCCATCTCGTTGGAGTTGGAGAGGTTGAACTGCAACCCGCCCGCGCCGGCGGCGAGCGGCCCGGCGAGGAACGGCTTGCCGCGCGGACCGTAGGAGAAGGAGATCAGCTCCGGCCGGGTGTCCAGATAGGCGGCGAGCAGCGTGCGCAGGGCGCCGCGGCCGACCGAGTACTGGCGGCGGTGGCGGTCGAAACGGAAACGGTCCGCCCGCTCCTTCTCGTCCACGGCCAGGAGGCGGGAGAGCCGCTCGGCACGGTCGGGCGGCGGATCGAGCGCGATCGACCAGATGTGGATCTCCCCCGGATCGAGCGCCAGACCGGGGGCCGCGGAACGGGGAGAGAAAATGGTCACAGGCCGGGGATCGTCAGCTCGGCCATATCGCGCGCCACCGCCTCGGTGATGAGGTCCTTGGCGCTGTGCAGGAAGAAGTGGTCCCCCGGCAGCATGCGCAGCCGGAAGCGTCCCTTGGAGTGCTGGCGCCAGGCGTCGCAGTCTTCGCGCGTCACCTCGACGTCGCCAAGACCGCCGAAGACGGAGATTCCGGCCTCGATCGGCTCCTCGGGGGTGAGCTCGTAGGTCTCATTCACCGCGAAGTCGGCGCGCAGGACCGGGCTCAGGAGCTTCATCAGCTCGGCATGCTGCAGGACCTCCTCCGGAGTGCCGTTGAGCTCGCGCAGACGCTCGATGAACTCCGCCTCCGGCAGGTCGTGGATGGGATCTTCCCGGGCCGGCAGGTGCGGCGCGCGGCGGCCCGAGACGAAGAGGTGCAGCGGCTGCGTCTTGCCGCGCCGGCGCAGCTCACGGGCCAGCTCGAAGCTGATCATGCCTCCCATGCTGTGGCCAAAGAACACGAACGGCATGTCCATGTACGGCAGCAAGGCATCGGCGACCCCCTCGATCAGCGGCGTGGGCCGGGTGAACGGCTGATCGCGCAGCCGGCTCTCCCGCCCCGGGAGCTGGACCGGGCAGACCTCGACGTTCGACGGCAGGGATGCCGCCCAACCGCGATAGGCGGAGGCGCCACCTCCGGCGTAGGGAAAACAGAACATGCGCAGCCGCGCACGGGGATTGACCTCACGGTAGGCAAGCCACCGGTCGGGAGGAGGACTGCTCGGTTTCACGATGTAGGTCGACTCGCCGAAGGGTCAGTTGGTCTCCTGGCTCGCCTGCTTCTCGCGCTCCATCTCTTCCATCTTCTTGCGCAGCGAGAGGGGGCGCATGTCGGTCCACACTTCCTTGATGTAGTCCAGGCACTCCTGCTTGGGGCCGGACTTGCCGACATCGTTCCAGCCTAACGGGTTCTCGCGATGGGCCGGCCAGATGGAGTACTGCTCCTCGTGATTGATGACGACCTTGTAGATCGTGTTGTCTTCGCGATCTTCCCAGCTCATGGCATTCTCCTTCTCGAACCTTCTGATGATGTCCAAAATCCGGCGGAGCAGTTCCCTCCGGATCCGAGGGTGCGTTCCACTACATAAGTGCCAGCAGCGGCCAAGGCGTGACATGTGCCGCCTGTGCAGGCGGCGAGACGCCGAAGCTTAGCAGCTCGCCTCGCGTTTCCCAAGAGCCTCATGCCGCTCCGCTTTCGACCCGCTCCCGCGCTCTGGCCAGGCTGGCGATCAAGGCGTCCAGATCCTGCGGCCCGGTGCGCACGTTGGTGATACAGGCGCGCAGCGCCGTGCCCCCGTCGCCCAGCACGACGGCGCTGATCCAGGCCTCTCCGGACGCGACCACCTCGCGGGCCACCGCCTCCAGGAAGCCCGCCGGCCGCGCTTCCCCGGCGGTGAAACAGACCACCGGCAGCGGCGTCTCGTTGACCACCGTCCACCCCCCCTCCCGCAAACGCTCGCGCAACCGGTCGCCCATCGCCGTCTGGTGCCGGATCGCGGCGGCATAGCCGTCCCAACCCGCCGCCGCCAGGGAGAGAAAGACCTTGAGACCGATGAAGCGCCGCGACCATTGCATCGAATGCGTGTAGGGATCGACCACCGGCAGCCCCGCCCCGTCGCGCGGCATGTAGCCGGTCGCGACGCGGAAGGTGCGCTCCAGGATGCCGGCATGGCGCGTCAGGTAGAGACCGGCGCCCATCGGCACCGACAGCCACTTGTGGGCGTCGAAGGTGATCGAGGCCGCCCGCCCGATCCCCTGCAACACCGGCTTGAGCTCCGGCACCAGCGCCGCGGCGCCGCCCCAGGCGGCGTCGACGTGCAGCCACAGGCGCTCTTCGTCGGCGATCTGCGCGATCTCCTCCAAGGGGTCCACCACGCCGGCGCCGGTGCTCCCCGCGGTGGCCACCACGAAGAACGGCGACAGCCCCGCCTCGCGGTCCTCGCGGATGCGGGCCGCCAGATCCGCCGGCCGCAGGCGCAGGCGGGCGTCCACCCGCACCTCGCGCACCGCATCGGAGCCGAGGCCGCACAGCCGCGCCGCCTTGGCGAAGGAGTGGTGCCCCTCCGCCGAGATGTAGAGCACCGGCTGGCTGCGCAGCGCCAGCAGGCCGCGGCGGCCGATCTCGGGGAAGGCGCGCATCATCGCGGTCAGCAGCGCCGTGTGGTTCGCCTCGGCGCCGCCGGTGGTGAACGTCCCTTCGACGCGTGCCGGGTCGTAGCCGAAGCGTTCGCCGAACGCGCGCACCAGGTGCTGCTCGATCTCCACCGCCAGCGGGCTGTGGCTCCAGGTCGCGAGCTGCGGGTTGAACGCCGCCACCACCGTGTCGGCGGCGATGCCCAGGGTCGTCGGAGCCGGGTTGAACAGCCCGAAGTAGCGCGGATGGGCGGCGTGCACCTGGTGCTGCCACAGCCCCTCGGCGGCGAAATCGAGCGCCGCCAGCGGAGCGACCGGCTGCGCGAAGTCGAAGCCCGCGAGCAGTTGGCGGACCGCCTCGACGTCGAGCGGCGGCGCCACCGGCGCGTTGGCGACCTCGGTGGTATATCTCTCCACGACCTCGATCAGACGCCGCCACAGGGCGTTCCGGACCTCGGTCTCCAGCATCAACATGCAGCTCCTCCCCAGCCGTTCATCGGCCGCGCCAGATCTTCCACCGGTCCACGACCGCGCGGCCGCGGACCACCTGGTATTCATCGAAACATGCCACCGTCAGACAGGAATGATTGGGCAGGATGCGCACGCGCTCTCCCACAAGCAGAGGCCGGTGCGGCGATTCGACGATCCCGTGCTCCTGGGACAGCGAGACCAGCCGCGCATCGCTGTCCAGGATCTCCCCCATCAGCGCCTCGGCGGGCGGCTCCGGCCCGCTGTCCTTGGAGAGCGCCAACGCCCCGGCGTCGACGATCGAACGGCCGGTGCCCGGGCGGTGCGACACGACGCTCGCCAGCACGGTCACTCCGCAGTCGCCGGTCCCGCACGAGCCGAGCGCCACCTGCGTCCGGTCGAAGAACACGTAGTTCCCCGGCCGCGCCTCGGTCACGCCGTCGAGCCGCGCCACCGCGGCCATCGCCGGAGTCGAGCCGACGCTCACCGCCGGCACCGCGACTCCCGCCGCGCGCAGCCGGTCCGCGAAACCGGTCATCACCGACCGCTCCTCCTCCGCGATGGCCGCGATCTCGGCCCGGCCGGCGCCGTGATAGGCGTGGCCCGAATGGGAGAGGATGCCGTCGAAGATCAACCCCGGCGAGCGGGCGATCCGCTCGGCCAGGCGGAGAGACTCCACGGCGCCGGGGTCGACCCCGGCCCGGTGATAGCCGCAGTCCACCTTGAGCCAGACGTGGAGAGGCGGCCCGCCCGGTATTCTCAGGCAGGCGAGGGCGTCCACCGCCTCCGGGGAGTCGGCCACCACCCGCAACGTGACGCGCGACGCCAGCGCGCGCACCTCGGCGAGCCGGTTGAGGATGACCGGGAAGGCCCAGGTGATGTCGCCGAACCCGTGCTCGGCGAAGACGCGGGCCTCATAGAGCGTCGAGACGGTGATTCCGGAAGCGCCCCCGGAGGACGGGAGATCGCGCTGGCGCTCGGCGAGCTCGACGCACTTGTGCGTTTTGACGTGCGGGCGCAGGGTCACGCCGAGCCCGGCGGCGCGATCGGCCATCTGCCGCAGGTTGCGCTCCACGACGTCGAGGTCGAGCAGCAGGCAGGGGGTGGGGAGATCGTCCAGCGATATCGGAGTCGGAGTGACCGGGGAGCTCATCGGGCTGATCATCATAGAGTAGGAAGGTGACGACCCGGGAGCTCCGCACCGCAACCGCCCCTGCCCTGGACCCCGCCCTCCTCTTCGCGCCGCACGGCGAGCCCGGCCGGTTCTTCTGCCCGTGGCAGCCGTTCCAGAGCCGGCCGCTCGACCTCCTGCGCTGGAAGCTCCGGGGGCGGGCCCCCTACGACCGGAAGACGCCGCCCCGGGTGCCGGTGACCGAAAACGACGGCGCCTATCTCCGGCAGGACCGCGGAGAGCCGGCGTCGGCGACCTGGGTCGGCCAGTCGACGTTCGCCGTGCAGGATGAGGGGGACGTGTTCCTCACCGACCCGATCTGGGGCGCGCGCGCTCTGCTGCCGCGCCGGCAGGTGCCGCCCGGCATTCCGCTCCGCGCGATCCCCCCGTCCGCTTTCGTGGTGCTCTCCCACAACCACTACGACCATCTGGACGCGTGGACGGTGGCCCGCCTGCCGCGGGCGATGCCCTGGTTCGTCCCCCTGGGGCTTGGAAAGTGGCTGCGCAAACACGACCGCGAGCGCGTCGTCGAGCTCGACTGGTGGCAGAGCGCGCGCCACGGCCGGTGGACCCTCACCTGTCTGCCCGCGCAGCACTGGTCGAACCGCCTCGACGAGAAGCGCAACGCCACTCTGTGGTGCTCCTGGATGCTCGACAACGGCGTGCGTAAATATTACTTCGCCGGCGACTCGGGATACTTCCACGGCTTCGCCGAGATCGGCCGGCGCTGCGGGGAAATCGACGTCGCCTTCCTCCCCATCGGCGCCTACGAGCCACGGTGGTTCATGCGCCCGCAGCACATGAATCCTCCGGAGGCGGTGCGGGCGTTCCGCGATCTCGGCGCCCGCGCCATGCTCCCCATGCACTGGGGAACGTTCGACCTCACCGACGAGCCGGTGGACCTCGCTCCTCACGTTCTTCAGCAGGTGCTGGCGGAGGAGGACCGGGGAGACCGCCGGCGAATCCACACCCTGGCGGTGGGCGAGCGCTGGCGGGTGCCCTGATTCCATGTGCTAGAGTTTCCTCGGACAGCGAGCACCGCGATGAGATCCTCCAGCCAGGCCCTCCAACGTCCGACCCGGCGCCCCGTGCGCCCCTCTGCGCCGCCGCCAGCGACACCGCGCCGCCCGCTCCAGCTCGAGCTGTTCGGGCGCCAGGAGCCGGCGGCCCCCGTCCTCCCCGTGCCGGGGCGGCCGGTCATGGTCCCCTCGCCGGACGCGCCCCGGCTCGAATTGCAGCGCGCGCTGAACCGACTGACCGGGGGCCGCCTCAAGGTGCTCACCCTGACCGAGAACCGGCGCACCATCCTCAGCGTGCGGCCCGGCGGCGACCGCACCCAGCTCGCCGTGCGCCTGCACCGCTGCTTCGTCGGCGCTCCGCCGGAGGTCCTGGACGCCGTCGCCACGTTCCTGGGCAGCAAGAAGGGGTCCGAGCCGGCGCGGCAGTCGTTGCGGGTGATCCGGCAGCACTTCGCCGCGCAGTCCGAGCCGGCGGGCCGGCGCGCGCCGCGCCGCGTCTCCCACCGGACGCTGGGCGTCACCGTCGACCTGCGCGCGATGGCCGACGATCTCAACGCGCGCTACTTCGACGGCCGGCTGCGGGTCGACATCACCTGGGGACGCGGCGCGGGGGCAGCCCAGCCCTGCCGGCGGCGCACCCGGACGGCCAGCTTGCAGCTCGGCAGCTACTCCTATGAGGACAACCTGATCCGCCTCCACCGGGTGCTCGACCAGCCCAAGGTGCCGCGGCACGTCATCGAGGCCGTGGTCTACCACGAGCTCCTGCATGCCGACCTGCCGCCGGTGGTCCGCAACGGCCGCCGCTACTTCCACACGCCGGAGTTCCGGCGCCGGGAGCGCCTGTATCGCCACCTCGACAAGGCGAACCGGTGGATTCAGCAGCACCTGCCGGAGCTGCTCAGCGCCCGCCAGGCGGAGCGCCGGCCCCGCCGGGCGTAGAGCTGGCGCTGTAGAGCCTAGGGTTTGTAAGCCAGCGCAGTCCCCAGCTTGCGGGCGATGCGATCCTGGATCCAGTGCGGGTCCCACCACTCGATGGGGCTGACCGGGAGGCCGTGGAGCAGCATCGTGAAGTGAAGGTGGTCGCCGCCCGCGAGGCCGGTCTTGCCGGAACGGCCGATCTCCTGGCCGCGCTGCACGTCCTGCCCTTCCTTGACCCCGATCGACGACATGTGGCCGTAGAGGCTCATCAGGCCGTAGCCGTGGTCGATGACCACCGCGTTGCCGAAGATCCCGAAGAAGCGGGCGAGCACCACCTTGCCGCTGTTCGAGGCGGTGATCGACGCATGCTCGGTGGCCGCCATGTCGAACCCGAGATGGTCCTCCTGGTCGATCGGCTGGCCTTTATAGATGTAGGTCCGGCGGTCGGCGAAGGCGGCGGTGATCTTCGAGTTGATCCACGGCTGGAACGCCTGCGTCCACAGGAACCTCGGCTCCGACTTCGCCGCCAGGTCCTTGAGCGTCTGGGCGTTCTTCTTCCGCAGGTTGCGGTTGATCTCGATGTAGTTCTTGAGCAGGTTGCCCTGATCCGCCACGTCGGACTGCGACATGATCTCCGGCACCACCCGGCTCATGTAGGGATCGTCCACCGGGATGGTGTCGGTATGGATCGGCCGCGGGGTGAATTTGTCGAGGAAGGCCGCTTCGGCACGGTTGCCGACGTCGTCCGTGGCCACCAGATGCACCTTGGACGAGTCGCCCAGGTCGTAGGGCACGGCGAAAAGGGCGAAATGGACCTGCTTGTCGTTGCCCGGCATCGGAAAGCCCGGGAAGAACCAGTCGCCGGCCTGCACGCCGTCCTGCATCGCCCCTTCGCTCACCCGGTAGACCACGGCCTCGCAGCCGCCCTGATTGACATAGTGGAAGGTGGACTGGATCTGGAGCGCCGGCGGCGCCAGCCGGACGGGCAGCTTGACCTCGGCGACCACCGGGTTCGGCTGGCGCAGGAGCGATCCTGCCCGTTCGGCCGTCACCCGCACCGTGGCGTCGCCGGAGCGCAACCCCTGAACCGTCTCCCGGCCGACGTCCACGGTCAAGACGACCGGCGGCACGGAGCCGAACCCCCACACCGAGCCCGGAGCCAGCTCCTGCTCCTTGACCGGCTTGACGTCCGATCCCTGAATGACCTCGACCTTCACTTTGGAGACCCGCTGCGGGTTCTCGATCTTCACCTGGATCGGGGTGCGCCGGCCGATCCCCTTGAGCTTCGGCTCCACCTGGAGCTTCGGCGTCGCCCCTGGGTAAAAAACGGCGAAAAGCCCGATCGCCACCACCAGGGCGACAAGGATCAGGAGACCACGGAGGAGACAGCCGGCGGAAGCTTTGCGATCACGGTCACGGGGCATCGGAACCTCATCGGAACCTCAAGAAAGAAGCAATTTTTACAAATTTTGCGCGGAAGGAATGGAATGCCGACAAACCCTGTTCCTGATCTTTGAAAGCACGCACCCGGCGGAGACGTCCCCGGTCATGGGGATGTCTCGGCCGACCCTTTCAACTCGCTCGCTCCCGGAGGTGCGGTGAAGATCAAAGGCTTTCGCCTCGCTGTTGTCGTCGTGTCGTTTGGCGTCCTCGCCGTCCTTTACCTGCTGGTCAGCATGCCGGAAAGGGTTCAGGCGGCCACCCCCACACCTCATCACTCCACCGCGCCCTCTCCTCCTCCATCACCGGCCGCCCGCTACGCCTTGGCCGCCCAAGCCCTGCGTTCGGGAAACTTGCAAACGGCGCGCCAACAATTGGATGACGTGGTCCGGCAGTGGCCCGGAGAAGCGGCCCGCGCGCGGGTGCTCGGCGGCCTCTACGCCGCGGAAGCCGGCGACAAACGGCTCGCGGAGCAGCTGCTCGGCGCGGCGTCCGATCCCGGCGGGCAGCTCGAGGATTGGCGTCTCTGGCGGCTCGCCGAGACCGCCCGCGACAACGGCCATTCCGAGGTCGCGCGGTCGAGCTTCGACCGCCTGCTCGCCGTATGCCGCCCTTCACCTCTCCGCCCGTGGGCCTATCTGGAAGCCGCACGCCTCGCCGACAAGGCCGGGGACGAGCGCTCGACCCTGGCACTGATCGACGGCGCGCGGGCCGAGAAGATCAGCGGCGCGATCGCGGCCGAGCTCGAGAACATCGCCTGGACGGTCGGCCGGCGGCTCAAGGATGAGACGGTGAGCCGCGAGGCCGCCCGCCGGCTACTGGTGGAGGCTCCGATGACGGCGGGAGCGCTCGACGTCACCTCGGCCTTCCGCGCCCTCGACGGCTCGCTCGACTGGAACCAGATGCTGTCGACCGGCGAGGTGAAACAGCGCGCCCGCTCTTTCCTCGGCACTGAGCACATGTCAGCCGCCCTCGATGCTCTGGACCACGTGCCCGCCGAGCAGCGCGACACCGAGTGGCATCTGATCAAGGCGCAGGCCCTCACCCAGTCGCGCCGGGGGGGCGACGCCCTGACGCTGCTCTCCGCCGTTGACTCGCGCGACCCCGCCGAGCAGGCTTCCCTGGAGTGGGAACGCGCCGTGGCCTCCTCCGAGATCGCCGCGACCACCTCGGACGCCGTGCAGCGCCGCGCCCTGCTGGACGAATCGCACCGCCACCTCACCCAGGTCGTCAGGCTCGGCGCCGGCGCACAGATCCCGGCCCGGGAGCTGCGGGTCTTCTACCACGACTTCCTGCAGGCCGGCCTTTTCCCCCAGGCGACCGACACCCTGCGCATCCTGCGCCGCGTCGATCCGGGGGACACCACCGGCGCCCGCGACCTGTGGGAACGCGGCTGGGCGGCGTTCCAGAAGCGGGATCTCGCCACCGCGGTCGCCTTCTGGCAGGACCTCGGCAGCCTCTATCCGGATCAGGGGGACGCCCAGCGCGGCGTCTACTGGCAGGCCCGGGCCCTGGAGCAGATGGGCCAGACCGAGCGCGCCCACGCCATCTACCGCGACATGGTCGCTTCGTCCGATACCGGCGACTTCTACCGCCGGCAGGCAGCGGAACGGCTGGGCGTCGACCCCGTCTCCGCCACCATTGAGCTGGCGCGCTCCCCCGGCGCCTGGCCGCGCGACCCGTTCCTGCTGCGCGCCAAGCTGCTCACCGACGTCGGGCTGGACAAGCTCGCCCTGCACGAGATGGATCTCGTGACGGCGCAGGCGAACCCCCGCGACCTCCTCGCCCTGCGCGCCCTCATCATGGGACGGCAAGGCCAGCGCCGCGACTCGATCGCCCTGCTCCGCGAAGCGTTCCCGGCCCTGGGCGGCCCTCGCCAGTCCACCGTTCCGGAAGAGATCCTGCGTGCCTACTACCCGCTCCAGTTCGCCGACACCATCAAGGCCGCGGCGGCCGCCAACGGCCTTCCCGCCGCCCTGGTCGCCGGCATCATCCGCCAGGAGAGCGCCTTCGACCCCCGTGCCACCAGCCCGGTGGGCGCCCGCGGGCTGATGCAGCTCATGCCGGCCACCGCGCGCGAGATGACCTCCCGCCTGCGCCTACGCGCACCGGCCGTCGGCCTCTATGACCCGAGCTTCAGCATCGCGCTCGGGAGCGCCTACTTCCGCGAGCTGCTGAGCAGCTTCGGCGGCAATGTGGAGCTCGCCCTGGCGGGCTACAACGGCGGCCCCAACCGCATCCACCGGCTGTGGGATGAAGCGGGGCCCAAGCCGGAGCTCGACGCCTTCGTGGAGACGCTCCGGATGGACGAATCCAGGGATTATGTCAAACGGATCCTGGTGCTGGCGGACAGCTACCGCCAACTCTACCCCTCAATCGGCTGAAAACTCGTCACGAACGACCAATAGAGAATACAAAAAAGCCTTGCCGGAATCCGGCAAGGCTTTTGCAGCGGCATGCGGAGGTCAAGGGACCCTGTGCGCAAAGGAGACGACTGATGAATCTGTACGTTGGAAACCTGCCGTATCGAGTGAGCGAAGACCAGTTGAAGCAGTCATTTGAGCAGTACGGCACGGTGACATCCTGCACCATCATCAAAGACAAGATGACGGGGCAGTCGAAAGGCTTCGGCTTTCTGGAGATGCCGGAGCACGAAGAGGCGGAGGCGGCGATCAACGGCTGGAACGGGCGGGATCTGATGGGCCGGAAGCTCAATGTCAACGAGGCGCGCCCGCGCACCGGGGGCGGGGGCGGTGGTGGTGCGGCACGCCGGGAAGACCGTTATTGACAACTCCTGAGGTGATGCCGCAAGGCATCTGACATACGGCTCCATGCCGACGGACCCACCCCGTGCGCCGGCGCGCACGGGCCTGGATCGTTTTTACCCGCCCAGCCGGACCGGGTTCTGTAAAACTGGCACAATACGCGCCCATGAAGCCTCTCGACCGCCTTGGCTCCGCCTCTCGCGTGGGGCTCGTCCTCTCCGGCGGATCGTCCCGTTGCGCCTTTCAGGTGGGTGTCCTGGAGACTCTGGCCGAGGCCGGCGTCCAGCCGGCCCTCTGTCTCGCCGTCTCCGCCGGCTCCTGGAATGCCGCCGCGGTGGCGGCGGGCACCGCGCACCGTCTGCGCCACTACTGGCGAGCGTTCGTGCGGATGCCCCGCGTCGATCTGCGCAACCTGCTGCGCGAGCACTCTCCCTACCGCTTCGCCGAGATGCACCGCCGCACCTTCTCCCGCTACGTGGGAAACGAGCGGCTGCGCGCGCCCGGAGCCTTGTCTCTGCTGATCGGCGTCACCCGCCTGCGCGACCGCCGGCCCGTGCTGTTCGACGCCCGCACGGTCGAGGACCCCTTCCTCCTCTGCCTGGCCTCCAACTACCTGCCCCCCTTCTACACCCATGCGCCGCGCCTCGGCGGCGAGCGCTACGGCGACGGCAGCCTGAGCGACAACCTGCCTTACGAGCGGGCCTTCGCCGAGGGGTGCGACACGGTGGTCCTGGTGACCATGAAAGGTGAGAGCGAGGGGAATCTCTATCGCAGCCCGCGCGACACCGAGCACGTCATCCCGGCCGCGCTGCGCGACCGGGTGATCGTCATCCGTCCCCGCCACCGCCTGCCGGTCGCCTTCACCGAACGGCGCTGGCCCGTCCTGCGGGAGATCGTCGAGCTCGGCCGCCTGCGCGCCCGCGAGGTGCTGCTCGGCGAGCGCCACCCGGAAACCGACGTGCGCGCCGCGGGCACCTCCCCCACCCTGCTCCTCAGCCGCTTCCTGCGCCGCTCCCCCGCCACACCGCTCTGACCGTGTCAGGGCTGCTTGGGCGGAGTCGCCGCCGGCGGCACGCTCCCCGCCGGCGGGCGCGGCGCGGGAGCCGCGGGCATGGCGAGGCTCCGGTGGCCGTTCTTGCCCACGCTGCGCACGGCAAAGAATTCGTTGTCGGTGCTCGTCCCTGCAAGCACGGCCTCGCCCGGCGCGGCGACCGTCCGCAGCACGCTCCAGCGCGCTTCCGTCGTCTCGCGATGGAGGATCTCGAACCCCTTGCGCCCGGCGTCGTCGTCCGCCGCGATGGTGATCTTCGCCGACGGGGTGACCGCCCCGGCGAGCACCACGGACTTCGGCGGCGCCGGCGCCGCGGCGAGCTCGGCCAGGAGGCGCTGGTTGACCGCCGCGGTCTCGGCGATGAAGTGGAAGTCGAGGAACTGCTGGAGGTCGCCGTACTGGACGCCGTTGTCCACCCGCGGCGTCTGGTGCTGGTGGTGGTAGTCCTCCAGCGGCTCGGTGAAGCGGACCGCCGGCAGGCCAACCTCGGCGAACGGCATGTGGTCGCCGCCGCGCCCGAACCGGTCGCGGCGGAAGATCAGGCGCACGTGGTCGCGCCCGACCAGCTCCTCGGCGAGCCGCCCCATTTCGCGGCCCGGCGATTCGATGCCGTCCGGCCCGCCCTCGCTGAACAGGCGCGGACGCCGGTCCTCCGATCCATTGGTGGCGCCGACGATGTCGTCGGTCATCATGCCGCCGACCTGGTATCCCTCCTGCGCCAGCCATTCCTTCATCCGCTTGGAGCCCAGCAGCCCCTGCTCCTCCCCGGCGACAGCGGCGAAGATGACGGTGGCGCGGAACCCCTCGGGCCGGCCGGCGAGGGCTTCCGCCGAGAGGATCGACACCGCGACACCGGAGGCGTCGTCGTCCGAGCCGGGAGCGTCGGTCTTCGGGTCCATGATGTCGGACGGCATCGAGTCCATGTGCCCGGAGACCACGAAGGCGGTCTTCTTGAGAACCGGATCGGTGCCCTCCAGGACCGCGTAGACATTCTCCATCGGCACCGCCACGTTGCCGGTGCGCGGCGCGCTGGTCTGGTATTTGTCCACAATCACCCTCAGCCGGTCGCCGGAGCGGCGCGCGATCTCGCCGAACCGGCGGACGACCACGTCACGGCCGCACCCGATCCCGCGCTGCGGATCGGTCCAGGAGGAGAGCGAGTGGCGGGTGCCGCAGGCGACCAGGTCGGCGATGATGGCGCGCGCCGTTTCAGCGGGCGGCGGCGCGGCGGCCGTGGCAAGCGTCAGGGAAAGCGCAAGGGGCGGGAGGAAGGGCATCGAGGGGCTCCTTTCGGGATCACGAGCGCCATCCTATTTGACATACTCCCCGCAGGAGAACCGTTCGCCATGGCCAAACCGCGCCCCGAGCGCGATCCGCACAGCCGCCTGCCGCTGCTCTATTTTTCGCTGGCTCACGTCTGCCTGGCCGCGGCGTTCGCCGCCCTGGCTCTCCAGCCGCAGCGTTTTTCGGCCTTCTTCTATCACCCGCGGATGGTCGCGGTGGTGCACCTGGTGACCCTGGGCTGGATCAGCGCCTCCATCCTGGGCGCTCTCTACATGGTGGCGCCGATGGCCTTGCGGACGCGCCTGCCGGCTCGTGCCGCCGACTATGCGGCCTGGGTGGTGTATGTCATCGGCGTGACCGGGATGGTGGCCCACTTCTGGATCGACAGCCCGAAAGGGATGGTCTGGTCGGCGGGAACGATCGTGGCGGCTCTCCTCTGGGTCACCGGGCGGGCGGTCCTCGCGTTGCGGCCGGCACCGATTCCGCCGGAGATCAAGCTGCACTACCTGTTCGCCTTCCTGAACCTGGTCGGCGCCGCGTCGATGGGCCTCCTGCTCGGATTGAACAAAGTGAAGCCGGTCCTCGGCGGCTACGTGCTCGCCAACGTCTACGCCCACGCCCACCTGGCCGCCCTCGGCTGGGCGACGATGATGGTGATGGGCACCGGCTACCGCCTGCTCCCGATGCTCCTCCCCTCGGCGATGCCGGAAGGCAAGGGGGTCTGGGCCACCGCTCTGCTGCTCGAAGCCGGCGCGGCGGGTCTCTTCGTCTCTTTTGTCCTCCGCAGCGGGGCCGTCGCCCTCTTCGCCGTCGTGACGGCCGCCGCCCTCGTCCTCTTCTTCCGCCAGGTGCTCTGGATGCGGCGCCATCCGCGGCCCGCTCCGCGTGCGCTGCGGCGGCCCGACTACGGCGTCCTCCACTCCTTCGCGGCGTTGGGCTCTCTGGCTCTCGCCCTCCTCCTCGGTCTCTGTCTGGCGATCACCCGCCGGGCGAGTGGAAGCTGCGCGCGGCGCTCGTCTATGGGGTGTTCGGCCTGGTGGGCTTCCTGGCCCAGATGGTGGTCGGCGTCAGCCTGCGCCTTCTCCCTCTCTACGCCTGGCTGCGGGCCGCCGAACGGACCGGCTTCCCGGCCCAGCCGCCGTCCCCGCACTCCCTTCCGGCGCGGCCTCTCCAGGCCGCGGGTCTCGCGCTGTGGACCCTCGGAGTGCCCCTGCTGGCGGCCGGGTTTGCGCTCGATCGTCCGCTGCTCGTCTCCACCGGCGCCGCGGCGCTCTTCACCGCCGTCGTGCTCGGAGCTCTCGGCAACCTCCTGCTGGTCCGCAGGGCGGGTCAGCCGCCCACCCCGTGACGCCTTCCGGGCCACCCCACCGACCGGCGCGAGAGGACAGAGCCTCGTCTACCGTTAACTCCTCAGGAGGTGCGGAGATGAAAGTTCGCGACATCATGCGGCGTGAAGCGCGAGTGTGCTCTCTGGAGACCACTCTCGACGTTGCCGGGCGGGTCATGGCCGAGGTGGGGTGCGGCGTCCTGCCGGTGCTGTCCGGGTCGGGACAGGTCGCCGGCGTGGTCACCGACCGCGACATCTGCCTGGCCCTGACCACGCAGGACC
>DATARD010000258.1:0-8336 GCA_036264355.1 Thermoanaerobaculia bacterium
ACGCTCTCCGAGAGCGGACCTCCCCTGCGCCGTGCCTTCGACACATTGGAGGAGGAAATCGCCAAGTATTGTGAAAGAGAAAAACTTGCCGCTTGAACTTGACTCAAAGACACAACAAATTACGAACCAAGGACTCTAGCGACAAGTGCCCCTCGGGCCAGGAACGGTTCAAGGATCTGCAGCCCTTCCCTAATTCGACCATGGCTCCGCAGCCAGTCCGACGCCGATCCCAGCAGCTCGTAGGCCCGGTTGTACTCGCCAGCCTCGAAGAGGTGGTGCCCGGCTTCGATATCTACGTCGATATAGGACGACTTCTTAGCCTCAGCCTCCAGGTGCTCCCCCAGCCGCCGGTGAGCCGCCTTCCGGAGCCGCTCGTCTTCCCCGAAGCGCTGGCGGACGAACTGGATTGTCGCCGGATGGAGCGTGTAGCGGCGTGCCGGGGCGACCTTGCCGTCAGGCTTCCGACCCAGGAGGTCCACCTGCTCCAGCAGCGATGTCCTGCGCAGCCGCTCGGCGGTCTCGAAGGCCGGTTCCTCTCCTTCACGCTCTTCGCCAAGCACCGCCATGAGCTCCCACTCCCACGGTCGTCGTAGAAGGGTCATGCGGTAGAGCATGCGCCGGGCGCGGTCGTCCAGGACGCGGTCCCACATCTCGCCCAGCAGCAGGTTGGCCCACAGCTTGTCCTGAACCTTGGGCAGAACCGGCGCGATCAGATCCGTCCATTCCCGCTCGGGGTCCTCGCCCTCTTGCCAGGGACCACGGCGTTCCTCCCACACGGCCAGAGCGTGGGCGAGGAGATCGTTCGCGTACTCCACCGCCCGCGGATGACCGGCAAGGAGCCCGACGAGCCGCGCCCGGTTCGGGGGGCTGAGGCGCCGTAGCGCTGGGAACCAGCTCATCAGGCGGAAGAGCGCGTCGGAAGGCAGAGGTGAGACCGGCAACAGAGCCCCCGCGAAATCGGGATTTCGATAACGGCAGCTCGCTATGAGATAGAGCCGGTCGCCGTCCTGCGCCAACGAGGTGAGAATCTCCCAGAGTTGCGCCAGGTCGGGCGAGGCCCAATCCCCGATCGCCTTGTCATCGTTCTCTGCATCCACGTTCTTCGGGCCGACGAGCAGCGATTCCAGGTTGTCGAGGTAGAGGACGAGGCGCGGGACGTTCTGGAGGAGGACCTGAAGGAACATCTCGAAGCGCTGGACCGGACCTGCATTGGGAATGCGATCGACGTGATGCACGACCGGCTCCCACTCCAGCCCGAAGCGCTTGCGGCAGGCGTCGAGGAGTTGGCCGACCAGCGCTTCGACGCGATCCGGTCTCTGCTCGGCCTCTTGACACCAGAGAGTGACGGCGATACCTTCGCCGCGGAGGAGCATCGGCAGGATTTGAAAGGACAAGGTGCTCTTACCGAGTCCGCCCAGTCCCTGGAAGACGTAGACCCGCTCTCCTTCCCGAATGCGCCGCCGCACCCGGTGCAACTCGCTTCGCCGGCCGATGAAACCGGTGGTGAGGATTCGCCGGTCGCCAATGCCCTCGAAGCTGCGGCGCAGCTCAGCCTCGGGCGGACGGACGCCTTGCGCAGCGGACAGGCTCAGAGGGAAGTCCGGGCCCCGGTGATAGAGGACGAGCTGCGCCCAGGCGAAGGGGTGACTATGTTGATCGCCAGCGACTCCCGCTCGAACCTCTCCGGGCTCGGCCACGGCTCGCGGACGGTGTCGGGCATCCGGCGCCACGAAGGGCCTGGCCAGTGCTTCCCGCGCTTGGCGGATGGCGTAGCGCGTCGTCTCCCCTTCGGCCAGGGATCGATAGAACGCCACCTCGGCGCGAGTGGACAGCGCGTCTACGATCGGGCCGTAATACCCCACCACCTGCGGCACTCCCTCGCGGTGCAGACGGGCGGCGGAGCTCTCGGCGCCCGCTTTTCCGGCCTCGGGATCGGCGGCCCGCGGCGCGCCGGGGTCGTTGCCGTGGCAGCTTGCGAGATAGAAGAGCGGCGGCAGCGCGCCGTCGATCCGCTGGCGCAGCTTGAACAGGAGGTCATGGATGGACACCACGGCCTCCCGTCCCTCCTCGTCCTCGAAAGCGAGCGCGCCGGGAGCGCCGTGGCCGGAGAAGTGGATGGCCGTCGGGCGCTCTGCCCGCACCGTCTCCGCGAGATCTTCCAAGGTCCCCAGCTCCGTGGGCACGAAGTGGCATTTCTCGGAGAGGGCCCTGGTGATGCGGTAGCTCTCCCCCTCGTAGTCGAGACCGCTCCCGGCCGGTGCCGAGACGTTCACGACCAGCTTCAGATAATCGTCCGGCTCGCGCAGCAGGGCCTCCGGGCCGACCTCCCCGGGCGTCGAGCGGGCCAGGTCCACGCGGGCGTCGCGCAGCAGGAACGAGCCGTCGTGCCAGAGCAGCTCCCAGGGGAGCGAGAGGAGGAGGTCGTCGTCGCTGCGGAGGGTGATCAGCGGACGCGGCCGGCCGGGCACCATGGCCTTGCGCAGGCGCTCGAGACCGTCGGCATCGAAGAGCAGGTCGAAGAGGAGGCTTCCCAAAGTCGTGGCGCGGCTCACCAGATCCGCCCGTTCGGCATCCGTGGAGACCGGCTCGCGGGTGAGGCGGCTGTAGAAGTGGAGGGCGATGCCGAAGCGGTTGTCCTCTTTCCAGGGCGGCGTCACCGTCCGCGTGGTGCCCACGGGATCGGTGATGCGGAGGTCCTCTCCCTCCCTTCCCAGGACGAACGCCAGATCCTGGCCGAGGACGAGCCGGCGGACATCCCCTTCCTTCAGCTCCCCGGGCCGGCCGGCGATCCGCGCGATCTCCCGCGCTACCCGCGCCGCGTCGCGGTCGGTGGCGTCGATGCGATGGAGGGCGGCGAGCAGGGCCGGCACCGCGGTGGGCTCCAGCATCACCGGCAGGAGCCGCCCGCGGGGACCGTGATGGGCGAGGAACGAGGGCCACTCCAGGCTCACCCAGTCGCGCGCCGAGTGTGGCGACAGGACGAGGACCAGGAACCGGCTGGCTGCGAGCGCGTCGCTCAGGACGAGGGGAAAATTGGCCGCCGGCTCGATGGCGTGGGCGTCGAGGAATGGTTTGAGCCCGAGCCCCTCGAGCTCGCGAGCCAGGGTCGCCACCCACGGCTGGTCCGGGCTGCCGTGGGAGAGGAAGACGTCGTAGACCTGGGACGGCTCGGGCATAGAAGCTCCACGCTTTCAGAGCCGCGCATTCATCACGTGCGCAAGGCTGCCGACGCGCAATCCGTCGGTGCGGCCTTGAAAGTACCGCGCATTCAGGGCCTCGCCGCCCAAGTCCTCGACTTGCGCAAAGCCCAGGGCTTTCAGATCGCCCACCAAGGCCGAAGGATCGAAGAACGTCTGCCAGGGCTCTCCGGCCGAGGCGACGCGCCGTGACAAAGCGTCGAACACCCATCGCTCGGCGGGGTTCAGCAGCGACAGCGAAATGGCGTAATCGAAGACGACTCCACTTCCGGTGGGCCTGGACGCGATGAACCGGAGCGTCGCCAGGATCGCGTCGTGCGTCAGGTACGGGGTCACCCCCAGCCACGAGAAGAAGGTGGCTTCCCCGGCGTCGAAGCCCGCCTGGCGCAGACCTTCCGGGAGCGTCTCGGTCTCGAAGTCCACGGGCGCGAAGGTCAGGGTGCGGGGGATTGAGATGCCGCCCTCGTCCAGCCGGGTTCGCTTCCAGGCCTGCGTCGCCGGATGGTCCACTTCGAACACGCGCAACACGTGGTCGGGAAAGGGGTTGCGATAGGCAAACGTGTCGAGGCCCGCGCCGAGGACGACGTACTGGCGGGCGCCCCGTTGGACGGCGAGGGCCAGCTCGTCCTCGGCATACCGGCTGCGCGCGGCCATGAACGCCCGCAGGTAGCGCGCCAGCGGCGTGGGCTCGAAGCGCTGCGGATCAGCCTGCAGCGCCGATGCACTCTCGGCGCCGACGATGCGGAGCGCCACGGGATCTTCGAAGACCTGCGGGTGGTCGAGGATCTGATGGGCCGCGCGTCGCAGGGCTACGCGGTGCGCGGTCGCGCTGGGGCGGTTCTCTCTCATGAGAGGATCCTACCCCGGGCCCAGTTCGTCTGCGCAGCCAGAAATTCCGCTGCGGGAGCTGCGCAGGCAAAATTTGACTGGCGCAACCTTTGCGCCGGGCTGCGCAGTCAGATTTTGATCAGCGCAACGGCTGCGGAAGCTGCGCAACCGAAGGGTACCCCTGCGCAACGGTTGCGCAGGCTGCGCAAACGAAATTAAGCATGAAAATCCAATGCGTTGAACTGCGCGGTGAAAAATTACTCTGCGCAGCCGCTGCGGAAGCTGCGCAGACGATTTTTATCCTGAGAATCCAATGCGTTGGATTGCGCGGTGAAATTTTGAGCTGCGCAACCGTGGCGCAGCTTGCGCAGCGAAATTTTACCGTGACAATCCAATTCCTTGGGTCCGCTCAACGATTGGCGCCCGCCGTGGCCGCCGGCAGGCACCCGCGCAGATTCTCGTAGCCGCGCGCCGTCAGCTCTTCCAGCTTCGGCGCCGTGCCCGTCTGGGCGCGCAGGAGGTCGGCGGCGTGCTGGCGCAGGAGGAGGAGGTCGGGATCGTCCGGCCACGCCGCGGGGTCGAGGTGGAGGCGACGCAGGGCATGGACGGGCGGCATGGCGGTCTTCGGCCGGTCTTCGCGGGCGAGCTGCCACATGCCGAGACGGAAGTAGATGCGCTCCGCGCACTGCGCGAGATGGCCCCGCACCTCCGCCGGCTCGCCGTGCAGGAAGTTGGGCGGCGAGGGCTGGTCCGTGGCATGGCAGGTGGCGCAGTAGCGGAAGAAGGTGCGCAGGGCGGGCTCGGGGAAGCGCGCCGCCAGCCGCTCGGCCTCCGCCGCCTCCGGACCCGCTCCGCCCGCTCCCCCGCTCAGGGCGTCGAGCATCGCCTGGGGCATGCCGGCTGTACTGGGAGGGTTCGCGGGTGCGGCTCCGAGCTGCGCGAGGAGGGCGGGGACGAGCGCCGAGCGGCGGAAGGGCCGGTCCGCGAAGGCGTCGCTCTCCCCCGCCGCCGTGCTCCGCACCATAGCGTCAACCACCCGGTCCACGGCGGCGAAGTCGGAGAGGAAGGTGAGCTCGGCACGGCCGTTCAGAGTGGCCGCTCCGGAGTCGCGCCAGGCGAGGTCGAGCCTTTCGACTGCATCGCCGTTCGGTCGCCGGGCTCGCAATCCCGAGCCTTTCTGGAGGAGCGTCAGATGGATCACGCCGGCCACCGGCTCTCGGGACTCGACCGCGAGGTCCGCGAGCTCGGCCGCGCCGCCGATCGTTACGCTTTCGATCTCCCCTCCCGTCACCCGGCCGGCGGCGAGGTAGAGCCGCCCCTGGAGCGTGAAGTCGCCCTGACCGCTCTGACATTCGAGCTTCAAGCGATCGATCTCTCCCGCGGCGCTGCGCCGCGGGACGAGGCGGCAGTCCGCGGCCAGCCGGCGGCGGGGAGACGCGGGGGCGGCGGCGCGGAGCCGCGCGTCGAGGTCCCGCACGTCGCGTTCGGCGAGGAAGGCGGCGAGGCCCGAGACCAGCCGCTCGAATCCGCCGTCGAGCGACCAGGTCTCCAGCGGCGGACGGGGGTTCAAGGGCTCGAAGACCGCGGGGATGGACGAGTGGAGGACGACGCCGCCCAGGAGGGTCGTCTGCTCGGGGTCGAGGCTCCCCGGCACGCTGGCCTGGCGGGGACCCGAAACGGGGCCCGCGAATGGATCGCGGTTGGGCAGGTCGGGGTCGGGGACGGCGAGGCCGCGGGGAAAACGCTCTTTGATGATGGGGGCGAAGGGGGTCAGCCGGGTTTCGTCGAAGCGGCTGCCGAGACGGTATTGGAGGGCGGCCGTGAACAGGGCCGCCCGGCAGCGGGGCGCCTGCTCGCGGGCGGCCTCGCACCCCTCGCGCCAGAGCCGCTGATCGAGGGCGAAACGGTTCGCCCGGTCGGCCGCCGCCTGCACGGCGTAGGGCGCGTCCGGCCCGAGGTCGACGGGGAAGCCGTAGAAATCGCGCTTCTCGTCGCGCAGCAGGCCGGCGATCCGCGGATTGGCGTTGGTCTCGTCCCACAGTTGGCGGGCGAAGATGGGCGCGGCGTTCTGGTGGCAGGCGGTGCAGAGGGCGCGCGAGGCGTAGAGCACGCGCGGCTGGCTGCCCGGCCGATAGTCGCGCACCACCTGGAACTCGAAGCGACCGGCCGTCTCGTTGTAGCTGATCACTTCGAGGATGGCCGCCGTCTCCTGGTAGCCGATGTAAAGGCGGTCTTTGAGCAGCGGCATGTCAGGCCGGGGAGGCCGGCCGGAATCCCCCGTCACCGCCAGGACGGCGCGGGGCGCGCTGAAGAAACGAGGGGCAGCCGCGTTGCGCTGGAGCGACCGGCCGAGCGGGATGAGCACCCGCTCGCTGGGCGCAAGGTCCGTGACGGCGCGGACGAGGTTGGCGAAGGGGAAGGGGACGTCGTAGACCCGCTGGCCGCCGCGCTCGATGGTGACCAGGGAGTCGAACAACGACCGCCCGGCCGGCGGCAGGTCCTCGCCGGGGTCTTCCGGGTCGACGGCCCAGGGCGCGGGAGATCCGGGTCCCGCCGCCGTGGCGGCGAGCGCCGCCAGGACGAGGAGCGCCGCGAGGAGGAGGAGATGGAACGGGCCGGCGAGGCGCCGCCGGCCCGCTTTGCTGCGCCGAGAAAACATCGCCGTCAGTGGACGTCGGCCACCTGCTGGGACTCCGGGTTGTCCTTGCCGTTCCAGCAGTCCTCCGTGGCGTTGCCGGCCTTGGCCGCGGCCTCGTTGTAGAGCGTGAAGTTGAGGATGAAGAGCTTGCCCATGTAGGCCCGTCCGAGGTAGAAGCCGGGGCGGACCATGCGGATCTCATCGCGCACCTGGAGGCCGTTGCGCCCGGCGACCGAGTCGGCCTTGGGTATATAGCCGTCGACGTCGTCGCCGAAGGCGTAGTCGATGATCACCGATTCGCGCCGGCTGTCGAGATTGCTCTGGCCGCAGAAGAGCTTGGCGGGGAAGAGGAGCGCGACCTTCCTGCCGTTGAACTCGCCGGTGCGAAAGTCGCTGACTTTGACGTCGAACAGCTTCGCCACCTCCGCCTCGTGATCGATCATGTTGCGCAGCTCGCGCTTGTCGCGATAGAAAACCTTTCCTTTCCACAGCACCCGGACGACCAGCCGGAGCTCGTCGAGCGCGAGGTCGTTGGCGAAGCCGCCGGCCTTGCCCAGGAGGTCGGAGATGCGCTCGAGGCCGCCGCCGTCGGCGAAGAAGAGGTCGCCGGTGTAGGGGCCGTCGGGAATGGGCCCGGCGGTCAGCCGGGCGTAGATCTGGTCGACTTTCTCCTGCGGCAGGACGCGCAGGTTGGCCGGCGTGATCTTCGCCCGGTCGGCCGCCGAGAGCGGATGATCGAGCTCGACGCGGGCGAAGTCCGGCTTGGTGGCATAGGGCGCCTTGTAGTCGGAGAAGGGGATGGGCGGCGGCGCCGTCCTGCACCCGGCCAGCAGGAGCGGGAGGGCGATGGCCGCGACGGCGAGGAACGTCTGGGATCGGGTTCGCATGGCTCGTCTCCTCTCGGGCGGTCCTAGAAAGTGGCCAGGTAGGCGATCAGCGCCTTCTTGTCCGCCGGCGGCAGGTTGCCGCCGAAGGGGTGGCCGGCGTTCTCGGCGTCGGCGGTGCAGTTGCCGTAGAGCCGCAGCAGCCTGCCGGCGTCCGGCCGGCCGACCTTGTAGATGTCGCCGTCGTCCAGGTGGTGCGGCAGCTCGCCGGCCAGTTTCGTCAGCAGGGCCGCGTCCGCGTCCGCGTGCTCCCTGTCGCGCACCGCGAGCCGGGCTTTGAGGCCCTTGGGGTCGGCCTTGGCGGCGATCAGGTCGTCGACCAGACGCTTGTAGTCCAGGCTCACCAGCAGGCCCGCCGGCTCGCCCTCGGGGATCTGGAGCTTGAGGGTCTTGATCTTGTGGTTGCCGATCGAGCGCAGCCCGACCTCGATGCGGACGTCGTCGTCGAGCAGGGTGACCTTGGGCACGCGCTGGTCCGGGTTCAGCAGCTCTTCCATCGAGGCCTTGTAGAGGGCGTAGCGCCCGTCGACGCTGGGATCGTAGGGCCAGCACTTGGGGGCCTGGCCCGGCGGCAGCCGGCGGTAGCCGTCGGCCGTCTTCTCGACGTACGACGAGGCGTAGAAGTCGGTGGCCGGAGCGGCCGGCTGGCCGCAGATCTCGGGGCCGAGGGCGTTGTTGTGCATGAAGGGAGCGTAGGCCCAGACGTTGATCAACGAGATGTTGCGGTAGTAGCCGCGGCCGCCGCCCGAGGTGTCGGGGTCGTTGGGGTCGCCCGCCCGCTCGTGATAG
>DATARD010000309.1:0-13159 GCA_036264355.1 Thermoanaerobaculia bacterium
TCTTTTCTGATAGTTGTGGAGTTTCCGAGACGTTTAGGGCAACCGGAATTCGCGAAGCCATCGCAGGCGGTGAGAGTGTTTTTCGTTCCGTTCCCTTCGACGGGGACCAGTTGGTGCTTTTCCAGCAACAGCAGGGTCTCACGGTTGAGCTTAAGCGTCTTCGTGCTCTTCTTCATCGGATCTCCCTTGGGTGAGCGCTCCACGCGCTCGGTGGGCTGGGGGGATTCCCGTAAATGGTGGTGCTCGGCGAGAAGAAAAGCGAGCCTGCCGATCTTCCCATCGATGATTCGCCGGATGGTGACTCGGCGCAACGGAGCGTCTCTATGTCTCGATCGGGCGATCCGCTCGCCGCGCCTGCCAGAATGGTTGGTCCGGCCAGCGCGCTTCGCGTGCATAGAGGTAGGACCTCAGGCTGAGATATTCCTTCCAGCTCCGGTCCAGAGTCTCGCCGTAGGCCGCGAAATCCGTGGTCTCGCCGGCCAGCCGGCGGGCGATGGCGTCGCCGGCCTGGAGGCCGCCGGCCAGGGCCTTGTAGATGCCTTGCGCGGTCAACGGATCGTAGGCGCCGGCGGCGTCGCCCACCGCCAGCCAGTCGTCTCCCTGCGGCGGCGCGAGACGGAAGCTCGACACCGGCCAGGCTCGCACGCCGTCGGAGTGGAACGCGCTACCGTCGAGGCGGGCTCCCAGGTGCCGGGTCTGCGCCAGATGGCAGAGCCAGGAGACGGGATTGCGCAGCGTCCGGCGACTGCAGGTCGTGGGATCGGTGGTCACCGCCACCACGGCCTCACCGTTGGCGAGGCGGGCGGCGTACCACCAGCCGTAGCTCCGGGCTTCGAGCAGGGTGAGCTTCTCCAGGCCGGCGCCGGCGGCGAGATGGAACCGGCCGGCGATGCAGATCAGCCGGTCGGCGACCCGGCGGCGGGCTCCGGCCAGCCGGGCGAAGCACGCTCGCTGGCCGCTGGCGTCGACGACGATTCCGGCGTCGACGTGCCGGGTATGGCCACCGGTGGTCTGGAAGGTCAGGCGCCAGCCTCCCGCCGGCCGCCGCTCGGCCGCCTCCAGGCGCCAGCCAAGCTCCAGGCGGGCGCCGCGCTCGGCCGCCTGATGCGCCAGGAAGGCGTCGAAGCGGCTGCGGTCGAGGTGCCAGCCGTTGCCATGGGGATTGGTGACGAAGTCGTTGTAGCCCAGCGCGTCATCTCCCCAGCTCGAGCAGCTCCCCAGGCAGCGCTCGTGGCCCTGGGCGAGGAAGCCGGACAGGAGGTCCAGCTCGTTGAGCAGCAGCCCGGTGTCGGGCGGGATGCTCTCGCCGATGCGAAAGCCGTCGAAGCCGCCGGCGTTGGCCAGGAGAACCCGGCCGATGCCGTGATGGGCGAGGCGGAGCGCGGTCGTGCTGCCCGCGGGACCCGCTCCGATCACCACGACCTCCTGCCGGCGGCTGCGGACGGCGGCGCTCACTCGGTCGGCTCCACCGCCTGGGTGAGCGTGTTCGGGAAGGGCGAGACGACGTCGCTGACGTTGCTCATCAGGCTCGCGACTTCCAGGAAGTAGCTCTGATTGAAGGTCGCGGGATAGCCGGTGATCGCCGGCCCCTGGACCACGGTGCCGATCTCCTGCCAATGTTCGAGCATGTCGGTCCGCTTCTGGAACCGGCCGACCTGCTCGATCTGGAAGAAGCTGCTGTCCGGCCCGCCCCCATGGGTCCAGACTCCGTTGTCAGGACCCGGCTGGGTCGGAGTGCCCGCGCCACGCACCGAGAAACGCTGCTGGGGAAGCGTGCCCTTCGCGGTGACCAGATCCTGATAGTTGTAGACCGAAACCGGCCGCTGCGCCGGCCACGACCAGAGCAATGTGATGTTGCGCCCGTCGAAAACCTGGTCCGCGTTGGTGAGGTTGCCGCCCGGATTGGGGTCCGGCAGGTGGGTGGCGCACGAGTTGTAGTCGGTGTGCCAGGGCAGCGCCATGAACTTGCAGATGTCCCCCGGCTCGACGCGGGTCTGCGTTCTCTCGGGTATATAGCCGACGCCGAGGAACGGCTGATTCCTGGTCGCCTGCGAGTAGTTGAGCTGCGCGGCGTCGACGCGGAACGGGCCGACGTTCGGGTCTCGATCGACGTTCGGATTGTAGAACGCCACGTCGCGTACCACGAAGGTGAGATCGATCCCCGGGCTGAACCGCCCGCCGAGGCAGTTGGTCAGCACGTTCTTGTCGAGCTGCTCGCCCGCGGTCAGCGGAGTGCCCGGCGCCTTGCTGTATTTTCCCTGGAACCACTGGTTGAGAAAGAAATACTGAGTCTTGGTCAGGGTCAGATAGGCGGCGCCGGTGTCGCCCAGGGCCAGCGGCATCCTGGGCGCTCCGGCCTGAAGCTGGCCGCCGTTGGGATAGGGATTGCGGATGAACGACGGCACGTTCAGCGTCTTCGCCGGATCGGCGTCGGGCGTGATGCCGCCCAGCCGCTGGTGCGAGCCGACCGCGGTGGCGTTCAGGCTGGTGACGAACGCCTGGAGGCTGGCGCTGCGGAAAAGCGGCAGGACGTCGTCGTCGAACGATGGCTGATAACTCTTGTTGAACCCCGAGTCGTCCTGCGGCATGCAGGGGCCGTTGTAGATCGAAGGATTGAGCCCGAAGCAGCACAGCCAGGTGTCGTAGACCTCGTCCCAGAGCGTGATCGCGTTGCGGATCTGCGGCGCGAACGCCGGATCGGTCGACACCACCCAGGCGGTGCTCGCCAGCGCTTGGGTCGAGCCGTCGGCGAACACCAGGGTGGCCTGCACCGGTCCGTCCGCCGTATCGTCGAACCAGCCGTCGTTGTTGACGTCATCGCCCAGATTGAAAGGTTTACCGTCCTGATACCAGCCGGTCGCCGTCCCCTGGCCGCCGAGCACGATGAGCCGGCCCTGCGCGTCGGTTTCGATCGCACCGAGCTCCTGTACCGGCGTTCCCGAGGGACTGTACAGCGGATTGAAATGATCGGACGGGAACGAAACCGGATAGTTGGGCAGCGGTTGAATGCCCGTGCCCGGTTGATACCACGACGGCGTCGTCGCGCCGTTGAAGCGGATCCGCGCGGCGTTGGCGCCATGGATCGCCCGCGGCCCGGCGTCGACCACCAGGCTGCTGAGCCGCTGCGGGCTGGACGGATCGGTGCTTCCCGGAAAACCGAGATTGCGCAGCGGCGGAAGCTGGCCGTTGTCGTAGGCCGAAAGGCTGCCGATGGCGGGCGGCGTGACGTCTTCGACCAGCACCCAGCAGTTGGCTTTCTTGTTCGCCAGGTGGACGGTCCAGACGATGTCCGCCACCGTCTTGCCGTCGACCACGCTGCCGAGCGTCACCTCCTGCACTTGGCCCTGGTAAGGGTATTGAGCGGCGGCGGCCGGGTCGTCATATTGATAGATCCGGAAGCGCTGCGCCTGCCGCTTGAGCGCTCCGCCGGCGTCGCGCAGGTCTTGATCGCTGATCGGATCAGATTCGGTGCCCGGCTTGATCGGCAGGCCGCCGACCAGGTCGGTGCCCGGCTGGGCCATCCCGGCCGAGCTCTCCGGGGCGAGGTAATACTCTTCGCTGTTGCCGACGCGGGAGAGCCCGATCGCCGGATGGATGCGGAGCACAGGTGCGGTCATCGGTTCCCCTTTCCCTTGGGCTGGTTGTCGACGTATGCCTCGAGAATGATGTGGCTGAGATTGATGTTGGTCCCCTGGAGCGGCTGGATCGACGGATCGGACGGGTTGTACATCAGCGTGTTGTGGCAGGAGAAACAGTTGTTGTCGCTCTGCACGTTCTGGGTGAACGTTTCGATCACCGAGTTGTTGAGCAGGGTCGAGCCGAGCCGGTGCGCCTGCTGATCGTCGTTGGGCTTGAGATCGCCGTTGGTCCAGATCGCTCCCACCTCGAAATAGCTCCGCGCCACGTCGTTGCCGAGCTGGCTCTTGACCGACTCGTTGAGCGTCGTGATCGCGTGCAGGTTCGGATCGCTGGCCGCGGTCGTCGCGGCCATGCCATAGGGGAACTGGCGGCAGACCTGGGTCGCCGGTTTGAGCGTCTGGGTCGCCGGATCGAGCGTCAGCTTGCCGGTGTCGACCTGGTTGCAATTGAGCGCGAGCGTGCTCGCGGTGTAGAACGTCCAGTTTTTGGGGCTGACCGCCACGGACGGCGATTGCTGGGGAGCGAAATCCGGAGCGTTGTCGTTCTGCTCGAAAGTCGCCCAGACCGCCTCCGGGTGGCCCTGCACCCAGCCGACGACGTGGAAGCCGACCAGCGCCACCTTGACCTCGACCGGAGGAGCGCTGTGGTCGATCCGAACCTTGCCGTCCGGCCCGGTGACGAGCCGGTCGATCAGCGCCGGCCGCACGTAATACTTGCTGACGTCTTCACCGGGCGCGACGATCTTCCACGAAACCTTGAGCTCGACGTCGCCGGTCTGGAGCTCGGTCGCCGGAGGGATCTGATTGAGGACTGCCGGATCGTTCCAATGCAGGCTGACGATCTGCTGGAACATCTGCGGGTTGACATATTGCGAGTAGTAGCCGGCGTGACCGCTGTGATCCACCAGCACGCCCAGCGAATCGGCCTGGGTGACCTCGTCGAGCGACTTGTGCGGTCCATGGACCTTCTGCGTGCGCACGGCGAGTTTGACGAGGCCGCGGGTGCCCGAGTTGTCCTTGCCGGCGATCACGTCGTCGACGGTCGGAAACGTCTCGAAGCGGAGCTTGCCGCCGCTCGACTGGGTCAGCCAGAGAAAGCTCTGCCAGGCCCACTGGTGGAAGTCACAGAATGAGGCGAAAGCCTGTTGCGGATTCGGCGCGGGCGTCTTGTCGTGCGGGAACCAGGCGGCCGGAGCGGCGCAGGCTCCCGCAGGTGGTGTCGTGGCGCCGGTCGTCGCCGCCGCTGCGGGGGTCGAGGCTCCGCCGGAGCCGCCGTCCGGGGTTCCCGGCGTGGTGTTGCAGGCCGCGAGCAACGTCATCAGGGCGACGATGGCGGCGACAGGGACACTGCGAGCGAGAGACGATAAGGTCATGGCCACCTCCAGGGGCAGGAATGGAGTTTGCTGCCGCTTGCAAAGACCCCAGGAGCAACCGCCGTGCCATGCGACGGGCGCGAAAAAGCCTCACAAAATGCGGATCGCTTGCGGGCTGACACGCCGGCCGACACGTCGCCGACATGTCGGACATCTCACTTGAACGCCGGGAAGCTCTCGAACCACTGCTTCGCGTGCAGGATCTTGAAATCCCGTTTCGATCCTTCGAGCTCCATCCCGACGTTGAAAGCGCCGTAGCTCGCGTACAGGATCCCTTGCCGCTGCGGGCCGGCGAAACGCAGCCGCGCCAGGACCTCCGCCTTGCCGCCGGCAATCACCAGGTGGGAGACGTCGAGATAGCTCTGCCCCATGGTGACGTCAGCCGTCGCGGCGATCCCGGGAATGTCCACCAGGTGGTCCACCCACCGCAACACGCGGCTGCGTTCAAGCGGCGCCACGAGAGCGAAGAGCGGGCGCGAATCGCTCAGCGTGCCCTCGATCCTGGAGTGCAGGTAAATGGGTGACTTGGGCGCGATCACCGCCTGTGCGAGATGAAACCGCGCCCACCACGGAGCGCCTGGAGGAGTCGCGCCGCCGTCCTGCAGAGTCACGTCGGTCAACGCGACGTCCGAGCCGGAAATGTCGTACCGGCGATCCTCCAGGCTCATCTTCAGGCGGGTATGGACGTTCAGCGCCCCGCGCATCTGTTTGTCGTCGAAGCGCACTCCGACACTGCGGGAGTCGAGCTGAAGGTCTCCCGAGCCCTTCCACCCCGGCGCGATCGCCGCGAACCGGCCGCTCATCCGGCCCGATCCCCCGGTGATGGTCACCGGCGACCGCCGCGGCAGGTAGCCGTTGTAGAAGGCCAGGTCCGGCACCTCCGCTCCCGGCATGTCGATGTCCAGGCGCTTGGGAACGAACAGCGCGCCGAACCGGGGCGCCGCGCTGGTCGCGTCGATGCTCAACTTGTGGCCCCGTACGTGAGGGCCCGGATATCCCTGGCGCTGAATGCTGAACGGATCGAGCACCAGGCTCACGCGGCCCTCTCGTTTCCCATCGACCGCCCAGGTCACGCCGCCGTATCCGGTGGCTCGATAGTCGAGGAAGTCGAGCGAGATGCTCTCCGGCCGCGCATCGATTTGGCTGCCGGCGAGCAGGTCGCCATGGCGCACGCGGATGTCCGTGCGCAGCGGTCCCGGGCCGACTTTCAGGTCCAGCCAGTGTGTCTGGCGCAGGAGGACCTCGAGGAAATCGAGGTTTGTCACTCGTCCGGCCAACTGCACCCGGCCGACGAAGAAACGGAACACCTCCCAGCCGTGGAACCGGCCCGGCGAAAAGCGTTCGAGCCGGCCGTTCACCCGGCCACTGGCGGCGAGCAGGATCGGCGTCGCTTGCGCTCCCGATCCCAGCGCCCCCAGGGAGAAATCGCCGGAGAGGAAATCGACCCGCGTCGGCATCACTTCCAGCCTGCTCTTGTCCTGGGTGTCGAATCCGCCGGCCAGGCGCGCCCGGCCGGCAAAGCGGTACTCCTCGATCCAGATCTCCCGCACGTCGTCCAGGTCCACGCCGGTGAAATGAAGAAACCAGCTCGGCTGCGACTGGTCTCGTGGATAGAGGACCTCGGGCTTGCGCGCCGGCGGATCGGAAAGGCCGGGGATCGGTGGGTAGAGCTCCGGACGCGAGGGCACCGGGCGGGGCGGCGCATCCAGGCGGCGGCGCAGCCGGAAGGCCACCCCCGAGCCATGCACCGGTCCCATGCGGAGCTGCCGGCTGTGCAACCGCAGCAGATCGACGTCTAGCGTCGCGCTGTCCACCGACAGCCACCACTGAAACGCAGCGCTCTGGCTGCGCATCTCGAAGCCCTGAACGTGCACCACGCCCGGCCAGGGCGTCCAGGCCGACGACCAACGAACCCACATCTTTTCCGGCTTCTGGTTGAGCAACCGCTGGAGTCCGCCGTGACGCAGGTAGGCGTTGCCGGCGACCAGGTAGATGGGATACAGGAGGACCGCAATTGCCAAAAGTACAAAAACGAGCCGTTGGACCCAGCGCCTCCTCATGGTGGGGGCGGTGTTGCGAGACTCGTGCCGAAGCGATCAGGGTGCGGCGAGATCAGAGTCCTACGGCGCTTCGCCAGATCTGATAGCCGATCCACAACAACCCCGCGTCCGCCAGCGCGTGGCTGATCCAGGCGCCGAACAGGGAGTTGCTGCGGTGATAGGACCAGGCCCACAGCATCCCGGCGCCGGTGATGGTCAGCGCCGCGAGCCAGGTGGCCGGGCCATAGCCGCCGAGAAGCTGTCCGATCACCAGGATGTGGTGCGCGGTGAAGGCGAGGCTCGAAAGCACCAGCGCGACGCCCACCGGCAGCCGGCGGCGCAGGCGGACGAAGAGGAACCAGCGCCAGTAGTACTCCTCCAGGAGCGAGTGGAGCACCGAGTAGAAAAGCGCGAGCGCGACGTATTTCGCCGGCGTGTCGATGCCGAAGGAGGCGGTCTTCTGGACGACCGCAGCAGGCAGACCCGCCAGCTCCGGCCGCGCCAGGAGAAAGCTCTCGACGGCGAAGAGGCTGCCCACCAGCCCGAGCCCTGAAAACAGGCCGATCCAGAGCCCGGCGGTCCGCGGCCGCCGGAACAGATTGGGCCGGGCGCGCTCGACGCCGGCGATCCACAGCAGCGGGAAGGAGAACTGGATCACCTTGCAGACCGCGTAGACCGGCGCCGTCCAGCGCGAGCCGGTGAGCGTCACGAAATAGAGAAAGGTGCCGAGAGTCGGAAACAGGGCGGCGAAGAGCAGAGCGAAGCTCTCCCGTCCGCCGGTATTGTCGGTCTCGGGCATTGCCGGCTCAGCACAAAAACATCGGCAAACCCATCACGCCCACGATGTTGGCCCGGTAGCGGTCGCGGTCGTAGAAGCGTTGCACGTCGACCTGCTTCGTGCCTTCACCGGTGATCTCGATCGGCTCGGTGGTGTAGCGGCCGCCTTCGATGGCGGCCAGGCGGCCGGATTTGCCGGCGAGGATGAGGTCGGCGGCCAGGTTGGCGAAGTTGTTCGCCACCAGGCGGTCCAGGGAGTCGGGCGGACCGGAGCGCATCAGGTAGCCCAGGCGTTGGTAGATCACCCGGTCTCCGGTGCCTTTCTGGAGATGCTCGCGGAGGAAGCGGCCGACTCCTCCGAGCTCGCGGTTGCCGATGGCATCGGCCTCCCCGGATTCGAAAGGTTTGCCGCCTTCCGGATACGCCCCTTCCGAGATCGCCGCGACGGCGTAGTTGCTCGGATTGGTGCGCTTGTCTTCCTCCAGCATGGCGACCACCCGTTCGACATCGAAGGGCACTTCGGCGATCAGCGCGCGGTCCGCTCCGGCGAGATAGGAGGCGAGGAGACAGGTCTCTCCGGAGTTGCGGCCGAAGAGCTCCACGACTAGGTAGCGCTCGTGCGAGCCGGCCACGGTGCGCAGGTCGTTGATGAAGTTGACCGAGCGGGTCACCGCGGTCGAAAAACCGATGCAGTAGTCGGTGCCGTAGACGTCGTTGTCCATCGTCTTCGGCAGACCGATGATCTTGACGCCTTCTTTGTGCAGACGGCGCGCGAAGGAGAGCGTACCGTCGCCGCCGATGGCGATCAGAACGTCCAGGCGGAGGAATTCGAGGGCGTCGAGCGCGGCGGCGGTCAGGTCCACCATGCCGTTCGGTCCCGGCGGCGGAGCGTCGCCGCGCAGGCGCTCCGGGACGGCGCTCGGTTTGGTGAGCGCCGGATTGATCCGTGAGCTGTGAAGGACGGTGCCGCCGCTCCGGTCGATGGTGCGCGTGCTCGCCCGGGTGAGCGGCATCAGCCAGTTTTTGTTTTCGGTCTCGGCGTCTCGGGACGGGATGACGTTGAGCAGCGCCGCCCAGCCCCGGCGCAGTCCTATGACTTCATAGCCCGCCTCTTCCATGCGCCAGACGAACCCTTTGATGGCCGCGTTGAGACCGGGTACGTCGCCGCCGCCGGTGAGAATGCCGACTCTTTTCAAAGCTTCACAATCCCCCGACTGCGGCCATGCGGTCGATCAGGTCGACCACCCGGTTCGAATAACCCCACTCGTTGTCATACCAGGCCACGACTTTGGCGTAGCCGTCGGCGGCGGACTGGGTCGACAGGGCATCGAAAATCGACGAATGCGGATTGCCGATGATGTCGGTGGAGACCAGCGGCACCTCGCTGTATTCGACGAACCGGCGCAGCGCTCCCGCCGCCGCGTCGCGCACCGCCGCGTTGATCTCCGCCACCGAAGGGTTTTTCCGCAGATGGCAGACGAGGTCGACGATCGAGCCGTCGGGCACCGGCACGCGCATCGCCATGCCGTCGAGCTTCCCTTTGAGCTGCGGCAGCACCTTGCCGACCGCGCGCGCCGCGCCGGTGGTGGTGTGGATGATGTTCTGCGCCGCCGCGCGGCTGCGCCGCAGGTCTTTGTGCGGCACGTCGGCCAGCCGTTGATCGTTGGTGTAGGCGTGAACGGTGGTGATGAATCCCTGGTCGATGCCGAACGCCTCGTCCAGGATCTTGGCGATCGGCGCCAGGCAGTTGGTGGTGCACGAGGCGTTGGACACCAGCTTGTGCTCGGGTTTCAGAGAGTCGTCGTTGACCCCCATCACGATCGTCGCGTCGATTTCGTCTTTCGCCGGAACGGTCAGGATCACCTTCTTGGCGCCGCCGGTCAGATGCTTGGCGATCGCTTCACGCCGCGTGTGCACGCCGGTCGATTCGATCACGATCTCCGCGCCCATCGCGCCCCAGGGGATCTGCGCCGGATCGCGCTCGGCGGTCATGGCGATCTTGTGACCATCCACGTACAGGAAGTCGTCGTCGCAGGACACGTCCTTTTCAAAGACGCCCATGACGGTGTCGTACTTGAGGAGGTAGACGAGCTGCTCGTTCTCAAACAGGTCGTTGATCCCCACGACCTCGATATCGGCGCGGTCGGAAAGGATGCGATAGACGCTCCGCCCGATCCGTCCGAAGCCGTTGATGCCGACTTTGACCGTTTTGGTCATCATGCAACCTCCTTTCCGCCCGTGCCGGACTGATCGAGCTGCTCGAAACGCCGCAACAGATCGACGACCCGCTGCGCGTAGCCCCAGCCGTTGTCAAACCAGGCGAGCGTCTTCGAAACTTTGTCGCCCAGCACCATGGTGGCGAGGCTGTCGAACGTGCTCGATGCCGCGCTGTGGATGATGTCGGAGGAGACGATCGGATTGTCCTCGTATTCCAGGATGCCCTTCCAGCGGCTGCTCCCCGCCGCCGTGCGCAACACCTCGTTGATCGCCTCGACGGTGACCGGCTGATCGTGCCAGCAGACCATGTCGACCACCGAGCCGTTGGCCACCGGCACGTTCATGGCGAGGCCGGTGAGCTTGCCGCGGAGCTGCGGCAGCAGGCCCATGACGACCTCGGCGGAGTTGGTCTCCTGCGGAATGATGTTCTCCGCCGCCGCCCGGCCGCGCCGCGGATCTTCCGCCGGCACGTCCGCCAGCCGCTGCTGGTTCGAGTAGGCGTGGACGGTGGTGATGAAACCGCGGTGGATGCCGAACGCGTCGTCCAGCACCTTGAGCACCGGCGCCGCGCAATGGGCGGTGTTCGAGGCGTTGGAGACGATGCGCTGGTCCGCCCGGAGCTGATCGTCGTTGACCCCCAGGACCACCGTGATGTCCGGCGGATCGGCCGGCGGCGAGCAGAGAATCACCCGCTTCGCTCCCATCTCCAGATGCTTCTCGAGCTCGGCGCGGGTGCGGTGGCGCGACGTCGCCTCGACCACGGTGTCCACCCCGAGGTCGCCCCAGTTGACGTCACCGGGCTTCTCGCCGGAGAGCATCTTGATCTGCCGCCCAGCGGCGTAGAGATGGCCGTCGCGCACGGAGAGCTCGTCCGGAAACCGGCCGAGAATGGTGTCGAAGCGCAGTAGATATGCCAGACCGGCGTGATCGGCGACGTCACTGATCGCCGCGATCCGCGGATCGTCGCTTTTGTACAGAATGCGGAAGATGTTGCGTCCTACGCGTCCAAGGCCCATCAACCCGATGCGGGTGGGCATAAAGCAGCCTCCCTTCCGACTCCGCGCGCCCGATCCGTGGGACGGCCCGGGCGGGAGTCCCCAAAACGTCCGGACACCACCCTAGCACGTTCCGGGCCGGCTCACGGCTGCTCTTCGCCCAGCTTGCGGAGCTCCTCGGCTCGCTGCGCCGTCAGGGCCGCCACGATCTCGCGGTCGAGCGCCTCCGGAGGCGCGGTGCCTTTCCAGCGGAGGCGGTAGAACGCCGTCCAGGCGTCCCGGTAATGGAGCCAGGCGCGCTGTGCGTTGCGCAGCAGGGCGCGGCTGGATTTCTCGTCGTCGCTGCAGGTGTCGCAGACCTCGTCCTCCCGTGCCATCGCCGCCTTGTAGACCGCATTGAGGGCATCGTCCGCCTGCTTGAGAGCCGCCGGGCTGGCCGCGGGCCCGCGTTGCAGCCCGAAACGCTCCAGCGTCGAGACGAAGATCTCGGTCCGCTCCCTCTCGGCGCCCAGGATCTCGGTGTTGTGGATTGTGCCGCCGCGCGAATCCGCCGCGCGCAGATCGGCGTCCGCCTTCTTGAAAGCGTCCGCGGCTTTCTGGAGTTGGGCGAGCGATTGCTGCGCCGCCGCGTCGAGGGATTTGCGGACCGCCGCGATCCGCCGTTCCGCCACCTTGGAGTGGCGCTCGACATCCAGCGAGGCGCACCAGGCGGTGCCCCGGCCGCTCTCTGCATACGCACAGAAATCGAGGTCCTTCGGCGTCTTCGCGGTCCGCATGCGCTGCACGTGGCCCAGCATCTCCCACTGCTCGAAAGGCGCCATCTCGTCGCCCGCCTGGCAGATGAAGTACGTCGCCGCGTCATAGTCGCGATGCACCTTCCAGCCGTTGGCGAAGATCATCGCCAGCTCCCGGTTGCAGTCGCCATGCACCAGGCAGCAGCGGCGGCCCTTGTCGTAGTCGGTGCCTTGGCCCGTGTCATAGACGTAGCCGGTGCAGTCCGCCGATTTGTCGGCAAACACTTTGCGGTCCTGCTCGGAAGCCGTCGCCTCCGGTCCCGGCTTGAAGTGGGCAACCTTGGCGCACATCGCATCCGCCTCGGCCTCCGAGGGGATCTTCTCCTCCGGCTCCTGGCGAGCGAAAACAGCCAGGGGAATAAGGACAAGAGCGGTGATCAGGAGCGGCCAAGTGACCGCGGCAGCGGGTCGGGACATGGAGATCTCCTTGAGCTATCCTGGGAATCGGCGCCGCGATTCTACCCCACCCGCTACAAGCGCGGGCCGACCTTCTCCGCCGCCTCCTTCGACGGCATCACCGGGTAGACCTCGAAATCGACGAGGTCCTGCCACTCTGCCATCCACTGCTCGAGCAGCGCCGGATCGTCCGTCTCCATGAGTTGGAAACACCGCTCCAGCTTCTCGTCGACCCAGCTCGAGACGTAGACCAGACCCTCCGGAGCGAGCCGGCCGCGGTCGCGGAAACGGCGGTAGACGGGGGTTGAGTCCGCGTTCTTGAAGTGTTCGACGATCATGTAGAGCATCTCGTAGCCCTCCCGTGAGCGGTCCCGCAGAGCGGCTGGTATGATAACGCCACGGAGACGGATGCGATGATTACGAACCACATCCTAGAAGACAAATGGAAGGTCCAGCAAGCGTTATGGGAGCAGGCTGGACATGATCCAAGCCGATACATTGAGCTGGCGCACAAGGGAGCGATTGAAGCACAGGAGCGTTATGGAATCCAGTTTCGGTACCTGGTCTCGGTGTCTTCAGCACTCGAAGGCCACCCGCGGCGGTAGCTGGCGGCGGACGCCACGATATGGTGGCCGCTGATCTGCGCCGCTCAAGATCGATAGAGGTTGGACTATCTCATCATCTCCGGAGAGATGTAGGGCGCGCGTGTGCGTGGGAGCGTTACCGCTTTCGCTCGGATCCTAGTCTCTGAACCCTTGCCGGCCCCCTCGGAACCGGTCGCCCTCGGAGTCGCGCCGCGGGAACACAACAGCGGGCCCGTTGTTGGGTGCTCCGGTCGATTGCGTTGCTGGGCGTTCCTTTCCGCTCGCTGCGCCGCTGCCTCCGGCTGGCTGATGTCCCACGGTGCCTTGAAGAAGATGTGGCGCTATC
>DATARD010000317.1:0-4865 GCA_036264355.1 Thermoanaerobaculia bacterium
AAGCGCTCGCGGCAGGCCCGCACCTTGGCGGTGGGAAGGAAGTCGTCGAGAAAGCCCTGCAATCCCACCGCGCCCTGCAGCTCGGTGCAGAACAGGCCCGCCGACTCGCCGGTGCCGCGGAAGTCGACGAACAGGAAGTCGCGCCGCGCACGGAGCTGCGGCAGCGCCTGCGCGATAAAGCCGCCTTCCTGGATGGACCCGTCACCCGGACCGCCCGCGAAGTAGACGACAGGATCGGACAGCCGGTCCGCGCCGAGAGCGGGCAGCACGGCAACGCGGAGCGGAATCTTCCGCCCTGTCTTCGCCGCGCGGTTCTCGAAGACCTCATAGGTGCCGCAGCGGGCGTCCGCCGGCAGGCCCGAGGCGGTGGAACAAGGCCCGAGCTCGATGTGCCGCGGTGCATCCGGCGCCGCGGTGGCGGTGACGGCCAGCGCCGGCAGGGAAAGACCAAAAAGCGTCAGGGCGATGACTTTCATCGGATGGGCCTCCTCAGTGGGACCTACGGCAGTCTACAGACGTGAGTTTCAGAAGCGCGGGTGAAGATTTGATGCAGGGAGCGCGGTCGCGCTCCGAGGGGCCTCCTCGTTCTCGGTTGGAGCTACAATCCGCGGCCGGAGGACACGACCATGAAGCCGTTGGATCTCGAGATCCTGCTCCGCGAGGGCGAAGGCACGACGCTGGAGTACAAGGAGGGGCTTTCCTCCTCTTTCGCTCGCGAGGTTACAGCCCTCGCAAATACTTTGGGGGGAAGAATCCTGCTTGGGGTTCGTGACGACGGCACCGTCGCGGGAACCAGAGACACGAATGAGCTGCGGGCTCGCATCCAGGACATCGCTCGCAACTGTGATCCACCCGTCAAAGTGCTGGTGGAACGGGTAGGCACCGTGACGGTCGTCACTGTCCGGGAAAGCGACGCCAAGCCGGTGCAGTGCAGCGATGGCTTCTTCTGGCGCCAAGGTGCCGTCACTCAAAAGCTCTCCCGGGATGAGATCTGCGATTTCTTCCAGAAGCAGGGATCCGTCCGCTTCGACCTGGCCCTCTGTCCCCGGTTTCGTTATCCCCAGGACTTCGATTCCGCCAAATTCGAAGCCTGGCTCGATCGGAGCAGCATCACGGTCCGTGGCCCCGTCGAGGACATCCTCGTCAACATCGACGCGGCCGAGAGATCGGGCGGCAAGATTCTCTTCCGCAATGCCGGTGTCTTGTTCTTCGCCGTTGATCCCCGCCGGTTTTTCAGCCAGGCCTATATCACCTGCATCCTCTTCAAGGGGTCCGATCGGGTCCATATCCTGGACCGCAAAGACTTCGCAAGCGGCGTGGTCTCAGACATCGAGGAGAGCCTGCGCTTCATTGAGAGGAACACCCGCACCGCCTACCGAATCGAGGCGCTACGCCGCGAAGACATTCCGGAGTATCCGATGAAAGCACTGCGGGAAGCAGTCACCAACGCGGTGATGCACCGCGACTGGTTCATCGAGGGAGCCAACGTCTTCGTGGAGATCTCCGAGGACCGCATTGAGATCAGCAATCCCGGCGGTCTTCCGCCTGGGCTCCATACTTCGGACCTCGGTACCCGGAGCGTGCGGCGCAATCCCTTGATCGCCGACCTGCTGCACCGCATCTCCTTCATCGAGAAGGCCGGAACAGGCATTCGGCGTATGCGTGAGGAGGCCGAGCGGCACGGCAGCCCTGCGCCTCGCTTCAAGACCGACGGATTCTTCACCGCCGCCTTCGGGCCCGTGGCGCCACTCTCGGAGATTACCCCGGAAGTCACCCCGGAAGTTACCCCGGAAGTCACCCCGGAAGTTGACCCTCAAAACCCTGATCTTGTTGGGAAAATCACCCCGGAAGTTACCCCGGAAGTCACCCCGGAAGTTCAGCTCCTCAGAGCCATGGACGGAGAGATGAGCAGGCAAGCTCTCCAAGAGGCCATGGGGCTGAAAGACGATGAACATTTCCGCAAGGCGTATCTCCTTCCTGCGCTCAACGATAGACTGATCGAGATGACCATCCCGGAAAAGCCCCGGAGCTCAAAGCAGCGCTACCGGATGACGCCTCTTGGGAGCCGGATCTTGGCTCAAGTGATGAGACGATGATGAGGATTACCCCCCGCTCAACCTTCCTGTCAGGAGACTGTCGATGAACCATGGCCTTTCGAGCTGGCGCCGGAATCTCTGCGCCGCGTACGCGATCTTCTTCTTGTTCGTCAGCGGCTCGCTCGCCGCGCAGACCAAGCCGCCCGCCTGGGTGGCGAAGAGCGACCAGAACACCCAGGTGGTCCTCGAGCTGCTGGCGCGTCTGAGCCCGGAGGCCGCCGCGAATCTCGGCATCAAAGGACTGGATGAGGAGATCTTCGACCTCAAGCCGGGGTTCGAGAAGCGCGCCAACGAGGCGACCCTGGCTGTCCGCGCGGAGCTGGCCAGACGCCTCGCCGCCGAGACCGATCCGCCGGTGAAGCAGGACCTCCAGATCCTCGTCGACTCCCTGGACGGCAATCTCAAAGGCGCGGAGCTTGGCCGCAAATACAACCTTCCTTACTTCAATCTCACGGAGACGATGTTCGGCGCTTTGCAATCCCTGCTCGACGATCAGGTGGAGGCGGCGCGGCGGCCGGCCGCGCTGGTGCGCCTGAAGAAATATGCCGGCACCGCCCCCGGCTATACCCCGATCGCCACCCTGGCCGAGACCTACATCCGGTCCAAGCTGACGCAACCGGGCCTCGCCGGCCCGTTCAAAGACAAGGTGGAGCGCGACCTCGCCAACAACGCCACGGTCGTCGCCGGCATCGAAGACCTGTTCAAGAAGTACGGCATCCAGGGGTACGAAGAGCCCTACGCCAAGCTCAAGGCGCAGCTCGCGGCCTATGACGACTTCGTCCGCCGGGAGATCCTGCCGCGCGCCCGCGCCGACTTCCGGCTGCCGCCCGAGATCTACGCCTTCGGCCTGGAGCAGAACGGCATCGACATGCCGGTCGACGAGTTGGTGGGCCGCGCCGAGGTCGCGTTCCGGGAGATCCAGAACGAGATGGAGGCGCTGGCGCCGCTGGTGGCGAAGGAGAAGGGTCTGACGGTGACCGACTACCGGGGCGTGCTCCGCGAGCTGAAGAAACAGCAGATCACCGGCGAGGCCATCCTTCCCTTCTTTCAGAAGCGCATCCAGGCGCTCGAAGAGATCATCCGGCGCGAGAAGATCGTCAGCCTGCCCGAGCGGCCGCTGAAGTTCCGTCTCGCCAGCGAAGCCGAGAGCGTCACCGTGCCGGCGCCGCACATGAATCCGCCGCGGCTGATCGGCAACACGGGCGAGATGGGCGAATTCATCCTGCCGCTGCGGATTCCGGGCAAGCAGGGAGAGAACAAGCTGGCGCTCGACGACTTCACCTACGACGCGTTCTCCTGGCCGGTGACCGCTCACGAAGGGCGGCCCGGTCACGACCTGCAGTTCGCGTCGCTGATCGAAAACGGCGTCTCGAAGGCGCGGGCGATCTTCGCCGTGAACGGCGTCAACGTCGAAGGCTGGGCGCTCTACGCCGAGGCCGAGGTGAAGCCCTATCTGCCGCTCGACGGCCAGCTCGCCGCGCTGCAGAGCCGGCTCGCCCGCGCCGCCCGCGCGATCCTCGACCCCAGCCTGCAACGAGGGACCGTGACCCGCGAGGAGGCGATGCGCATGCTGCGTGACGACGTCGGGCTGTCCGAAGGATTGGCGCTCCAGGAAGTCCAGCGCTACACCTTCCTCAGCCCCGGCCAGGCGACCTGCTACTTCGCCGGCTACAGCCGCCTGATGGAGCTGCGCGCCGAGGTCGAGCGCATCCTCGGCCCGAAGTTCGACCGCCGCAGGTACCACGACTTCCTGCTGGCCCAGGGCGTGCTGCCGCCGAAGCTCCTGCGTCAGGCGGTCTACGACACGTTCATTCCGCAGGAGAAAAGCCGGTAGGTTCGCTACAGACCGATCTCCTCCCCCTCCTCGGCCACCCGGAACCCGCGCGCTTCGATCGCCCTGCGCGCGGGACCGTCCTTGTCGAGGGCCGGATTCGAGTGGTTGAGATGGGTGAAGAGGACGCGCAGCTTCCCCTCCTTCACCAGTGGCCCGAAGAGATCCATCGAGTCGGTGACGAGCGGGTGCTTGATCTTGCTGACGTCGCGGTCCGGCAGCTCGTCGGGAGAATAGAAGGTGGCGTCGACGAGCGCGACGGCGATCTTCTCGTCGGCCAGGACCTGAAGCACCGGCTTCGGCCAGGCGCGCCAGGAGTCGGTGTCGGGCACATAGAGAACGTTCTGGCGAGGCCCGCGGATCACGAACGCCATGGTGTCCGAGTACTCATCCCGGTGCGGCACCTGGATCGGCTGCACCGAAATCCCCTCTTCGAGCGCGAACGGCGTGCCCGGCTGAAACTCCCGGAGCGTGATGTTGTCCAGCCGGACGAGTTGGCTCCACGGGCCGTTGGTCCGCAGGTATCCAGCCATGCGCGGGGAGACCCAGGTGGGGATGCCTTTCGTGCTCAGGCTCTCGAATCCGAAATGGGCGAGACCGAGGTAGTGGCCGATATGGGCATGGGTCAAGAGCACGCCGTCGACCGGCGCGCGGTCGGTCTTCCCCTCCGGATGCCGGCGGAAGGTGTGGATCGTCTCGATCTGCGCCGGCAGGTCCGGGGTGGCGTCAATGAGATAGACGTGGCCGGTGGCCGGACTGTGAATCGCGAGGCTGGCGACGTGCCGCGCGAGCGCCGGATTCTTCCGCGCCGCCGCGCAATGGGCGCAGTCGCAGCCGATCTGCGGCAGGCCGCCGTCCTGGGCTGTGCCGAGGACGACGATCCTTGGACCGTCCGGCGCGGGCGGGCTCGCCGCGCCGCCGCACAAGCCGGCCAGGAG
>DATARD010000273.1:0-13200 GCA_036264355.1 Thermoanaerobaculia bacterium
CTGCTCGGCCAGCTCCCCTACGTCAGCCTCCCCAAGGACTTCCTCCTCTGGGGGCTGCAGTACGACGGCGCCTGGTTCGACGTCGGGCAGAAGCGCGACTATCTGCGGGTCAACGAGTACCTGCTGGACGGCAAGCTCAACATCGACCTGCCGTATGAGAAGCTGCCCTGGGGACACCTCGGGAGCAACGTCACGATCAACTTCTCCCGGGTCGACATCCATCCTCCGGTCGTCATCGGCAACAACTGCATCATCGAGCCGAACACCACCCTCGGCCCCTACGCGGTCATCGGCGACGGCTGGATCGTGGAGGACCGGGTCACGATCCGGAATTCCGTCCTCTGGGAGAGGTATCCGTTCTTCGACGAGGAAGGAAACGAGATCTCCGTGGACGAGCGCAAGCTGGTCGACCGGCATGAGGTCCGCCGAGGCGTCACGATCGAAGAGAGCATCGTGGTGGGAGGAGCCATTCAGACGGACGTCAAGGAGCAGACGGTGGACATCCTCGAAGACGGAGCGCTCGGCATTCTGCCGATCGACTACGTGCCCTCCGGTCCGCGAGCGTAAGATTGCAAGCTGACAGCGATCCCCGTTGCCAGCCCTACCGGCCAACGACCACGCCCCAAGCCCCCTGTCCCGCTGGAATCGTTGCGATCACTTTGAGGCTGGCCGTGTCGATCACCGAGACATCGCCGCTCAAGCCGTTGGCGGTGTAGAGCCGGCGGCCGTCGCGGGTGACGTCGATTCCCCAGGGGCGGCGGCCGACCGGGATGGTCGCGGTGAGCTTTTCCGTGGCGGCGTCGATCACCGAGACCGAGTTGGCGTGGCCGTTGGCGACGTAGACCCAGCGGCCGTCCGGGGAGACGACGACGCCGACCGGCTTGGAGCGCGGCGGCAGCCTGATGGTGCGCAGCACCTGGTGATGGACGGCATCGACCACCGCGACCGTGCCGCCGACCTCGGCGGTGACGTAGGCTCTTTTGCCGTCCGGCGAAAAGGCGGCGACGCGCGGGCGCGGATCGACCAGGAAGGTGGTGACCACCTCGAGCGTGCGGGTGTCGATCACCGAGACGGTGTTGCTGGTTTCGGCGGTGACGTAGACCCAGCGGCCGTCCGGGCTCAAGGCGACACCTTCGGGCTCGATGCCGACGATCAGCGACGAGATCACTTTGTTCTTCCGGATGTCGGTGACGGTCGCCGTGCCCGCGTCCTCGTTCGCCGAATAAAGACGGGAGCCGTCGCGGGTGACGACGAAACGCTCCGGATCGGTGCCGGCGTCGAAGCGCTGCACCTCTTTGAACGTGGTGGCGTCGAGCGCCACGACGGCGTCCGCGGGACCTTTCGTAATGTGGGCGAGATCGCTCAGGGCGATGTAAAGCCGCTTGCCGTCGGCGGTGAGCTGAACACCGCGCGGCCGGGCGCCCTTCGGGGTCATCGGCACCGTCGAGACCACCTGATTGGTGGCGGTATCGAAAATCGTCACCGTGCCGGCGACCTCGTTGGTGACGTAGGCGAGAGGAGCCGCGGCGGCAGGCAAGGCTCCGAGCAGGAGAACGAGCAGAAAGCTCATCCAGATTTTCATTCGGGCTCCACCTGCTCCACGAGCTTTCCCTGCGCATCGATCAGATAGACCGGCTGGATCAGGTGGCGGTCCCGGGGATCGAAATTCAGCAGCATCCCCTTGTGGCCGTCGAGGCTCAGGCTCGCGATCTGCTCCCGCGGATTTCCCGCCGGATAGCGGAGCGCCAGCTCGACGGCGCATTTCACCGCGATCCAGCCGTGCCAGGACCTTTCGTCCATCGGCTGGCCGAAGCGGCGATGAAAGCGGACGTTGAGCTCTTCGGCGCCGAATTTCATCAAGCCGGCGTGCCAGTCGGAGACCCGCAGATCCTTGCCCTTGAAACGATCGAGCGCCTGCTGGCGAAATGCCGGGCTCGACGTCACGTTCCATCCCTGCGGGGTCGCCTGCGGCGCGGTTTCCAAAAAAAGGGTTTTCGGTTCCTGGGGCGCGGCGAGGCCGATCAGCGCGAACTCGGAGGTGGGGCCGGCCGAGATCTCGACGTGCAGCAGCTCACCGACGCGGTGCGCCTCGTCCAGACCGAGGCTCGCTCCCCGTCCTTCGGGCGTGTCGGGATCGAGGAGGAGGCCGAGTCCAACCCGGCGGCCCGGCTGGGCGAAAGACGGCCGGCCGAGGCTGGCGAGGGCGGTCGCCGCGACGAGAGATTTCAGGAAGTCTCTGCGCCGGATCGTCATTGTCTTCTCTCGAGAGCCCGGATCAGCGTTTCGCTCCGTGTGTGGGCCACCCGGCGCTCCGCCTCGCCCAGCCACGCCGCGAACAGTCCGAGACCGAGAACGATGAAAAGGACACCGGCGGGAATCCACATGATGAGCCCGGCGAGCTGCTGGTCTTCGAGCGGAGAGAGCCCCCAGCGGCTCGTCCGCGCCGCGTAGATCGGATACCACAGGCGCGGCGCGAAGGTGAGGAGCGCTCCGAGGAGGCCGCTGTGCAGCGAGGTGAGGAAGACGTAGAGCACCGCGGCGCCGTAGCCCAGCCGTCCGAACCGTCCGTGCAGCAGCGACCAGCCGAACAGAACGGAGCTCAGGAAGAAGCTCAGGTGCTGGAGCGCGTGGATGAGCTCGTTGTCGAGCGTCGCCTGGTAGAGGCTCGGCAGGTGCCAGATCCACAGCGCCAGGCCGTGGAGAATGAAGACCGTGAATGGCGCGGTGAGCAGACGCCAGCCGGCGGCGAAGGCTGGAGATTGCGACCAGCGGCCGGCGGTCTCTCGGGCGGACCCCGGCAGCGCCCAGAGGAACGGCGCCAGCGGCCGGCCGAGCACCAGGAGCGGCGCGGCGACCAGGATCAGCAGCTCGTGCTGCACCATGTGGGCCGAGAACAAAATACCGCCGAGGGCGTCGACCGGCGAGAGCAGCGCGGCGATCAATGCCAGCCAGCCGGCGGCGAAGCAGAACGCCTGCCAACGCCGGATTCCCTGTCCCACTCCGGCCCGCCGCCAGAGCCGGATGAGGCCGGTGGCGTAGAGGGCGCCCGAAATCGCGAGCAGGAGCACGGTGAACGGTTCCCACGTCCACCAGGAGAGGACGGATTCCGCCTCCAGGTGATGTCCGGCGTGGAAAAGCAGCAGAGCCATCAATCGCACACCCGCAGGATCAGGGGAGGGATCGCGGTGGCCAGGATCGCCACCGCGAAGGCGAGGCACATCCAGAACCCGGCGGCGGCCATGAACCGGCGGCGCGATTCCTGGAAATCTCCTTTTTCCGTCGATCCTTCAGCTTCCTGGTACCACCGGCGCCGGGCGATCAGTGCGCCGGTGCCGGTGACGAGCAGGGTGGCCAGCGGCACGATGTAGAGGAGAACGGGGCGCCCCAGCCAGCAGGCGGTGGGGGCGATCATGTAGCTGATCTGCTCGGTCAGTCCCCAGGCGAGCGGGCCGGCGAGCACGGCGGCCCAGAGCAGGACATCGCGGCGCTCGGGACGGCCGTTCATCTCAGAGTGCCCAACAGACCCGGATCGAGATAGAAGACGCCGTAGAACAGCGCCCAGCAGGCGACGACGAAATACCAGTACATGCTGTTCAGGCGGAGGTCGTCCATCAGCTTGTCCTCGACCGGTCCGCGGGTCAGCACGGCGATGAACAGCAGATTTTCCACGATGCCGGTGACCACGTGCACCGTGTGCAGCCCCACCGTCGTCCAGATCAGCGAGCCGTAGGCGTGGCTGTCCCAGCGGAAGGTGAGGCGATGCATGATCGAGATCCGGAGCGCGAGAAAAGCGACGAACAGCACGGTCGACACGACCAGCCAGAGGCGGATCTTCGCCAGGTCCTGGCGCTCCGCCGCCTGCGCCGCGAGGTGCATGGGGAGGATGCTGAGGAGCAGGAGCGCGAGATTGCCGGTGGTGATCCCGAGGCCCGGATGGATCACCCCCGGCGGCGGCCAGACGTGGGCGCCGCCGCGCAGATAGAAGTAGCTCGCCAGCATGAGGGCGAACATCGTGCCTTCGATGCACATGACGCCCGCGACCCCCCACCAGAGCGGGTCCCGCTGGCCGAAGGCGGTGGTCGGCAGGTTGGAGACATCGATGACCGGGGTCGTGGGCCGCCGTTTCATGACTTCTCCTTGAGCAGGGGATGGCCCTGGTCACCGCGTGGCCAGAACCAGGCGATGAGCGCGACCGCGCACGGCACCGCGCCGATCGGCAGGCCCCAGGGGGTGAAGATGCCGAGGATGAAGGTCACTCCCACCCCGAGCGACAGAATGAAGGGCCAGACCGTGGGGCCGGGAGAGACCTGCCGGTGGTCCGGCTCGGCGTCGAGCAGGTTGGTGATCAGAAACTCCCGGCGGTCGCTGCGCAGGCCGACGACCACCGGGTGCTGGTCGTGCCACAGCCAGCGCGGCGAGCGTCCGCTGACCATGGGCAGAGCTTGGAAGTTGTAGGGCGGCGGCGGCGAGGAGACCGACCACTCCAGGGTGTCCGCTCCCCACGGATCGTCGCCGGCCGGCTCGCCCTTGGCGAGGCTCACGATCCCGTTGAGCAGATAGACCAGCACGCCGAGCCCGAGGATGAACGCGCCGGCCGTCGACAGCATGTTCAAATCCCCCCAGCCGGTCTCGGGCAGGTAGGTGTAGACCCGCCGCGGCATCCCTTCGAGCCCGAGGATGTGCTGCGGGAAAAAGGTGACGTTGAAGCCGAGGAAAACCAACCAGAAGGAGACCTTGCCCCACGTCTCGGAGAGCATGCGGCCGGTCAGCTTTGGGAACCAGTAGAACAGCCCGCCGAGGAGCGGAAAGACGGCGCCACCGATCAGCACGTAATGGAGATGGGCGACGACGAAGAAGGTGTCGTGCACCTGGAGATTGAGCGGCACGGCGGCCAGCATCACGCCGGTCAGGCCGCCGATCACAAAGGTGAAGATAAAGCCGAGCACGTAGAGGAGCGGCGTCTTGAAACGGAGATGGCCGCCCCAGAGCGTCGCGATCCAGCAGAAGATCTGGGTGCCCGCCGGAATCGCGATCATGATGCTCGCCGCGGTGAAGAAGCTCGCGCCGAGCTGCGGCAGGCCGGTGGCGAACATGTGGTGCACCCAGAGACCGAAACCGATGAAACCGGTCGCCACCAGGGAGAGCACGAGCGCCATGTAGCCGAACACCTCGCGGCGGGTGAACGGCGCCAGGATCGCGGAGACGATGCCGGTCGCCGGAATGAAGATGATGTAGACCTCCGGGTGGCCGAAGAACCAGAACAGGTGCTGCCAGAGGATGGCGTCTCCGCCTTGCGCCGGATTGAAGAAGTGGGTGTCGATCAGCCGGTCGAGCGCGAGCATGAGGCTCGACAGCATCACCGCCGGCATCGCGAAGACCACCATGAACGAGGTCACCAGCATCGCCCAGACGAAGAGCGGAATGCGGTTGAGCGACATCCCCGGTGCCCGCTGTTTGAAAATGGTGGTGATCAGATTGACCGCCACCGCGAGCGCCGAGATCTCGGTGAACGTGATCATCTGTGCCCAGACGTCCACCCGCTTGCCGGGGCTGAACTGCGGGCCGGAGAGCGGAACGTAGGCGAACCAGCCGGCGTCCGGTCCGGTGTTGAGGAAGAAGGCGGTGTAGAGAAAGAGGCCGCCGATCAGGTAGACGTAGTACGAAAAAGCGTTCAGCCGCGGGAAGGCAAGATTGCGCGTGCCGACCATCAACGGCACCAGATAGACGCCCAGGCCGAGCATGATCGGCACGGCGAAGAGGAACATCATCGTCGAGCCGTGGGTGGTGAACACCTGATTGTAGAGGTCGGGGCCGAGGAAGCCGTTCGCCGGCCGCGCGAGCTGCACGCGCATCATCAACGCCTCGATGCCCCCGAGGGCGAAAAAGATCAGGGCGGTGACGATGTAGCGCTTGCCGATCCGCGAGTGGTCCACCTCGGTGAACCAGCCCCAGAGGCCGGAGGCGTACTTCCAGGTACGCTCGAGCAGCCGGCGGTCCGCGGCCTCCGCGGCCTCGAAATCCTCGGCGGAGGTGAGCCCGCCGATCGGCTCCGCGCTCATCGGAGGCTCTCCAGATAGGCCGTCACGGCTTGCAGATCCGCGGCGGAGAGGCTGTTGGCCGGCATCTGGCAGCCGGGCTTGAGCGTCTGCGGATCGAGGATCCAACCGCTCAGGTTTTCGTGGATGTTCGGCAGGGTCGCGGCGGCGATCGTGCGGCGGCTGGCGAGATGCGTCAGATCGGGGCCGAGGCTGCCGGTGGCTTGCGATCCCTGGATGGTGTGGCAGCGCGCGCAGGGAGCCGACTCGACGATCTGCCGCCCGCGCTGCTGGAGCGGGGCCGCCGGCGGCGGCGGCCGGAGCTGGGCGGCATACCAGGCGGCGTAGCGCTCCGGCGGGTCGGCGATCACCAGCAATCCCATGTGGGCATGCTGATGGCCGCAGAACTCGGCGCAGAAGCCGCGGTAGACACCGGGGCGGTCCGCCTCGATCCAGAGCGCCGAATCGTGCCCGGGGATCAGGTCCCGCTTGCCGTGCAGGCTGGGGACCCAGAAGCTGTGGATGATGTCCGCCGACGCGAGCTCGATCAGCACCGGCCGGCCGGCCGGGATGTGGATCTCATTGGCGGTGGTGACGATCCGGTCCGGCCGTGGATTTTGATATTTCACCTCCCACCACCACTGGTGGCCGATGACTTTGATGACTGTTGCATTCGAAGCACCGAGCGAGGCGACCGCCCGGCCGGTCGAGACGCTGGCGATCAGCAGGACGAAGAGGGTGACGGCGGTCAGCCCGATCGCGCCCGCCACCACCCGGTTGCGCCGCAGCCGCCCCTGCGGCGGCAGCGGGCCGGGAAGGCCGCTCTCCTGCGGGCGCCGGGTGACCGCGATTCCGGTCGCCAACAGGACGAGCAGGAAGACGGCGGAGCAGACCGACAGCATCAGCCACCAGAGACGGCCGATGCGGACGGCCTCGATGCCGTGCGCGTGGAGGACGGAGTGAAAGCCGATCCAGCTCATGGTCTTATCCAGGATGCCCCGCCGGCTGGGCCTTCGGCGTCTTCCGCGGCATCGCCTGCTCCGACGGATGCGGGAACAGCTCGTCGCTCCGGGTGGGGCGCTCGGGCTTCGGCACCTGGCCGGAGAGCGTGCGCACGTAGGCGGTGATCATCCAGACCTGATCGTCCGGGATGTGGCCGCCATACGAAGGCATGCCGTTCGGGCGCCCCTGCACGATCGTGTCGTGGATGTTCTGGCCGCTGCCGCCGTAGATCCACTCCTCGTCCATCAGCGGCGGTCCGATCCCGCCGCCGCCGTGGAAGTGGCACCCCACGCAGTTGTACTGCTCATAGAGCCGCTCCCCCTGGCTGATCGCCCAGGCGTTGCCTTCATAGGGCCCGCTGGTCTGCAGGGAGGGCAGCGAGCTGCCGGGTTGCAGGGTGACCAGCCGGACCGGTGGTTGCGCGGCAGGCGGCAGCGAGTGGAAATCCCGCTTCTCCCGCGGACAGCCGGCGAGCGCGAGCAGGAGGAACATGCAGAAGAGAGAGCGTCGCATGGCGTCAGGTCCTCGGCACGCCGTAGCGCGCCAGCAGGGCGTCGATCTCCGGCTGCCGCCGTTCGATGAACGAGTCCAACTCGTCGTGCAGGGTGTGGTCCCCGCGCCGCACCGCCATCGAGATGTCGAAAACGAACGGCAGGAACGGCCGGTCGATCTGCGGCGACACCGGCACCAGCGCCAGCGGCACACTCTGGCGCGGCGCGAAGTAGCCGGCGAGCGGTCCCCAGACGACGGCCAGGTCGACGTCGCCGCGCGCCACCGCTTCGACGATGCGGGCCGGCGGATTGGGCTGCGAGTAGTCGGCGTAGACCGAATAGCCGGCCACGTTGCGGACCACACCGCGGTTGGCGAGCGCGTGCGCCGGCGGCGAGTTGGTGCCGTCGTCGCCGATCATCTGCACGCCGATCCGCAGTCTGCGCAGAGCCGGATCGTCGAACGAGCGCACCGCGATCCCGCGGTCCTGGCGGGAGACGAAGACATAGGTCGAGCGATAGTAGGGACGGGTCGTGAACGCCAGCTCGACGCTGCTCGGCAATCCCATCAGCACGTCGCACGTGCCGGCTTTGAGCGTATTGCGGATGAAGCCGCGGTGCTGCGGCCACCAGGTGTAGCGCACCGTGGCGTGAAGATCGCGCGCGACCATCTCGGCCAGGCGGTTCTCGAACCCTTCGAGCTTGCGGTTCGAATACGGCAGGTTGTTCGGATCGGCGCAGACCCGCAGCTCGCGGGAGGACACGGCGTGCTGTCTCGTACAGGCAGCCGCGCAGGCGGCGAGGAGGAGCGCCGAAAACATCGCGAAACCGAGCCCGTCACGGCAGCGCGAACACATACAGCATGCCTCCCGGGGTGGTGTGCTGCGGCAGATCGCCCATCGCCCCCACGAAGCCGAGGGCGCCGGTGGCGTCGCGCGGATCGAGCTTGCCGGCCACGATCGCGCCGGACCATCCGCCGACGCCGGAGAGGACGGCGACATACTGCTTGCCGTCGGGGCCTTTGAAGGTCACCGGCTGGCCGATGACCCCGGAGCCGGTCTTGAATTTCCACAGTGGGCTGCCGCTGGCCGCGTCGACCGCCTTGAACCATCCGTCCATCGTGCCGTAGAAGACGACGTCGCCGGCGGTGACCAGCGCGCCGCTCCAGGCGGGGAAGCTCTCCTTGATCTGCCAGCGCGGCTTGTGGGCGGCGAAGTCCCAGGCGGTGAAGAATCCGCGGTTGCCGCCGGGGCCGGCATACATCTTCACGTTGGCGCCCACGAACGGCGTGCCGGCGATGTAGTTGGCCTCCATCCCCTGGAAGTCCATGCACAGATTGTTGTGCGGTATGTAGAGCAGCCCGGTGCGCGGCGAAAAGGCGGACGGCTGCCAGTCCTTGGCTCCCGGCGCCGCCGGGCAGATCTGCTCCACCGTCTTGCCCGCGCCGGTCGCCTTCTCCGGGACGTCGCGCACGCGCCCCGACGTCAGATCGACGCCGGCCGAGGAGGTGATGGGGCCGAACGCATCGGCCGAGAGCACCTCGCCGGTCCCCCGGTCGAGGACATAGAGATAGCCGTTGCGGTCGGGATGGACCAGCACCTTGCGCGGCTTCCCCTCCACGGTGAGGTCGAGCAGCACCATCTCGTTGACGCCGTCGTAATCAAAATGATCGTGCGGATTCATCTGATAGAACCAGCGCGCCGCGCCGGTGTCGGCGTCGCGGGCGAAGATGCCGCACGTCCACTTGTTGTCGCCCGGGCGCTGGTCGGCGTTCCACGGCCCGGGGTTGCCGGTGCCGTAATAGATCAGGTTGAGCTCCGGATCGTAGGAGATCCACCCCCACACCGTGCCGCCGCCGATCTTCCAGGCGTCCGGCGGCCAGCTCGACACCCCGAGATCCTGGCCGCGGTCCATCGCATAGAAGGGATGGAACCCGGGGCCGATCAGCACGTCCCGGTCGGGACCGGTGCTGAATGCCTTCCAGGCGATCTTGCCGGTCGCGGCGTCGAGAGCGGTGAGCCAGCCGCGGACCCCGAACTCGCCGCCGCTGTTGCCCACCAGCACCTTCCCCTTGACCACCAGCGGCGCCATGGTGATCGACTCTCCCTTGTTGATGTCGCCGAGCGGCGTGCGCCAGACCTCTTTGCCGCTCTCCGCGTCCACGGCGACCGTCTGGCCGTCGAGCGTGTTGTAAAAAATCTTCCCTTCCGAGTAAAACGCGCCACGATTCACCTGGTCGCAGCAGGCGACCCCCTGCGCCGCGGCGTTCACCGGCGGCTTGTAGACCCACTTCGCCGCTCCCGAATTGGCCAGATCGAGCGCATAGAGGTAGTTCGGGAACGGCGCGACCACGTACATCGTGCTGCCGACGATGAGCGGCGCCGCTTCCTCGCCCCGCGTGCTGCCGGTCGAGAAGGTCCAGGCGACCTTGAGGCTGCCGGCGTTCCGGGTGTTGATCTCCGCGAGCTCGCTGTAGCGGGTGCTGGCGTAGCTCTTCGCCGGCATCAGCCACTGGCCGTCGTCCGGGCCGGCCTGTTGCGGCGGCACCGGCGCCTCGGCCACTCGTGCGCTGTGGGTGGTGTTCGTCTCGTCGGTTTGGGTGCGGCAACCGGCCAGGGGCACGCCAAGAAACAGCAGAACCGTGAGGATCGTGAAGCCTTGGATTCGAGTCATGGTCGTCGTGTCTTCAGAAAACTCCCGGACATCTCTGGCGATAAGCAAGAGACAGGCCAGCGGTACGGCCCTTGCAGCCTTTTCGGGCCGTCGGTGGGTACGCTGCCGAAGGAAAATCAACCGGGAGGAACATCATGGCGAGAGAGACCCAGACGCAGACGCTGGAGCAGGAAAAGCCGCAGATCGAGAGCGAGCCCAAGCCACCGAACTCCAGGCAGAAACTGGCCAAGCCGGGCATCCAGGCGGAGATGGAACAGCAGCCGCGATGGCGGGCGCCGAAATACCGGGCCGCCGGCAAGCTCAAAGGGAAGGTGGCGCTGGTCACCGGCGGCGACAGCGGCATCGGCCGGGCCGTGGCCTACCTCTACGCCCGGGAGGGGGCGGATGTCGCCATCGTCCATCTCGCCGCGGAGCAGCGCGACGCCGAGGAGACGCGGAAGGCCATTGAAGAGGAAGGGCGGAAGTGCCTGGACCTTCCCGGCGACCTGACCGATCCGAAATTCTGCCGCGAGGCCGTCGAGCGGACCGTCCGCGAGCTCGGCCAACTGGACATCCTGGTCTCCAATGCCGCCTGGCAGAACCGCAAGGAGAGCATCGTGGACGTCACCGAGGAGGAGTGGCACCGCACCTTCCGCACCAACATCGACGCCTACTTCCATCTGGTGAAGGCGGCTGTTCCGCACCTCAAGCCGGGCAGCGCGATCATCGCCACCAGCTCCGAGACCGGCCTCCAGGGCAACAAATCGCTGCCGGATTACTCCGCCACCAAGGGGGCTATCAACGCGTTCACCAAGGCGCTGGCGGGCCAGTTGCTCGAGAAGGGCATCCGCGTCAACGCGGTGGCTCCCGGCCCGGTGTGGACACCGCTCAACCCCGCCGACCAGGGCTCCACCCCCGAGCAGATCGAGAAGTTCGGCGCCAAGCAGCCGATCAAGCGCCCGGCTCAGCCGGAGGAGATCGCCCCGGCCTACGTCTTCCTGGCGAGCGATGCCGACTCCTCGTACATCAGCGGCATCGTGCTCCCGGAGATGGGCGGGATGACCGTCGGCGGGTGATCAGCGTGTAGGTTTTTCAGTCCTCTCGGCACTTTTTTTCCCTCTCCAAAGGTCGGCGGCGCCGGGATCATCCGGGCGCCGATGCTTTTCACCCTCAGCGGTCAGCCGGGCCATGAAGGGTGGGGAGAGATCGCCGAAGTGGGCTCCGGGGAGGTCGGTGAGCGCCTGGATCTCCGCCAGCCGCGCCGGCCATTCGCAGATCTGCCAGTGGTTCCAGTCGAGCGGGAAGCCGTGGACGGCGAGGGCGTCGACGTGATCGAGCACCCCCTGCGACTTCATGTTGCGGACGAACCCGGCGTCGATCGGCGACATGCCGCCGAGGACGCGCTTCGATCATGCCACCCGCTGCGGGACCTCCAGCTCCTGCAGCGTCTCCTGGACGGCCGCCGCCACCGCGCCCGGCAGGCGCATTCCACAGAGATGCCGCCGTGCCTCCGGACGCAGCCGCCGCAGGGTGTAGCCCACCTTCTTTCGCGTCTGCTCCAAGCCGTAGTAGTCGAGATAACCCACGCTGTTGAGCGAGAAGAAGGAGAGCGCGTCCGCGTCGTTGAGCAAGGCGACCGCCGCGGCGTCCCGATGCCCGCCTTCCGCGGGGCGCTCGTGGGCGGCGATCAACCGGGCGGCCCGCCGCCGTGTTCCGGCGCCGACTCCCGCCTCGCCGAGAAAGGTCTCCGCCAGTTCCGCGCCGCACGCCGCATGCCGGTCCTTGAACGCCTGATAGTCGGCGGCCTGGTGCTCGATGCGCTCGATGCGGACATCGGCCTCCGAGGTCAGACGCTCGACGTCGTGGAACAGCGCGGCGAGCTGCACGGCGAGACCGGCGTCCGGCGCCAGCCGGAGCACCCAGTGCCAGGTATCCAGGGCGTGGTTGTAATCGGCACGCACCAGCGGCTTGGCGAGGTCGTGGATCTCCCGGTGCCTGCTGAGCAGCCGGTCGAACAGCGGGCACCGGGACGCTTCGTTCCGCCGGTCCGTCGCCCGCTGGCAGCGGGTGAGCACCTCGCGTGCCGTCCGCACCAACTCGTCGCCCCATCCCACGAGGACGAGCCCGAACGGGCCGTCATGGCTCTCGATCAAGGCGTCGAGCCGGCGGTCCAGCTCGTAGAAGTTGAAATTTCGGGACTTCCACTGTTCCGCCGTGATGAAAAGATCGGGCACCTTGCTCCGGGGGACTCCGCTCGCGAGCTCGACGTGGGGGAACTCGGCGGCGAGCATCCCCCAGGGAGAGAGAGGATCGTCCAGGTCGAAAGCCTTGATGGGGGCGCAGAATATCGTGCGGAGGGGCGATATTTTCCTGGTCATCGCTGTTCAGGAAATGCAAACGCCGAGCCAGCGAGACGAAGGGGGCTCTACTCTTCCCTGGGCTGCTCATGCGCCCCGAGGCAGAGCGCGATGCCGAGCGTCTGCGGCGGAGTGGATGCCGCTCCTGATGTCGAGACATTCGCGCAATTCTCCGCGTCCGCGCCGCAATCCACCTTCTCCGGCGCGCAATCCAGGGCTTCCGCCTCGCAATTCTCTGCTTTCCTGGCGATTTTCTCTGCATTCTCTTTCGATGTCTCTGCATCCGACCGAGATTTCTCGACATAGCTCGCAGATGTCTCTGCGAATCAACGTTGTGCGATCGTGCATAAGTCTGGTTTTGCCGAGAATTTCCTCGGTTTCTCGACATACTCCGTGGATTTCTCTGTGTTTCGATGGATTGTCTCGACATCGCGGCGTTTTGTCTCGACCCGAAACCGATGGCGCGCTTCATGGCGGAGCCAATCAGGACCGGCATGGTGTAAGCTTCGCCGAGCTTCGGCGATTCTGAGGCGAGCGATGCCTGTCTCGGCGACCAACTCCCAGACCGTCTACGATGCCCTCAAGGCGTGCGGGATCCGTTTGCTCTCGGTGCTTCCGGAGACCTGGCTGGTGCATCTGGTGACCCTCGCGGAGGAGGACCCGGAG
>DATARD010000407.1:0-68580 GCA_036264355.1 Thermoanaerobaculia bacterium
ACCAGGATCATCAGCTCGACCGCCGGCGTGGAATGCTCGACGATCGGCTTCAGGCACCGATTACAGCACAGGGTCTGATCATACGAGAGATCGGCGCGCAGAAAGAAACCGGGGTCCGTATGGACGACCTGCCCCTTCCACGTCACCGGTCCGAGCTCGATCAGCTCGGGCCTCTCCAGAGTCGCCGGCGAAATGCTCTGCGTCTCTTCCCAGTTGAACGGCTCGTCGCGCACCTGATCCAGCCAAATCTGCATACACTGACCTCCAACCGGGCAACCGCGAAGGCTAAGGGATGATCGCCCCGAAGTCAAATTCAGCGCTTCGTCGCCGAGCAGCCGTCGAAGCGGAGGCGGAACGAAGGGGGGGATTGCGTCGCCGCGAGAGCGATCCGCTCGCACGGGGCGAGCGGCCGCAGCAGGGTCTCCCAGTCGCGCCACCGCTGCACCTGCCGCGGCTCCACGAGCGGGATCTTCTCAAAGAATTTCCGGATCCGCGCCACCACCCGCACGGCCGGCGCCGGCTGCGCCCAGAGACCCATCACCAGGCGCCCGGTGTTTCCCGGCGTCCCGGCCAGCGTGCCGTTCTCCGGGGTCATCAGCGCGGAGAGCCGCGGCGCCAGCGCCTCGGCATGCGCCAAGCTGGTGGCATCGACGGCAACAATCTGCCATCCGGCGGCATTCCCCTTCGGCAGGCCGCCGGTGAGCAGACCAGCGAGCCCCTGGGTCGGCACTTCCCAGCGCTGGCCGCCGGGCGGATGAAACACGGCGCAGCCGGGCACGTTGCCGAGGATGCTGATGGTGACCCGCCCCGTCTCCTCACCCTCCCCGCTGTCGAACAGGGCGAAGGCGGCCGAGGGGAGCGGCTTGGTGGCCGCCGCCGGCCAGCTCGGTCCCGCCACGGAGAGGAGGATCGGCGCTGCATCCGCCGGAAAGTCCGGCGCCGCCACGGACCCCGGGCGTTCCAGGGTGACTTCGAGATCCGCTCCCTGCCGGCGCAGCAGATAGTCGCCGGTGGGCAGCTCGCTGACCTCCTTGTTGAGACGGAAGAGGCCGAGGACCTCCGGAAGCGGGGCCGCGGCGGCGGAAGAGGCGGGAGAGACGCCCTTGAGATCGGGAACGTCGCCGGAGGAGATCGTCCACATCCCTTCGCGCCAGGCAACCTTCACCACCCGCTCCTCCGGACCCTCGCCGCGCAGCTCGCGGACCTCGCCGCCGGCGAGCCACGGATTGTCCGCCAGCTTGCCCGACAGCCGCGCGATGGCGGCGACGGAGGGATAGACGCGGGCGACGAGCAAGAAGCGGTCTCCCGAGAGATCGGAGCAGGCCGCGATCTCGCGCGACGGCGGCACGGCGAAGGGGCCGAAGCCGGGCAGCACCGGCGGCGGCAGCCCGCCGACGCGAGCCACCGCCGCCAGCCAGTCGGCGCCGTCCTCCAGCCGGTTGCGCAGCACGCCGACGTTCTGGTGCGGATAGGGAACCCAGAAGCAGGCGTCGTAGGCGCCCGAGGCGAGCAGGCGGGCGGGCAGGCTGCCGGGCTCCGGCGCCGCCGCGCGCGCCCGCGCCCCATACCAATAGAGGACATGGCCGGTGAGCAGCACCACGGCGAGGAGACCGAGGGCCACGGCGCGCAGCGCCTTTCGCCGCTTCCCCACCGGCCAGCTCACCGGGCTCACCGGCCGAGCCCCAGGTCGGCCATCACGGCGGCCAGCTCGGCGAGGATTTCATCCTCATCTCCCCCCTCTTCACCTCCCCCCAGATCGACCGCCTCCGCGGCCACCGCCGCGGCGATGTCGGAGAGCACGTCCGCCGGGGGGTAAGGCGCCAGCGGCGGCACCGCGCGGAACGGCTCCGGCCGCGCTTCCACGATCGCGCGCACGAAATCCGCATAACCCGCCGCCGAGCCCTCCAGGGTGTGATGCGCTGCGATGTGGCGGCGGGCGTTCTCGCCCATCCGCCGGCGCAGCTCCGGATCGCTCGCCAGGGCGCGGAGGGTGACGAAGAGCAGCTCCTCCTCGGTCGCGTCGAGATCGATCTTGGCGCAGCAGCCGTCCGGGATCTCGGCGAACGCCCCGGTGTCGCTCACCACCACCGCCTTGCCCAGTCCGAGGAGGCGGATCAGCGTGCCCGAGGTCTCGCCGGCGGACGGGTAGCGCAGGTTGATCGTCACGTCCGCCGCCGCCATGTAGCGGAGGAAGGCCGGCAGATCGGTACGGCCGACCGGCACGACGCCGGCGGACAGCTCCGGCGTGAGGAGCTTCGCGAAATCGTACTGCGGCGACACCTCCCCGACCAGCAGGTAGAGCGCACCGGGGGCCACCTCGCGGCGCAGGCGGGCGAAGGCGCGCAGGGCGACGTCCATCCGTTTCGCCGGGGTGATGAAGCCGAACGAGGCGACCAGGAGCCCCTGCGCGGGCAGACCGAGCGCGGCCCGCAGCGCCTCGGGAGAAGCGTTCGCGACCTCTCCAGGAGCATCAAGACTCAGATGATGCGGCACCTTGGCGATGCGGGTGCCGGGGCGGCTCGCCAGCACCCGGTCGCGCGTGCAGTCGTTGTGCACGATCAGCCCGAGGCTCGCGTCCACCACCCGCTCGAACAGCGGATAGCTCCACACGTCGAGCGGGATGCCGGTGCCGAGACTGCGCCGGGCCAGCGACTCGCCGGTGCGCCCATAGGCGTAGCGCATCTCCTCCACATAGCCGTCGAGATCGCCGCGGGAGAGCGTCATGCCGCGCACCAGGTGATGGAGCATCGGCTCATGCAGCACAACGATGCCGGGGACGCGCAGCAGCATCCGCCAGACGCGGGAGTGATACTCCGGATTGTTGCCGACGTGGTAGAGCACCGCGTCATAGCGGCCCGACTCCCACAGCGCCGGAAACGCCTTGTCGCCGCGGACGGTGAAGCGGGCGGCGATCTCAGGATCGACCCGCACCCCTTCGTCGACGAACGGTTCCACCTCCAGATGCCGGGCGAGGGCGGGAAGCAGCTCCGCGCTGTAGTCGGCGATCCCCGAAGGCTGCGGGGGCAATGGGCTGAAGTAGGCGAGGCGCATGAGTCGGCGGGCGCGAGGAACTGGAGATCGAAAACCGCAGAAATTCGCGGCGACGCTCGCGAGATTCGCGGAATACCTGTACGAGAGCCTGGGCACGCGTCAATTCCCTTCCCAGTCCCAGAAAAAATCTTTATTGGTGAGCGCGGACTCTTCCTCGGTCGTGGCCTCTTCCGGGGAGTAGCCGCCCTCTTCCGGCTTCGCTTCGCCGCGGATCACGGCGAGCTGCTCGACGAGATCGGTCGTCTCCCGTTCCCAATAGTCCACCGTGCCGAACTGCGGCCAGGCGGCCGGGAAGGCGGGATCGTGCCAGCGGCGGGCGAGCCAGGCGGCGTAGTGGATGAGGCGCAGGCCACGCAGGGTTTCGATCAGGCGCAGGGTGGAGCGGTCGAACTCGCGGAGCTGTTCGTAGCCTTCGAGGAAGAGGTCGCGCTGCCGCAGCGCCCAGCGGTCGCGGCCGGGCAGGGCGAGCCAGAGGTCCTGCACCGCCGGACCGATCGCCATGTCGTCGAAGTCGAGGACGTTGAGGAGACCGTCGCGGAAGAGGAGGTTGCCGAGGTGGAGGTCGCCGTGGATGCGGTGGACCGGCACGCCGTCGAGCTGCTTGTCGAGGATGTCGGCGATGGTGAAGGCGGTGTCGAAGTAGCGGTCGCGGAGGTGGGCGGGGAGGGTGCCGTGCTCGGCCAGCCAGTCGACGTTGTCGCGGATGTAGTGGTCGGCGTTGAGGAGCAGCCGGTGGGAAGCTTCCCGGCGGGCGCCGGCGTTGTGCAGACGGCCCACCAGCATGCCGAGGCGGCGGACCGTCGCGTCGTCGAGCTCGTCGGGCGCACGGCCGCCCCGCCGGTCGGAGAGGCAGTAATAGATGTTGTCGATCTGCCGCAGGGTGCCGCCGCCCGGAAACTCGCGCATGGTGCAGACCGGAACCTCGTCGGCCACGAGGTCGGCGAGGAACTGGTGCTCCTCCAGGATCTGCTCCTCCGTCCAGCGGCCCGGCCGGTAGAACTTGGCCACCACCCGGGTGCGGTCTTTCAGCTCCACCTCGTAGACCCGGTTCTCGAACGAGTTGAGCGGATAGCTGACCGGATTGCAGGGCAGCCCTCCCGCCTCGACGGCGGCGAGCACTCTCTCGGGGGTGAGGGACAGGAACAGGTCGGTCGCGGGTGCCAGGTCCGTCATGGAGCTATGGTACACGCGCCTTCAGTTACCATGCTCTCCAGGAGGTGCCATGCGCGTCATCGATCCGCAGATCATGAACCGGGTGTTCGAGGTGACCGACGAGATGCCGCTCTCCCGCGAGGCGATCCAGGTGCCGCTGGTGATGCAGGGGGAGGGGAAGGTGGAGCGCCTCAAGAACGGACGGTTCGAGATCACGCTGCCGGACACGGACGACCTCGGTCCGTTCCTGGCCGTCCTGGCCGGGCGCCTGCTGGCGGCGGGAGCTGTCCCCGGATAGGCCGGGCGGAGCAGAGGAGCTATGCGCTACAATCCTTCTCTGTCGTCTGTCCTGTCGTTCGTCTCCCGAACCATCTGAGGAAGAGAAGAGGAACATGGCCGAGCAATACATCTACGTCATGAAGGACTTGCGGAAGATCTACCCACCGAACCGCGAGGTCCTCAAAGGAATATGGCTGTCGTTCTTCCCGGGCGCCAAGATCGGCGTCCTGGGTCTGAACGGCGCCGGCAAGAGCACGCTGCTCAAGATCATGGCCGGCGAGGTCAAGGAGTTCGGCGGCGAGGCGTGGGCCGCGAAGGGCACCAAGGTCGGCTATCTGTCGCAGGAGCCGCGCCTCGATGCGTCCAAGAACGTCCTCGGCAACGTCGAGGAGGGTGTCGCGGAGATCCGCGCCCTGCTCGACCGCTTCGACGAGATCAACGCGAAGTTCGGCGAGGAGATGTCCGACGCGGAGATGGACAAGCTGATGGCCGAGCAGGCACGCGTGCAGGACGCGATCGACCACGCCAACGCCTGGGAGATCGACCGCACGCTGGAGATCGCCATGGACGCCCTCCGCCTGCCGCCCGCCGACGCCGAGGTCGGCAAGCTGTCGGGCGGCGAGCGGCGCCGGGTCGCCCTCTGCCGGCTGCTGCTGCAAAAGCCCGATCTGCTGCTCCTTGACGAGCCGACCAACCACCTCGACGCCGAATCGGTGGCCTGGCTGGAGCGCCACCTCGCCGAATACGAAGGCACCGTGGTGGCAGTCACCCACGACCGCTACTTCCTCGACAACGTCGCCGGCTGGATCCTCGAGCTCGACCGCGGCCAGGGCATCCCCTGGGAAGGCAACTACACCTCCTGGCTGGAACAGAAGGAGCAGCGCCTGGAGCTCGAGGAGAAGCACGAGTCGGCGCGCCGCCGCACCCTCCAGCACGAGCTCGAATGGGTGCGCATGAGCCCGCGCGCCCGCCAGGCCAAGGGCAAGGCCCGCCTCAACCACTATGAGGAGCTGCTTGCCGAGGAGCGCGCGGCGGAGTCACGGACCGATCCGAACGAGATCCACATCCCGAGCGGCCCGCGGCTCGGCGACCTGGTGGTCGAGACCAACGGCCTCCGCAAGGGGTACGGCGACAACCTGCTGATCGAGAACCTCAGCTTCGCGCTCCCCCACGGCGGCATCGTCGGCATCATCGGCCCGAACGGCGCCGGCAAGACGACCCTGTTCCGCATGATCGTCGGCGACGAGAAGCCCGACGCCGGCTCGATCCGCGTCGGCGAGACGGTGAAGATCGCCTACGTCGACCAGAGCCGCGAGTCGCTGGACGGCGAGAAGCTGGTCTGGGAAGCGATCTCCGACAGCCGCGACATCGTGATGCTGGGTAGCCGGGAGGTGCCGGCGCGCTCCTATGCGGCGGCGTTCAACTTCAAGGGCTCGGACCAGCAGAAGCGGGTGAAGGACCTGTCGGGCGGTGAGCGCAACCGTGTCCACCTCGCCCGCACTCTGAAGGCCGGCGGCAACCTGCTGCTCCTCGACGAGCCGACCAACGACCTCGACGTCGACACCCTGCGCGCGCTCGAAGAGGCGCTCCTCGCCTTCGCCGGCTGCACGGTGGTGATCAGCCACGACCGCTGGTTCCTCGACCGCATCGCCACCCACATCCTCGCCTTCGAGGGTGACTCCCAGGTGGTCTGGTTCGAGGGCAACTACGAAGGCTACGAAGCCGACCGCAAGCGCCGCCTCGGCGCCGAGGCGGACCAGCCGCATCGCATCAAGTACAAGAAGCTCACCCACGCCTGAGCGTTTCCCCGGCCTCGCGGAAAGCCATTCCGCGGGGCCGTTTTCTCCCCTTCTTCAGTCTCTTCTGGCATCAGGTTTGCAAATTTTCGCAACGGGTCTCCTCCGGAAAGCCCGATCTGACCCTGAACGGAGAGGAGAAAACATCATGAAGAAGCAGATCCTCACTCTCGTGACCACCCTGTCTCTGGTGACCGCCGGCGCCGCCTTGGCGCAGGGAGGTGGCGGTGGAGCGAGCCCGACGCCGGGCTCGACAGCCAATACCGGCTCGATGCCGTCGACGCCTCCGTCGACCAGCTCCCCCACCACCAGTGGCACGACCGGCACCATGAGCACCACCGGCACCAGCACCGGAACGGACAACGGCATGGGGGGCAGCAACATCACGGGGACGACCGGGACCGGCACCGCCACCGGCTATGGCACCACCAATTCGGGCACTCCGGTTGACACCACGACCGGCACCACCGGCACGACCAACACCTACGGCACGAACACCGGCGCCACGACCGGCTCCGGCGCGGTGAACGGCGTCGGCACGACCACCACCGGCACCGGCACCACCGGCGCCTATGGCACGACCACCGGCACCTATGGAACGGGCACCGGCACGACGACCGGCACCACCGGCAGCTATGACGGCACCTCCACCACCACCGGCACCGGTGGCATGGGCACGACCGACACCTCGGCCACGAGCACCGGCCGCCACCTGCCGAGAACGGCGAGCGATCTGCCGCTGATCGCCCTGACCGGCCTCCTGGCGCTGGGTGCCGCCGCCACGCTGCGCACCCGCCGGGCCTAGTCGTCGGCCGTACGGTGGGACCGTATGTGGCACCTGCCTTGCAAACTTCCTCTTTCGATGACAGCGGAGGCTCCGAGGGAGCCTCCGCCTTCCAACAGGTAGTTCTCAACTCTGCAGAGGAGACATCTTATGAAGCGTTTCATTCTTGCCAGCTCGACCATGTTCCTGCTCACCGCCGGCGCCGCGATGGCGCAGAATCCCCTCAACACCACGGCTCCGGGCCCGACCCAGGAGAAGCTGCCGGGGCAGACCAACAACGACCTGCCGAATCCGGGGCATCCGATCGCGGCTCCGACCACCGGCGTGCAGTCGCAGCCGGTGACCGAGAACGGCACGACCGAGGGGACGGCCGCCGAGAGCATGCAGCGTGATCAGACCGGCACGACGACCGGCACGACCGGCTCCATGAGCACCACGAGCACCATGGACAACACCACCTCGACCTCCACGACCACGACCGGCATGAACGACACGACCGGCACGTCGACGACCCATGTCCGCGCCCATCGCCTGCCGCGCACCGGGAGCGAGATGCCCCTGGTGGCCCTGCTCGGTCTCACCTCGCTGGCCGGCTTCGCCGTCCTCCGGGCGTCGCGGAATGCCTGAGCCTGGCCTCTCGCAGCTCGTAAGCTCGTTCGATCACCTGGCGCCTTCGGGAGCCAGGTGATTCTGTCTGAGGGAGGTCGCCATGTCCGTCCGTTGGCTCGAACGCCTGTTGCTGCTGATCGGGTTGATCTGTCTGGGCACGGTCGCCTACGCCTATTTCGACGCACGGCTGACCGCCCGGCAAGAAGGCCGGCGCCTCGACGAGGCGATCGAGCACAGGCAGCAGCAGGACCGCATCGCCGGACAGGCGCCGGCCGGATCTCGACCGGCGGCGGAGACCGATTCCTTCTCCGGTCTGTCCGCTCCAGCCCAGCCCGCGCCGGTCAAGCTGGAAGAAGGAGAGCTGGTGGGCCGTCTGGAGATCCCCCGTCTCGGGCTCTCCACCATCGTCCTCGAAGGCGTCGAGGCGGGCACGCTGCGCCGCGGCGCCGGCCACATCCCCGGCACGGTGGTCAACATCGGCATCGCCGGGCACCGGGACAGCTTCTTCCGCCCTCTCAGGGACATCGGTAAGAATGACATCATCACCCTCACCACCCCGGAGGCGACCTACCGTTATCAGGTCGAATGGACCCGGATCGTCGCGCCGGAGGAGACCGAGGTGCTCGCCGACGGCGGGACGCCGGAGCTGACGCTGGTGACCTGCTACCCGTTCTCTTACGTCGGCTCGGCGCCGCAGCGGTTCATCGTCCGCGCTCAGCGGATCGGCGACGAGAGCGGTCCCTCGCTCCCCTCCCCCTGACGCCTCGCCAGCGGCAACCGCACCTCCATCGTGGTCCCGGCACCCGGTCCGGCGCTCGTCGCCACGACGTGGCCGCCATGCAGCTCGACGAGGCTGCGCACCAGGGTGAGGCCGATGCCCAACCCGGCGCCGGCGCGGTCGAGGGCCTGCTCGCCCTGGGTGAAAAGGTCGAAGATCCGCGGCAGCAGGTCGGGCGCGATGCCGATCCCGTTGTCCTTCACCTGCAGCACGGCCTCGCCGTCCTGGGGCAGGACGGTGACCTCGATCTGCCCCCCCGGATCGGTGTACTTGGCCGCGTTGCGCACCAGGTTTCCGACCACCTGCTCCAGCCGCGTGGTGTCGGCGTGGAGCGGCAAGGGCTCGCCGGTGAGATGGACGTGCAGGGTGTGGCTCTTCGCTTCCAGCAGCGGGCGGGTGGTCTCCAGGGCATGGCGCACCGCGTCGCCGAGGTCGACCGGCTCCCAACGCAGCTCCACCTTGCCGCGGGTGATGCGCGAGACGTCCAGCAGGTCGTCGACCAGGCGCACGAGGTGCTGGATCTGGCGCTGGATGACCCCCACCGCGCGGCCGGTGACCGGTGTCGCGAGATCCGTCTGGGCGAGGATGTAGGTGGCGTTGGCGATCGCCCCGAGAGGGTTGCGCAGCTCGTGTGCCAGCATGGCGAGGAACTCGTCCTTGCGCCGGTCGGAGTCGGCCAGGGCCTCGGCGCGAGCGCGCAGCTCGCTGGCCAGCCGCTCGCTCTCGTGGGTACGCGCGGCCAGACGGTCCCGCATCTCGGCAAAGGCGGCGGAGAGGCGCGCGACTTCGCTGACCGAGCTTCTGGAGAGCGGCGCTCCGGGATTGCCGGCGGTCATTGCGTCCACCGCGTCCGCCAGGGTGCCGAGCGGGCGGGCGATCCGGCGCGCGGTCAGGATTCCGCCCAGCACGGCGAGGGGGACGACGGCGAGCAGCAGCAGGAAGGCGAGATCGCGCCCCTTGCGGACGCCGGCGAGCGCGGCGCTGCGCGGCCGCTGCACCGCCACGACCCAACCGAGCCCGCCCATCTTCTTGAACGCGCCCAGACCGTCGAAGTCCTGCGGCTGGTGTCCGGCGGCGATCTGCTTGTCCCAACCCGCGGGCAGCGGGAGAGCGTCGTCCGCGCCGGGGAAGCCGGAGCTGGCGACCGGTTGGGTGCTGTCGCGGTGGGCGATCTCCTGGCCGTGGCCGTCGGCCAGGTAGACGTCGGATCCGGCGCGGGTGATGCGCTCCTGCAGCGCGGTCGCCCCGAGCAGGCTCACCAGAGCGCCGGTCACGGTTCCCCCGGCGCCTACCACCGGCGCGCTCAACAACAGATGCGGCTGCGCATCCCCCGGCAGCGTCAGGAGCTGCACCGAGACCCGTGGATTGCGTCGCGCCGCCGCCGCGATCTCCCGCCGGTTGCGCTCGCTCAAGGACAGCTCCCCCGCCACCGCTTGGCCGCCGGAGTCGAGCAGAAGAAGCGCCTGCATGCGCGGATAGAGCGGGAGGGTCCGCGCGAGGAACAGACGCTGCGCCTGCGGCTCCGGCGGAATCCGGCCGGCGGTCGCGGCGATCGTCGCGGTCTGGGCGGCGTTCAGCTCGATGAAGTCGGCGACCGCGCGGGCGATCGACTGCGCTTCGATCGTCCGCGTCTCCCCGACCTGCTCGATCGCCAGCCGCTCCTCCTGCGTCGTCGCCACCGCCACGGTGAAGACCAACGAAACGGAGGTGGCGATCGCCAGCGCCAGAGCCAGGCGGGTCACGAGCGCCTGGGTGTCCAGGCGGGCGAGCCGCGGCGACAGCCAGGGGAGAAAGGCGAGAGCGGTACCGCAGCCGAGATAGAAGGCGATCCCGGTCCACGAACGGCGCGGCAGCGCGATCAGAGCGCCGACGAGGAGAAACGCCGAGCCCACCGTCAGGTGCGCCGTCAACACCAGCCAGCGTGGGGCGGCGCGCAGGTGCACCCGGCAGAGGAAAGGGCCGCTGACCAGGAGGGCAATGGCGAATACTGGCACGAACGGCCGGGTGGAATCGAAGGCGGGCCCCTGGAACAGCCGCGGCAGGGTCAACAGGGCGACGCCGTCGATCACCGCCACGGCTCCCATCAGCAGAGCGAACAGATCGCGCTCCTGATCCGATGGCGCCGCGGGCACCGCGGGCCGCAACCCTCCGGCCACGATAAGACCCAGACCGAGGATGCCGTAGCTGACCGCCCCGGTGAACGCGCCGGTCCGGGCGAAGCTCGCCGCCAGCACGAGCAGCGTCAGGCCAGCCGCGCTGTGCACGATCAGGCTCACCACCCGGCCGGGCCGCAGGATGGCCACCGAGAGGAGGGCGACGCCGATGCCCAGGGCCGCCAGACCCCACCACGCCAGGAACGGGGCAAGCTCCCGGAAGGAAGGGCTCGCGTAGCGATGCGGCGCGACCAGGACGAAGGCGCCGATGAAGCCAGAGAGCAGGCCCACCGTCCAGCGCAGGCTCGTGGCGCTCAGGCCGGTCGATTCATGGGATGAAGATCTGTAATCGGGCTGCAAAGACTCTCCCTCGACCTACAAAGATACCCGACCTCTGCGGCTGTCCGGCAGGACGGCGTAGAATGCGACCGGTTTTCGTCCTCACGACCGGGCGCCCATGCGCCGTAGGAGCCTTTTCGATGCCCCAGATGTCCCGAGTCGCCTTGCCGATGTTCGTCCTCGCCCTGGCGGCCACCGCCGCCGCGGCCCCCCCGACGCCCGCGGTCCCCCCGCCGGTGACCGCCGTGTCCACCTCGATGCTCGGCTTCAACGACACCGGCGCCGCGGCGCAACGGGCGCTGGAGACGCGTTTCGACGCCTTGCTGAACCCGGAGAACCTGCGCGGCTGGATGAAACAGCTCACCGCGCATCCCCACCACCTCGGCTCGCCCTATGGCAAACAGAATGCCGAGCTCATGGCTTCCCTGTTCCGCTCGTGGGGGTACGACACCCGCATTGAGGAGTTCTCCGTGCTCTTCCCGACTCCCAAGGTGCGGCAGCTCGAGCTGATCGCTCCCACCCACTTCACCGCCTCGCTGGCCGAGCCGCCGATCCCCGGCGATTCGACCTCCGGCCAGACGGATGAGCAGCTCCCGATCTACAACGCCTATTCGATCGACGGCGACGTCACCGGCGACCTGGTGTTCGTCAACTACGGCATTCCCGCCGACTACGACGAGCTCGCCCGCCGCGGCGTCGACGTGCGCGGCAAGATCGTGCTCGCCCGCTACGGCGGCTCCTGGCGCGGCATCAAGCCGAAGGTCGCCGCCGAGCACGGTGCCATCGGCTGCATCATCTATTCCGACCCCCGGGAGGACGGCTACGGCGCGGGCGACGTCTACCCGAAAGGCGGCTTCCGCCCCGACCATGGCGCCCAGCGGGGATCGGTCGCCGACATGCCGCTCTACCCCGGCGATCCGCTGACCCCCGGCGTCGGCGCGACCAAGGACGCCAAGCGCCTCGACTTCTCCAAGGCGGCAACGCTGACCAAGATTCCCGTGCTGCCGATCTCCTACGCCGACGCGACGCCGCTCCTCCAGGCGATCGGCGGCCCCATGGCGCCCGAGGAGTGGCGCGGCGCCCTGCCGCTGCCCTACCACCTCGGCCCCGGCCCGGCGAAGGTTCATCTCAAGGTGCAGTTCGACTGGAAACAGACGCCCACCCGCGACGTCATCGCCATCCTGCACGGCGCCGAACGGCCGGACGAATGGATCGTGCGCGGCAACCATCACGACGGCTGGGTCAACGGCGCCGCCGACCCGGTCAGCGGCCTGGTGGCCGAGCTCGAAGAGGCCCGCGCCCTCGGCGAGCTGGTGAAAAGCGGCTGGAAGCCGAAGCGCACCATCATCTTCGCCGCCTGGGACGGCGAGGAGCCCGGCCTCCTCGGCTCCACCGAGTGGGCGGAGACGCACGCCGACGAGCTGCGCCAGCACGCCGCGGTCTACATCAACTCAGACAACAACGGCCGTGGCGCTCTCGCAGCCGGCGGCTCGCAAACCCTGGAGACCCTGGTCAATCAGGTCGCCCGCGACGTCACCGACCCTGAGAAGTCGATCAGCGTCGCCGACCGCACCATGGCCGTCCTCATCGTGGGCTCGCCGCCGAACATCCGGCAGGAGGTGCGGAGCACCAAGACCTTCCGCATCAGCCCGCTCGGCTCGGGCTCCGACTACACACCGTTCCTCCAGCACCTCGGCATCGCCTCCCTCAACATCGGCTACGAGGGCGAGGGGTACTACGGCCAGTACCACTCGATCTACGACGACTTCGACCACTACACCCGCTTCATGGACCCCACGTTCGTCTACGGCGTGACCCTCGCGAAGACCGGCGGCCGCCTGGTGCTCCGCCTCGCCGACGCCGACGTCCTGCCGCTCGACTTCGGCCGCTTCTCCGCCAGCGTCGACCGCTACGTCGGCGAGGTGGCGAAGCTCGCCGACGACATGCGCGAGGCGACGGAGGAAGAGAACCGCCGCATCCAGGACGGCACCTACCGTGCGATCGACGATCCGGTCGAGACCTGGGTGGTGCCGGCGCCCAAGGACCCCGTCCCCTATCTGAACTTCGCGCCGCTGCGCAACGCCGCCGCGGTCCTCGACCAGAGCACCGCCGCCTACCAGAGAGCCTTCTCCGGCAAGGGGGGCTCGCTCTCCGCCGAGGATCAGAAGCGCCTCGACCTCATCCTGCTCGGCGCCGAGCACGCCCTGACCCGCAAAGAGGGCCTGCCGCGCCGCTCCTGGTTCGTGCACCAGATCTACGCCCCCGGCTTCTACACCGGCTACGGCGTGAAAACCCTGCCGGCGGTCCGCGAGGCCATCGAGCAGCGCAACTGGAAGGAAGTCGACGAGCAGGTCGGCCTCGTCGCGAAGGTCATCGAAGGCTTCGCCAAGGAAGTCGACCGCGCGACGGCGGTGTTGATCGGAAAGTAAAACCTACCGTGGAGCGGGGCGGACCTCGGCGTCGAACACCCCCGTCCGCACCGCTCCGCCGCTCTTCACCTGCACCCAGAGACGGTAGTGGCCGGGCTGCGGGAACTCGTAGGGGAACGACACCTCGCCGGCCGGCCCGCGGCGTCGCGGACGGCGAAGCGCAACTCCACCTCGCGGCCGGCCACCAACGGCTCCGGCTTCCCCTCCCAGGTCATGCTCAAACCACCTTCGAGAGGACCGGCGAGACGCCAGGAGTCGTCTGGATCTCCAGCCGCGCTTTGGACGGCCGGATTCGGAAGACTGACCGTGGCGGTGAGAGTCTGCGCGAAGCCGGACTCGCGGACGACATCGGCGTAGAGCCGGTAGCGGCCGGCGGGGAGCGCCGGCAGAGGGGCTTCGAACGATCTCGCGTCGCGGCGCACCGGGTGGAGATGGGCGAAGGCGTCGAGGCCCGGCTCGCGGATGAGGAAGAGGTGCATCAGCTTGCCGTGGTCCGGCATCAGGGTGCTCACCTCGGGACTCTGCCAGCGCGGATCGTCGACGGCGAGGCGCAGCACCTGCCCGGCGCCTTCCTGCCGCACCGAGGCGGCGGTCGCGAGCGGCCGGGACAAGCGCTCCCGCGCCTCGGCGTCCACGCCGTCCCACCACCGCTTGCCGCCGGCGATGATCAGGACGAGAAACATCGCGGTCGCGGCGACGATGACCCGAGCCCGCCGCCGTCGCGACGGGTCGGGCATCTCACCGGCCAGGGCCCCGCCGTCCCGGTGAAGAAGACGTTCGGGCTGCCGACATGCGCGTGGACGGCGGGCGGAAGAAGGAAAAGGGCGAGGAGGAAAAGGAAGATCAACGCTTGTCTCCCCTCTCCCGGGCGGTGAGGGCGCCTTCGCCGGCTCATCGCTTCACCCGCGCCATCCAGCCTCCCCAGACCAGACCGATCTGCGCCGAGACCGTGCCGACCAGCCAGGCGACACCCGCGGCCCGGAGGGACATCGGCTCCCGCTTGATGTGCCAGTACTGGGTCATCCAGTCACCCGCGGCCCGGCTGTAGTCCCAGTGCCGGTTGCTGGCGAAGAACGCGTTGTCGGCGGCCAGCGAGAGCTGGAATTGGGAAAAGCTCCACTGCACCAGGAGGAAGAGCCCGAGGAAGGCCGCCGCCAGCGCCGGCGCCAACCACCAGCGGGCGCGCCGGCCGGTGGCCTGGACGATCCGGTCGATCGCGACGGCCGGCACGATCAGCAGCAGCGGAAAGAGCGGCGACGCCATGTGGTCGAGCGGATTGTTGATCGGCGCCAGCTTCGGCTGCGCCGGGAAGAGCGGCAGGACCCACACCATGACCAGGTTGAGAACGGTGTAGAAAAACGCCGTCGTCGTGGCCGCCCAGCGCCGTCGCGACGACCACGCCACAGCCGCCAGGAGCAGCGGGTAGACCGCGCACGAGGCTTTATAGAAGTAGGCACCGTGCTGGTCGTTCGGGTAGCTGTCCTCCATGAGCACCGTCGCCACCATGAGCAGCACGACGCCCGCGGCATAGAGGAACGCCAGGCCCAGAGCGCGCTCTCCGACGTCTCCGGCGCTCTCCGCGGCGCGGTTCTGGCGGGCGAGCACGAGCAGCATGGCGCCGATCTGGATGGCGATCATCCCCGCCGCCAGCACCATGTGCGGCGGCGAAATGATCTTCACGTCCAGTCCGTAGGCGTTGTGCCACCAGTCGTCGAACGGCGCCGAGGTGAGCATCGCGATGGCGCCCCAGATCCCCACCCAGGCGCCGAACGGAGCGCGGAACCCCCAGAACGGCACCGCCGCCGCCTTCTCCTCGGGCGTCCCGGCGAACGTCGTATGGATCGCCAGCCATCCCCCCGACAGCCCGGCCAGCACGCCGCCCAGGTAGATCGCCATGTGCGCCGGCGTCCAGAACGTGTCGCGGCCGATCGTCATGTGCCACGAGATGTCCCACAGCAGCCCGACGATGATGCTGGTCGAGCCCAGAAGCATGATCGAGACAAACCAGGGGATCGCCACGGCGCGGGTCGCGCGGGGGACTGGAACGGCAACTTGCGGGGCGGAAGCGAGGGACTCCATCGGCGGACCTCCGAATCGTCGTCCCTGATCATACGTGAGGTGGGGACGGAGGGTTGCGGGGAGTCAGGAAGGGCGGGACCGGGGCTTTTCGGATCTCCGGCGAAGAGCCGCGATCTGGCGGGTGTGCCGGGTTGTCCTCTCCTCGACGACCCGGACTCGGCCATCCAACTTCTTCACCGGGAAGGTGAAGAGGTTCCGAAGCTCCTTCGCCTCCTCTTTGCCGTCTCCCGGGAGAGATCGAGCCGCTCGTTGACTCCGGCGACGCCCTCGGCGACCAGCTCGATCTTGCTGCGTAGGTCCTCGACCATGATCTGGGTGCTGTGGACCATGTCCGCCAACTGCTCGACCCGCTCGCTGAGTTGGTCGACACGCTGGTTAACTTGCACGAGACCTTCGCTGAGCTGGTCGACGCGATCACTGAGCTGGTCAATACGCCTATCAAGCCGCTGCTCGACCTGTTCAAGCCGCTGCTCGACCTGTTCAAGCCTCTGCTCGACCTGGTCGAAGCGCTGGTCAACCCGCTCGCCGAGCTGGTCGAATTGCTGGGTGGATTCTTCCCGCAGCTCGCGAAAACGTTCGTCGAAGTAGGCGATTAGCTCTCGATCCATACCACCCTTGTCTCCGTCAATGCACAACACGATACCACAGCTCGCGTGGCCTACAATCACCGGGATGCTGCTCGCCGATCTCGTCACCACCTCCCTGCTCGTCGCCGAGACCCGATCGCGCTCCGCCAAGATCGCCAGCTTGACCGATCTCCTCCGCCGGCTCGGCGCGGACGAGATCGATCCCGCCGTCTCCTGGCTGTCCGGCAACCTGCGGCAGGGCCGGATCGGCCTCGGCGGCGCGTCCGTGCGCGACGCCCGGCCTGGGGAAGTCGCCGCCGAGCCGTCGCTCACGATCGGCGAGGTGGATGCCACCTTCGAGCGCATCGCCGGCATCACCGGCGCCGGCTCCACCGCCGAACGCGGGCGGCTGCTTTCCGGTCTCCTGGCCCGCGCGACGCAACCCGAGCAGGGCTTCCTGATCCGCCTGATCTTCGGTGAGCTCCGGCAGGGCGCGCTGGCGGGTTTGATGACCGAAGCGCTCGCCGCCGCGGCAGCGGTACCGGCGGGCGAGGTGCGGCGGGCGTTGATGCTGGCCGGCGAGCTGCCACCGGTGGCCCGCGCCGCGCTGACCGAAGGGCTCCCCGGTCTCTCCCGCTTCCACCTGCAGCTCTTCCGCCCGCTCCAGCCCATGCTCGCGCAGCCGGCCGGCGACGTCTCGGACGCCCTCGAAAAGCTCGGCGAGGCCGCCTTCGAGCTGAAATTCGACGGCGCGCGCATCCAGGTGCACAAGGCGGACGGCGCCGTCCGCGTCTACTCACGCCGCGGCAACGAGGTCACCCACGCCGTGCCGGAGCTGGTCGAATCCGTCCAGGCCCTGCCGGCGCGCCGGCTCCTCCTCGACGGCGAGGTGATCGCTCTCAAACCCGACGGCTCGCCCTGGCCGTTCCAGGTCACCATGCGCCGCTTCGGCCGCAAGCTCGACGTCGAACGCCTGCGCGGCGAGCTGCCGCTGACCCCGTTCTTCTTCGACATCCTCCACCTGGACGGCGACGACCTGCTCGACCGCCCGGCCGCCGAGCGGTTCCAGGCGCTCTCCGAGACGGCACCCTCGCTCACCGTGCCGCGCCTGGTCACCGCCGATCCGGAAGCGGCCGACGCCTTCTTCGCCGACGCTCTCCGCCATGGTCACGAGGGCCTGATGGCCAAAGCGGTCGACGCGCCCTACGAAGCCGGCCGGCGCGGCGCCTCCTGGCTCAAGATCAAGCCGGCCCACACGCTCGATCTCGTCGTCCTCGCCGCCGAATGGGGCCATGGCCGGCGCAACGGCTGGCTCTCCAACCTCCACCTCGGCGCCCGCGATCCCGGCAACGGAGCGTTCGTCATGCTCGGCAAGACCTTCAAAGGGCTGACCGACGAAATCCTCGCCTGGCAGACGCAAAAATTCCAGGAGATCGCCCTCGCCACCGACGGCTGGACCGTCCACCTGCGCCCCGAGCTCGTCGTCGAGGTCGCCTTCAACGACGTCCAGGAGAGCCCGCAATACCCCGCCGGCATGGCCCTCCGCTTCGCCCGCGTCAAACGCTACCGGCCCGACAAAACCGCCGCCGAGGCGGACACGATCGAGGCGGTGCGGCAGATCTTCCTCAATGCCCAATCCCCTCCGCCTCCACCGTGATCCACGGCGCGATGAAGAAAAGGACAGCCACCGCGGCGTAGCCGAGCGCCCAGGGCCAGGCCGGCCGGAGGGAGACCACGGTGTCCCCCGGCGTCCAGGCGTAGGAGTGGATCAGGCCGAGGGTAGAGAGGACGGCGGCCACGGCGGACCAGCAGGCCGCACGGCGGAACCGGCGCTCCAGAAGCTCGACGGACAGGGCGGCGAGGATCATCGCGCTGAGGATGAATCCCTGCTCCAGGGCGAAGGCGCCATGGATCCAGGTGTCCGAGCGCAGGAACGCCGGGATCAGGTCGGCGGTGAACTGCACCCGGCCCGGCAGGCCGACCCCGGCGGCGCGCAGCCCGCTTTTCGCCATCAACGCGCCCCAGGCGGCCACCCCCGGCAGCAATCCAACCACCACCGCCGGCGCGTGCTCCGGCGGCGTCGCCAGGAACGCCTGCGCGGTGATCACGATGCCGATCCACAGCACGATCGCCATGCCGGCGTCGATCGGCACCGCCCAGGCGATGTAGGACAGCGTGCCGCTGAGCCCGACGATGGCGAAGAAAACCCCGTTCAGCACCGAGTAGCCGGCCCGCGCGCCCAGGGCCTTCCATCCCGGATGGCCGATGTAGATGGTGGTCGGAAAGCACGACCCGAAGAGCGCCGCGGCAATCGTTCCGATCCCGTTGACGGCCATCGACGGCCGCGTCGCGAACCCGTCTCCCGCGGCCTCGGCCGATTCGATGTTCTGGAGCGAGCCGATGACGTTGAACAGCCCCATCGGGATGATCACCGACAGATAGGCCACCCACTGCCCGCCCCGCAGCGCCGCGATGAGGTCGCCGATCACCGGGATCGGCAGGTAGAGGCCGGCCGCGACGACCGGCCGTGGCCCGACCGGTGCGAGCCCGGTCATCCAGGCGATCGCGGTCCCCAGCGCCACGGCGACGAAGCCGCCGGGCAGGCCGCCGCGGAAGCGCACCCGTCCGAAGTAGGTCAGCAGCACCAGGCCCAGGGTCACCAGCCCGACCACCGGCCGCGCATAGGTCCGGAACAGGAAGCCGATCGAGATGAACGTCATCGCGATGCCGGCCAGGGTGGACAGCAAGGCAGCCCGTGGCGTGAACCGCCGGATCGTCCCCGCCACGAACGCGCCGGCGAGCTCGATGAGCCCCGAGCCCAGGCACGCCACCAGACCGGCCTGCCACGCCACCCGCACCGGGTCCGCCGCCCCCGCCGCCTCGGCCGCCAGCTTGGCCGGCAGCATGACGAGAAAGACGAAGGCGAACAGCGAAATCGTGTTGATCCCGTAGGGCAGGGCGCAGACGTCGTGGCGGCCTGTCCTGGCGGCCAGCTTGAGCGCCTGCCGGGCATAATAGAAGTTGCCCACCACGAGCGACACCGCAACTCCCGGCAGCACCCGCCCGTAGATCAGCTCAGCGGGAAACCCCAGCACGGAACGACATAAAGCATCAATCAGCAGGAGCTGAACAAGATTGTCGAGCGCAAGGCCAAAGAATCCGTCCACGTCCCCCCGGACGAGCCAACGCATAAGAGATCTCCCACAAACAAAACGACAGTGGGTGGAAGAATAGCAGAACGGAGCCGGAGCGGCTTAACGTGACAATTCGAAGATGAAGGAAACTGTTCAAGCTGACAGAGTGCGCGCTTCAGCAGGCCAGGAGGCGCACCACGACCAAGGCACCCAGCGCAGCCGGTTCCAGATCCAGGCCGGCCGTCCCCTCCGGCAGCACGACGCCTTCTCCGGTTGCCAGGAGCATGGAATCCGCGAGCCGCCAGGCGCCGTGCACGGCGAGGACCACCAGGCCGTCGCAGGGACGGACGTGGACGCCGCTCCGTGCCACCTCGACCGCGGCCCACATCACGCCGCGGCGGGTCATGACGTTCAGATCCTGTGACGGCCCGCCAAGGAGGCTGGCCGAGATCGCGGCCTCGCCGGCAAACGCGAACGGCACCAGAGGCTCGTTGAGCAGATGGTCCATCGGGGGCATCGTCTCCGCGGACCGCAGCCGGACGCCCGGACCGGCGAGCAGCAGGATCTGCCGGTCGACGCCGGGAAAGGCCGAGAAAGGACCGTCCTGGGCGATTTCGGCCACGCTGACCCGCCAGGCGAAATCCCCCGTCCCGGCAGCCGGCGGCATCACGGCGATCTCCCGCGTGAAACCGCCGCCGTTTCTCCACGGCTGCGCGGGAAGGGAGCTCAGAACGAATCGACGCATAAGCTGATTGACGTAGAGGTGGCCACGAGGGTACCGGACGCGGTATGGTCTTCGCTCCAGCGCGAGGCCGCAACGGAAGCCGGGCTGCCTGGTTATTCTACCCTTCCATTCCGGCGGCGTTGCGATTATCTTCTAGGCCCACGACGAGAAGGAACCGGAGCTGTATGACGGACCTACACAAGCGCGAGGCGGACATTCAAGACAACGAAGGCACGCTCCTCGAGGACGCGCCCGACTCTGCCACTGCCCCCATGTCTCCCGATTCACCGAGTGCGGCCGCCGAGCCAGCGGACGCCGAGCCGCCGGCCGCCGAGCCGGAAGAACCCCTCCCCGAGGCGCTCGCCGCGGAGGAGCCCGGCAGCTCAGGGGAGGCACAGGCCGCCGCGGAAGCGCACGCCGAAGCGGCACCGATCCCCGCCCAGCAGCTCGCCGGCCGCGTCGATGCCCTCGAGCGGCAGGTGGAGGCGGCGAAGGACCGGGCACGCCTGCTGAGCCGCGTCCAGGCCCTGCGCAAGCGGGTCGACGAAGCGGTGTTCGAGCCGCCCGCCGCGGAGCCTGCCGGCGAGACGGCGACGGAGCCGGCCGGCGAAGCAACCACCGAGCCGGCGGCACCAGCCGACGAAAAGGCCGGGCTCCTGGCGCGCCTCGCGCACCTCGAAAGCGAGATCCAGGCGCACCTCGACGAGAATCTGCGGCGCAAGGAGGCCCTGGTCCTCAAGGCCGAGGAGCTCAGCCCCTCGACCGAATGGAAGGAGACCTCCGACGCCATCAAGGCCCTCCAGGCCGAGTGGAAGACGATCGGGCCGGTGCCGCAGGACCGCTCGCAGGACCTCTGGCAGCGCTTCCGCAAGGCGGGCAACACCTTCTTCGAGCGCCTCCAGGAGCACCGCAAGGAGGCGTCGCAGGGGACCGAGGAGAACCTGCACCTCAAGGAAGCCCTCTGCGTCCGGGCCGAGGAGCTGAGCAACTCGACCGACTGGAAGGGCGCCGCCGAGGCGATCAAGGGGCTTCAGGCCGAGTGGAAGGCGGTGGGCCCCGCCCCGCGCGAGCAGGCCGACGCGGTCTGGAAGCGCTTCCGCAAAGCGGCGGACGTCTTCTTCGAGCGCCGCAAGGAGCATTCGGACAAGCTGCGCAAGGAGCAGGAGGAGAACCTGCGGCGCAAGGAAGCGCTGGTCGCCCGGGCCGAGGAGCACAGCAAGTCCACACAGTGGAAGGCCACGGTGCAGGCGATCAAGGAGCTGCAGGCCGAGTGGCGGACGGTCGGTCCCGCGCCGAGCAACAAGGCCGAAAGCGTCTGGCGCCGCTTCCGCGCCGCCATCGATCTCTTCTTCGAGCGCCAGGCCGCCTACTTCGCGCAGCGCAACCAGGACTCCGACAAGCGGCAGGACCAGATGCTGGATGCCCTGGAACGCAAACGCGAGCAGGCCAACCGGGTGCGCGAGTCGATCGACCGCGACGAGGACAACCTGAAGCGCTGGCGCGCCACCCTCGCCGACCTCCAGCCCGGCGACCGCGGCGACGAGCTGCGCGCCAGCCACGACGCCAAGATTTCAGATGTCGAAGCCAAGCTCCCCGCCAAGCGTCAGCGCCTGGACGAGCTGGAAGAGGCCATCAAAGAGATCGCGGCGAAGCTGTAGGCGGGAGGTCAGGATTCCCGATACCGCTCGGGCGCGTACCGGCTCGCGAGTAAACCGGTTGCTTCCTCGACGTTGAGGAGCGTCGTGCTCGTCTCCATCGTCTCAATCATTGCGCTCGCCGCCGTCGTCACGGCCCTCTTCGCCCTGACGCCTCTCGACATCGCGGCAGCCCGGCTCTTCTATCGCCCCGACGCCCTCGATCCCTGGCCGCTGGCCAAAGAGCTGCCATGGTCCCTGCTCTATCGCCTGGCGCCCTGGATCACGGCCTCCCTGGTGATCGCGGGCCTCGCCGCGCTGGCCGTGGGATGGCTGCGCGACCGGCCCGCGGCGCGCCGGCACGGCATCTTCCTGCTGCTCAGCGTCGTGCTCGGCCCCGGCCTCCTGGTCAACGCGGTCTTCAAGGATCATTGGCACCGCCCGCGGCCGCGCGACATCGTGCAATTCGGGGGGCCGCTCCACTACCGGCCCGCTCCCCTGCCGGGCGGCGAAGGCGGCGCGTCGTTTCCGTGCGGCCATTGTTCGGTAGGGTTTCTCTATGCTGCCGGCTGGTGGGTGTGGAAGCGGAGCCGTCCGGCCTGGGCGTGGACATCGCTCGTGGCCGGGCTGGCGGCCGGCTTCGCCCTGGGTCTCGGCCGCATGGCGGCGGGTGGTCACTTCCTGTCGGACGTGGTCTGGTCGGCGCTGCTCGCGCTGGCCGTGGCGCACGTCCTATCGATTTTCGTGCTGCGTGCCCCGGTCCGCGAGTTGCGGATCACTCCGGCCCTCGCGGCGATTGCGGTGATTGCAGCGCTGGGAGGCACCGGCGTGCTCCTGGCGCTCTTCGCGGCTCCCCACGGCGCCAGGCTCACGGCGAGCCTGCCGCTCTCCTCTCTGCCGCGAGCACCGCGAGCCTTCGAAGTCACTGCACGCACCGCGAACATCGTGATCGTGATCGTCGATGCGCCGGCGGAGCAGATCTCCATCGAAGGTGAGCTCCACGGCTTCGGCCTGCCCGGAAGCCGGCTCGATACGCACGTCGATTTCGCCCCGGACCCAGTTCCCACGCTGCGCTACACCATCGAGCAGCACGGCTGGTTCACCGACCTCGACGGCTCCGCCACCCTCCGCGTGCCGGTGGGCGAGCTCGAGCGCATCGCCGTGCGTGTCGAGCGCGGCAACATCCAGGTGAGGGACACCACCAAGGAGAGCGTGGTCGAAAAAGGAAGGCTGAAGCTCGACCTGCGCTCCTCGACCGGGCACGTGCAGGTCAGACCTCGTGCATGATCATGCCGAAGGGCGCGGAGGAATCCGCTTCGAGGCGGACGAGCTCGATCCGGCGTTCCTCCGGCTGATTCTTCTCGTCCAGGTTGGTCCACGTCGCGAACCAGCGTGAGCACAGATAGAAGACCGCGAGCCCCGCCTCGTCGGGCGTGTAGCTCGGGCCTGGGTAGTCGTCGGGACCGGCCCCTTCGATCGGCGAGAACTGCATCTCGACCACGAGGTCGTAGAGGTCGCGCCGCGTCTGCTCCGAGTAGCGGTCGAGATCGAGCGTCCGGGGCTCGCGCCCGCGCCTCTCCGTCTGTGTGTCAGCCATTCATCCCTCCAAAGCCTCGAACGGCAAGGATCGTAGAGCGGATCGCGATTTCTGCTCCAAGTAACTTAAACTTCCCTTCAAACAGGGGTGTCTGGTGCACTCCGTGGCTGGATCACGCAACGAAAGGCGTTTCGGTGTCACGAAAACGGGCCGGCGCGCACTTTGGTCCATTGAGAGCTGTTCCGCATTCATGGAGGGTCCTGAATGGAAGACTCGCGAGAAGAAGCTCCTCCCCTGGCCCGTGCCCTGTCGTATTTCTGCGCGCGGCGGCGCTGGTCCCCGCAAAGGCTGGCCGCGGCGCACGGCTTCGCCGGTCATCGGCAGATCCATGGCTACATGAGCGGCGACCGGCCGCTGAGCCGCGAATATCTGGAGCACCTCCTCGCGCCGCTGGGGATCCCGCCGGAAGCTATCGACACCTTTCTCTTCTCCGACGGCCTGATCGTGCTCGCTCCGCCGCCGGAGGCCGCCTCGCCGGTGGCCCTCGACCGCGAGGAGCAGCAGGCGATCGACCAGACCGTCATGACCGCCGGCTGGACGGTCGCCGAAGCGCTCCGCCGCGAGCTCACCCGCCAAGCGAAGAAGGAGAAGGCGGAAGCGGCCCGGCGGCAGGCCCGGGAGCTATGGGCCGATCTGAAGGAGGCCGACACCCAGGAACGCCGCGCTCTGGTCGAGATCTTTGCGAGCTACAGGAGCTGGGCCCTCGCGGAGCTTCTCTGCCAGGAGAGCATCCGCGCGGCGGCCCACAAGATTGAGGTTGCGTTGGAGCTCGCGGAGTTGGCGGTGTTCATCGCCGAGCGAGTGGAGGAGGACGAACGCTGGCGCTCCTTCCTCATCGGGTTCTGCCTCGCGCATGTCGCCAACGCCCAAAGGGTCGCGACCGAATTCGACGCAGCCGATGAGACGTTCGGTCGCGCCTTGGCTCTCTGGAAGACCGGAGAGGGTGTTGATCCCTATCCGTTAGCTGAATGGCGGATGCCAGCTCTCGAAGCCTCCCTGCGACGAGAGCAGCACCAGTTCCCGATGGCTCTGGAACTGCTTGAGCGGGCCTTGTCCAAATGCGGGAAAATTCCGGCGGCTCGCGGCCGGATTCTCTTGAAGAAAGAGCACGTGTTCCACTTAATGGGGGACCTCCAAGGGGCACTCGGAGCGTTAGAGGAGGCAGCACCTTGGGTTGAAGCCGAAGGTGACCCGCGGCTAATCTTCGCCCAACGCTTCAACACGGCAGATAACCTCTGCAGCCAGGAGCGTTTCAGCGAAGCGGAGACGCTCATGCAAAAGATCCGCGAGCTTGCAGTTGAGCAAGCCAGCGAGATCCAAATAATCAGGGTAGAGTGGCTTGTTTCAAAGGTTGCCGCAGGTCAGGGGAAGCGGGAAGAAGGCATCGCTGGGCTGGAGCAGGTGCGCCGAGAGTTTACATTTCGAGGGCTTCCCTATGAGGCGGCCCTTTCCTCCCTGGATCTGGCACTGCTCTGGTTGAAGATGGGGCGCAGGGCCGAGGTTCGCGACCTCGCGCTCGCCATGGCGTGGATCTTCAAAGCCAAGAAGATCCGCCGCGAGGCTCTTGCCGCGCTCAGACTATTCTGCGAAGCCGCGCAACAGGACGCGGTCACCGTGGAGCTGACGCAGCAGGTGATCGCCGAGATCGAGAGGGTGAGGCGCTCGGCCCCTCGATCGGGCGACGGATCGGGAGGCCGAGAATGACTGGCTGTTATGAAGCTCCGCAGCGGCCATCCGGGTCGATGTGGCAGCCGGTGTCCGGCAGAACAAGCGGCGCGGGTGGTGCTGCCTGGCTCTTGCCGCAGTGGCCGAACGGGTCGATGTGGCAGCCTTCGTCTGGCAGGATCTGTGGAATGCCGCAGCGGCCGAACGGGTCGATGTCGCAGCCCGTCTTGTTCCAGAGGCTCCTGAAAAAACTCCAGGCTCGGTGGAAGAGATCCGGCGCCGGAGCGGCACGGCCGTCGGCGGAGACCCACGGCACGGCGAGGACGGTGAGGAGCAGGAGGCAGACGAAGATTTTGCGGCGCAGTGAGGCGTTCGGCATGGAGGCTCCCTGGAGAGCGCTCCACCTCGGCCTCCATGGCCAGGGTCGGCGGCTCTCCGGAACAGTGCACCAAAGAACCTTACGGCATGTGCCGGACGGGGAGGAAGGAACAAATGGCGGAAAAAGGTGATCCGAGGGTCCTGCGCCACATAGTGATCTACTTGCGCACGGAAACCGGCATGACCCAGGCGGCTTTCGGGAAGGCGGCCCGAGTCGACCAGGGCGACATGTCGCGCTATGAGCTGGGCAAGGACGCGCCGCCGGAAAAGGCACTGCGGCGGATGGCCGAAGTTCCGGACGTGCCCTGGTCCGTGGTGGTGCACCTGCGCCGCGTCTACACCGCGGCCGTCGCCGCGGCCGACCGCTGGCGCGAGCAGATGGGCGAGACCGGCGCCGGTGACCCCCTGCCTGGTCAAAACCAGGCCGGCGGAGCCGCGGCGGAAGACCGCGGCCGAAGAGCAGCGCGAAGCCGAAGAAGCCTGGGCAGCCCTGGAGCGCCTCCCGATTCCCCGCCGCCGCCGGCTCCTCGAGCTGTCACCGCGCGCCGCGCGGACCTCCGCGTTGGCGGAAAGGGTGCGCCAGGCCAGCTTGGACGCCGCGGCACGGAACGCGGAAGAAGCGCGAGATCTCACGGAGCTGGCGCAATTTACCGCCGAGACGGTGCGGCTCGCCGCCTCATGAGTTGTTCTGAGCACGCAGCAGGGAAATCTATGCATGCCGGCGTAAACGACGACGCCTCGTACGGTTCTACGGCGGCGCACCGCAAAACTGTGCGGGCCATTCTTATTTTATTCGGGCCGTCGAAAACTTAGGCGAGGCGTCGAAGAATTGTGCGGGCCGCTGAAAAACTGCCCAGGCCGACGTAATTTGCGGCGCCTCGTACAGTTCTACGGCGGGGCGTCGCAAAACCTTGCGGGCCATTTTTATTCTATTCGGAGCGCCGAAAATTTTGGCGAAGCGTCGAAGAATTGTGCGAGCCGCTGAACAACTGCGCAGGCCAGCGTAATTTACGGCGCCTCACACAGTTCTACGGCGAGCCGCCGCAAAACTGTGCAGGCTGTTCTTATTCTATTCGGGCCGTCGAAAACTTAGGCGAGGCGTCGAAGAATTGTGCGGGCCGCCGAAGAATTGTGCAAGCCGGCGTAAATTACGGGGCCTCGTCCAGTTCTACGGCGAGGCGTCGCAAAACCGTGCGGGCCGTTTTGATTCTGTTCGAGGCGTCGGCGATTTGGGCGAGGCGTCGAAGAATTGATCGGGACGCTGAAAAACTGCCCAGACCGGCGTAATGTACGGAGCCTCGCGCAGCTCTACGGTGGGGCGTCGCAAAACTGTGCGGGCCATTTTTATTCTATCCGGGGCGTCGGAGAATTGTGCGGACCGTCAGAGAACTGCGCACAGCACGGGGAACTCGGGCAAGCCGGCTGGATCTGGGGCGGGTCCTCGGAATTTCCCGGACGGCGCGCGACTTCGCCGCGGGCGGGAGCGAGCCGCCTCCAATCGCGTCTTCCCGACACCGCCACCCGCGCCGGGAATTCCTCGACTGCCGCCGCTGTTGCGCCCCTCCGGGATCATCTCCGGTCCCCCCTCTCTCTGCTAGGATCTCTCGTCCTATGGATGACATCGTCGTTCGCGGCGCCCGCGAGCACAACCTGAAGAACATCAGCCTCGAGATCCCGCGCAACCGCCTGGTGGTCATCACCGGTGTGTCCGGGTCCGGGAAGTCGTCGCTGGCTTTCGACACGCTGTTCGCCGAGGGGCAACGGCGCTATGTCGAGTCTTTGTCGTCGTATGCCCGGCAGTTTTTGCAGCAGATGGAGAAGCCGGACGTCGACTCGATCGAGGGGCTGTCGCCGGCCATCTCGATCGAGCAGAAGTCGGTCTCCAAGAACCCGCGGTCGACGGTGGGCACGGTCACCGAGATCCACGACTACATGCGCCTGCTGTTCGCCTCGATCGGCATTCCGCACTGCCCGAATTGCGGCCAGACGATCCGGCCGCAGACGGTGCAGCAGATGGTCGACCGGGTGATGGGCATGCCGGAGGGGACGCGCCTGGTGCTCTATGCCCCCTATGTCCGCGGCAAGAAGGGGGAGTACAAGAAGCAGCTCGCCCAGATGGCCCGCGAAGGCTTCCTGCGCGCGCGGATCGACGGCGAGGTGGTGGAGCTCGCCGGCGAGGCGCCCAATCTCGACAAGCAGAAGAAGCATTCGATCGACATCGTGATCGACCGCCTGGTGGTCAAGGCGGGGATCGAGAAGCGCCTCGCCGGATCGCTCGAGACGGCGCTCAAGGTGGCCGAGGGGCTGGTCGTGCTGGCGCCGGAAGGCTCCGCAGAGGAGACGCTGTCGCAGAGCTACTCCTGCGTCGACTGCGGCACCAGCCTGACCGAGATCACGCCACGCCTCTTCTCCTTCAACAGCCCCTACGGCGCCTGCCCGACCTGCACCGGCCTCGGCACTTTGATGGGGGTGGACGGCGACAAGGTCGTTCCCGATCCCGAGCGCTCGATCAACGCCGGCGCCGTGGCGCCGTGGCCCGAAGGCTCGAAGTCGTGGCGCATGAAGATGGTCGAGACGCTGTCGAAAGCGATGGGCTTCTCCCTCGACGCGCCGTGGAAGAAGCTGCCGCCTGAAGCGAAGCGGATGATCCTCGATGGCAGCGGCGACAAGGAGATCAGCTTCAGCTTGACCGGCAAGAAGTCGAGCTATAGCTGGACCGGCAAGTTCGAAGGCGTCGTCCCGATGCTCGACCGGCGCTACAAGGAGACCGACTCGCCGGCGATCCGGGCCGAGCTCGAGAAGTACATGTCGGTCCACCCGTGCCCGACCTGTGGCGGCCGGCGGCTGCGGCCGGAAGCGCTGGCGGTGACGGTGGCCGGGAGCGCCATCGACGAGCTGTCGCGGATGTCGGTCGAGGACCTGCGCGCCTGGATGTCCGGTTTCGATCTCGACAAGCGGGAGCGCGCGATCGCCGAGAAGGTGGTGCAGGAGATCGAGGACCGCCTGACGTTTCTGGACGACGTCGGCGTGGGTTATCTCACCCTCGACCGCTCGTCGGCCACGCTCTCCGGCGGCGAGAGCCAGCGCATCCGTCTCGCCACCCAGATCGGCAGCAAGCTGATGGGCGTCCTCTATGTGCTCGACGAGCCGTCGATCGGCCTGCACCAGCGCGACAACGCGCGTCTTCTCGCGACGCTCCAGGGGATGCGCGACCTCGGCAACTCGGTGCTCGTCGTGGAGCACGACGACGAGACCATCCGCGCCGCCGACTGGGTGATCGACCTCGGACCCGGCGCCGGCGTGCACGGCGGCGAGATCGTGGCGCAGGGGACGCCGGAGCAGGTGGCGCGGTCGCCCAAGTCGTTGACCGGCCAGTACCTACGCGGCGAGCTCGAGGTGCCGGTGCCGGAGGAGCGGCGCACCGGACGCGGCAAGCCGCTGGTGATCAAGGGAGCGCGGCAGAACAATCTCAAGGATCTCGACGTCGAGTTTCCGATCGGCTCCTTCACCGTGGTCACCGGCGTCTCCGGCTCGGGAAAGAGCACCCTGGTCAACGACATCCTCTACAAGTCGCTGGCCCGCCACTTCTACCGCGCGACCGACAAGCCGGGGGAGCATGACCGCATCCTCGGTCTGGAGCAGCTCGACAAGGTCATCGCCATCGACCAGAGCCCGATCGGCCGCACGCCGCGCTCGAATCCGGCGACCTACACCAACGTCTTCAACCCCATCCGCAACCTGATGGCGATGACCCCCGAGGCGCGGATGCGCGGCTATCAGCCCGGCCGGTTCAGCTTCAACGTCGCGGGCGGCCGCTGCGAGGCCTGCAAGGGAGACGGGCAGATCAAGATCGAGATGCACTTCCTGCCCGACATCTATGTCACCTGCGAGGTCTGCGGCGGCAAGCGCTACGACCGCGAGACCCTGGCGGTGCGCTACAAGGGGCTGAACATCGCCGAGATCCTCGACCTGCCGGTGGAGCAAGCGTACGACTTCTTCCGCAACATCCCGTCGGTCGACCGCGTGCTGGAAACCCTGGTGGAGGTCGGGCTCGGCTACATCCGCCTCGGCCAGCCGGCGACCACCCTCTCCGGCGGCGAGGCGCAGCGGGTGAAGCTGTCGCGCGAGCTGTGCAAGCGCTCGACCGGGCGCACGATGTATCTGCTGGACGAGCCGACGACCGGCCTCCATTTCGACGACGTCGGCAAGCTCCTGAAGCTCCTGCACCGCCTGGTCGACCTGGGCAATATGGTGATCGTCATCGAGCACAACCTGGACGTCATCAAGACCGCCGACTGGGTGATCGACCTCGGGCCCGAAGGCGGAGCGGGCGGCGGCAGGCTGCTGGCGGAGGGCACTCCGGAAGAGGTGGCGGCGGTGGCGGAGAGCTACACCGGGCAGTATCTGAAGGCCGTGCTGCCGGCGCCACGCAAGGTGAAGCGGCGGGCGGCGCGATGAGCTACGCGCACAAAACATTGAAGTACGATTGCGTTCATCGAATCTGCCGATTCGCACGTGACTATCGCTCGGGAAGGCAATCGCACACCTAGGCAACTCTACGAGGCGACTGGCTATGCGGCCCTCCAATGGCAATTCACCCAAGAGGATATCGAGGACGTAGTTAGAGCCAACCCAGCCCTAATCGAAGACTGGGAGGCATTTACCGCAGACAAGCGCTGGGCCCCGGGACCTGCGGCTGCCCGCCGGGAACCGACCGCTTCGGCCAGACGGCCTTCTGCGGCAACTGGAACCGGGTCGGCGGCTGCTGGCTCGAATAGGCGGCACGTTCCCTGGCCCGCCCTCGGTGGCGGGCGGTGCTCGATCCGGCGGTTGCGGTGGCGGTGACGCCTTGACGCAGCGTCCGTCAGGCAGCCGCTGACTCTTGCGCTTCGATGAGCTTCAAGCACAGGGAGTGCATGGCTGCCAACTCCCGCTGGTATTCCTGCTGAGCCTCTTCGGCCGGCAGAGCGTCGAACAGGTCTGGTAGCTGAACACCGCGGCTCATGACTTCGTCGGCGGCAACCTGATGCAGGCGCTCGCGAACGAACAAACAGTTGTCCGCATGGAACAGGAGACGAATCGCGTCGCTGGCTCGGATCGCGCCGCTCATAAGCGACTCGATCGCACCCAGGGATAGAAGTGCAAATGACGCGACTCTCTGCCGTGGGTCGGCCGTGTGGGAGAGCAGGCTTTCGAGATCGATTGCAGTCATGAGGCCTAGTAGGTATCGCCCGCCGGCAGCTCAAGGTACGCTGCGACGTGACGCGCGAAGACTGAGAAGTCTTCGAGATGCTTGTTGAGCAGGCGGTGGAGCAGCCCCACGTCAACATCCAGGTAACCGTGAACGACGACGTTGCGGAAGCCGGCGACAGCCCGAAAACGAGCGACGAAGTCCGGCGGCAGGATGCCCATCGCGCCGAGTCGATCGATCGCGGAGGCATAGTCTGGTACGTCATGGCCGGTGCTCGCGGCGAGATGGGCCGCCACGTCGAGGGCGTTCTGGGCACAAAGCTGGAGCCCCCGTTCCACGGCCCAGCGCTCCTCGGGTTGGGAGGTGAGCTCGTCTATGTTGCGCCCCTGGTGGCGGCGGAGGATCTGCAAGGCGGCGTCGAGGGCCAGCAGGTGGCGCCGGGCGACTGCGGGGTCGAGCTTCCCGGATGTCATTTCACCGTCCGAAGCTGCCGTCCGCCAGGCGCCGTGCCAGCTCGCGGTCGATCTTGCGGAGCTGCGGCAGGTAGTCGCAGTACCGCGAGAGGGCGTACCCCTCGCGTGTCGTGGTCGCGGCGAGGTCGCGACTCAGAAGGCGCTCCCCGTCGCGCAGCACGCGGTGGTAGAGAAGCGGCGGCGCGTCGTTGAGGATGACGACGTCGAGCCGATGGAAGCCCAGCCCGGCCATCAGATCGGTGAGGAGCCCGGCGGTATATCCGAACGGAGCCGGCGGCAGGCGCTCGCGGTCAACGTAGACCGCGACGTCGAGATCGCTGCCGGCGCCGGCATCACCCCGCGCCTGGGAGCCGAAGTAATAGGCCTCCAGGATCTCCGGGCGCGCGGCGAGCCGCTCGCGGAGGCGATCGAGAACCGCTGGATCGAGGGTGGCCACGCCGCCATTATACGAGCCGCTGGAGAGGAGAGTGCTGTTTCGGTCGACTTGGGCAGCCGCCAGGAGAAGGTGCCCTGGCGGCCGTTGAGGGCGGCCACACAGGGTGCCTGACGGCATCCTGTGGACCGCCCCTACGAACAACACGCGAATTTCCGGCCGCCGTTAAGTTAACGCCTATGGGGCAAGCCCCTCCCCTGCGGGCTCGCCTGCGGGCGGTCCTCGCACCTCTGTTGATAGAGACAGGCAGAGCGCCGGTCTCGGTTCGAAGGAGGCTCCCATGGCGAGAAAGATCGCGATTCTGTTGACCCTGATCTCCCTGCTGTACCTGGCCCTTCCGGCCAAGGCGCTGCCGCCGCAGTGCTCCTGCGGTTACTGCACCCTCCATGGCAGCTCGAATTGCACCATCGTGCCCGGCAACACGGTGGTCGGTTGCGGGACCTACTACGCGACCTACTGCACGGGGCCGAACTGACCTGCGCCGGAACGCGGCTTCGCCGGTCTCTGTAAGATAGATGGCTGTGGGCCGCCCTGACACCGATCTCGCCGAAAAGCGCCGCATCCTCCAGCTCGAGACGCTGTACGACCTGGCGATCGCGCTCCACTCCCAGCGCCCCGAGCAGGAGCTGATGGACGAGCTGCTGCTCCGCGTCTGCACCGTGCTCGATCCGGCAGCGGCGGTGGCGGTGACGCGCGACGCCTATGGCGGACCGCGGGGCGTCGCGACCGTCGGCTGGATCGAGGCGCCCCCCGCGGGCACGGCACTCCTGGCGGCGCCGATCTGGCGTGAGCTGCTGGCGGAAGGGCATCTCCTTACCCGCACCGGCGGCGAGCTGGCAGGCCGGCCTTATCAGGAAGCCGTGGCGGCGCCGCTGGCGTACCGCGGTGTCTTCCTGGGCTACATCGCCGTCCTGGATAAGGAAGTGCGCGGCGACTCGGACTCTTCCTTCACCCCGGACGACCGCCGCTTCCTCGATTCCGTCGCGGCGCTGGCCGGCGTCTCCCTCGACGCGGCGCGCCAGTTCGAGCGTCTGCAGGCACAGCGCGAGCGGCTGGAGGAGGAGAACAAGGCGCTCAAGGGACAGATCGCCGGGGAGATCGCCGGCCAGCGGATCGTCGCCCACGCGCCGCCCATGCGCCGCGTGCTCGACCTCGTGGAACGGGTGGCGCCGCGCAGCGTCAACGTCCTGGTGCGCGGCGAGAGCGGCACCGGCAAGGAGCTGATCGCCAAGCTCCTCCACCTCCTCTCCGGCCGCGAAGGGGCGCTCATCGCGGTCAACTGCGCGGCACTGCCCGAGGGGCTGCTCGAAAGCGAGCTGTTCGGCATCGAGGGAGGCGTCGCCACTGGCGTGCAGGCGCGTCCCGGCAAATTCGAGCTGGCCGACCGCGGCACACTGCTTCTCGACGAGATCGGCGACATGCAGATCTCTCTGCAGGTGAAGCTGCTGCGCGCGCTCCAGGAGCGCGAGATCGTGCGGGTGGGCGGCCGGCGCCCCATCCCGGTCGACGTGCGGCTCGTCGCGGCGACGCACCAGAACCTGGAGACGCTGGTCGGCGACGGGCGGTTCCGGGAGGATCTCTATTACCGGCTGAAAGGCGTGGAGATCGATCTGCCGCCGTTGCGCGACCGCCGGCAGGACATCCCCCACCTGGTGCGCGCCTTCGCCGAAGGCTTCTGCAAGCGGGAAGGAATCCCGGTGCCGCCGTTCCGCTCCGAGGCGCTCGCCCTGCTCCTCGCCCACGACTTCCCGGGCAACGTGCGCGAGCTCCAGAATCTGGTCGAGGGAGCCGTCTCCCTGGCCGAGAAAGAGATCGACGCCGACCTCATCCGCTCCTTCCTCGGCTCCCCCTCCCCAGCCTCCCCCGAGCCTCTCGACCTCGCCACCGTCGAGCGCCGCCACATCGCCCGCATCCTCAAGCTCACCGCCGGAAACAAGACCGAAGCCGCCCGCGTACTGGGGCTGGATCGGAAGACGCTCCAGCGGAAGGGGTTTTGATGCCTCTGCTGACAAGCTCCCGCTGCCGCGCTATCCTTGACGCTGGGGCAGGCGCCGGATGAGGCGATTCGAGCGCCTCTCCAAAGTCTTCCCTTTGACGCCGGGACACGCTATCTTTCGCCGAGGAACGAATCCGGAGGAGGACATCTCATGAGTCAGTCAGCCGCTCAGGCCCTCGACGACCTCTCCTTCGATCTCGTCTACAGCGACGGGTGGCCGTTGGACAGCAACTGGGAACGCATCCAGATCAATCTGCTCATCGACGTGGCCCGCCAAGCGATGGCCGCGCACGGGCGACCGGATTTCTTCGCCGGCGGGGACATGTTCGTCTACCACTCCATCGAGCAGGCCCGGGACGTCGCCCGTGGCCGCCCGTATCTGCGGGGTCCGGACTTCTTCTTCGTCGGCGGTGTCGAGGACCATGACCGCAAGTCCTGGGTCTCCTGGCAAGAGGGAGGCCGGCTGCCGGACGTGATCGCCGAATTCCTCTCGCCCTCCACCAAAGAGGTCGACCGCACGACCAAGAAGGACCTCTATGCCCGGATCTTCCGGACACCGGAGTACTTCCTCTACGAGCCGGCGACCGGCGAGCTCGAAGGCTTCAGCCTGGTGGGCGGCCGCTATCAACGCCTGTTCCCCGACGCCGAGAACCGGATCTGGAGCGCGAAGCTCGGTCTGAAGCTCGGTCTGTGGCACGGGCTCCGGACCGCGGTGGAGACCACCTGGGTCCGGCTGTTCGACGCGGACGGCCGCTTGGTGCCGACGAAGAACGAGGCGGCAGAAGCGAGAGCCGAGGCAGAGCATCAGCGGGCAGAAACCGAGCGTCAGCGAGCAGAAACAGCGGACGCAAGAGCAGAAGCGGCAGACGCGAGGGCGGAAGCCGAGCGCCAGCGGGCAGAAGCCGCCGAGGCAGAGCTTGCCCGCCTGCGGGCGAAGCTGGAAGGCACCGCGGGCTGACCGCAGATCGGCGGTCCACCACCCTAACTCTCCCTCCTCCTGTGCAGATCCATGACCCGCGGCATTATGACTCGCCTGCGACAATTTGCCTCTTTCGTCTTCTGGAGCGCGGCGAAATGGACTCTTCGACTGTCCGGAGTGTCCGGGAACGGACAGATGCGAGGCAAAAAGTCGCGAGGCAATGCGGGGCGGATTGCCGCTCGGTTTCCAGAACAACGGCTAAGTGACGGATAGGCAACGAATTGCGGTATCCTGACCAGGGCTCGGCGGCGGCTGGCAGCGAGCTTGCGGTAGGAAGCACGTGAGGATGAGGAGGAACCGCATGCTAGACTCGGTCCGCAAGCACGTCACCATTCCCTACGTTCCGGGGAGGGTTCTATTATCAGCGGCGACGGTGGGCAGCTTCGCTTGGTTGCTGGCTCACGACATGATCCATCCACTAGTGATCTACGCGTTGCAGCTTTATCTCTCTTTCTGATCGCTTGATCACGCTCCGCGGCCGGAAGGAAAATGGCTGGTGATGCTGTCATGAGGGAGGTCACATTGGCGCTCCCGATGGTGCCCGAGATGGAAATCGAGGCCAGTAAAACTGCGACTGCTATCGCTGAATTCATGCGAATGAGCCCGGATCGAATCGACGAGGTCCGGATGGCGGTGGTGGAAGCCTGTATCAACGCTCTCGAGCACAGCCGGGCAACCGACCGGGAGGTCTACGTGACCTTCGAGGTTCTCGGGGACAAGGACCCCGAGACGCTGCGCATCACCGTCCGGGACACCGGAGTGGGATTCTCCCCGGAAGATCTGTCCGAGCCGACGATCGAGGATAAGCTCAAGTCGCAGAGGAAGCGCGGCTGGGGGCTGAAGATCATCCGGGGGCTCATGGACGACGTCGAGATCCGCTCGAACCCGAGCGGGACGACGGTCGTGATGAGCAAGTCGCGATGAAAGCGGGGACGAGCTGATGACCGAGAGCCTGAACGTGACCGTGGACCGCCGTGACGGCCTGGCGGTGATCTACACGGAGGGGTATATCAACAACCAGGGCGGAGAAGAGATCGCCCGCGTTGCCTACAAGCTCATCGACGAAGGGTTCAAAGTGCTGCTGCTCAATCTCGCCGGCACCAAGATCGTCAACTCCATCGGCATCTCCATCCTCATCGAGATCATCGAGAAGATGATCGAGATCAGCGGGCGTCTCGGTTTCTGCTGCCTGACCCCCACCATCGAAAAGACCTTCCACATCATGGGCCTGGCCCAGTACGCGCCGATCTTCGGCGACGAAGCCAGCGCCACGTCCCAACTGAAAGCTTGAGCGCGGAGCGGTCGATGGCCGGAAGCGAATCCGCCGGGCCGTCGCAGCCCTGGGGAGAGTTGCTGGCTCTCGCGCAGGACGAAACAGGCGAGCGAGCGCTCCTGGAGCGCCTGCTCGGTCTGTGGTGCGCCACCCATGGCGCCGCCGCGGCTGCTCTCTACGCCGACCGCCGCGGCAGCGTCGAGCAGGTCGCCGTGGTGGGCAGCGGACTGCCGGTGATGCTCGATTCGGCGGCTCTGCTGCAAGCCGAGCCCGGGCGCCTGCGCCTGCCGGGAGGTTGGCTCCTGTTCTCGCCGCCCGGCAGTGTGAGGGGAGGCGGCGATCCGCTGCTCCTCCTCTTCGCCTCGGCGCTCAAGAGCGCCCGCCTGCGCCATGAGCTCAAGGAGCAACAGTTCCAGGTCAACTACCGGGTGGTCGAGCTCGAAGCGCTCTACGACGTCGGTCTGGCGGTGGCCGGCACGCTCGATCTCAACCGCCTGTCGGAAGAGATCCTGCTGCGCGCCGTGTCTCTCCTGGACGCGCGGCGCGGCGCTCTCTACATCCTGGAAGACGGCCGGTACCGCCAGGAGGGCACTTTCGGCGGCGAGGCCGGCCGCTGGTTCGCGGCGGACGATCCGGCCCTGGCGGTCTTCCTGGGCGGAGGCGAAGAGGCGCCGTCCGATCTCCTCCCCGGCGCCCGCTATCTGCTCGGCGTCCCGATCCTGTTCGAGAACAGCCCGCGCGGCCTGCTGGCGGTGGGCGACAAGGAGAGCCGCCGCGGCGTCGGGCCGTTCCTCCCCGGCGACCGCCGCACGCTCGGCCTGTTCGCCAACCAGGCCGCCATCGCGCTCGAAAACGCCCGCCTCCACCTGCGCGCCCTGGAGCAGGAACGGCTGGAGCGCGAGATGCACGTCGCGGCCGAGATCCAACGCCGCATCCTGCCCAAGGAAGCGCTGCAGGTCCCCGGCTTTCAGCTCGCCGGCTGGAACCGACCGGCGCGCGAGGTGGGCGGCGACTACTTCGACATGTTCCCCACCCGCGGCGGCCGGGTCGGCCTGGTGGTCGGCGACGTCTCGGGCAAGGGGATTCCGGCCGCGTTGATGGTCTTCACGCTGCACTCGGCCCTGCGCCTCCTCCTCGACCAGACGGAGTTCGGCCCGCCTCTCCTGGAGCGGCTGAACCGCCACATCCTGGAGTCGAGCACGCCGAACAAGTTCATCACCATGCTGATCGCCGAGATGAATCCGCGGACCTCCACTCTGCGGTTCATCAACGCCGGCCACAACTCCGGCTTCCTGGTGCGCGCCCATCGCGGCGGCAATGGGGGAAATGGCAAGGTCGACGAGCTCCCGTCGAGCGGCGTGCCCCTCGGTCTCCTCCCCAACGGCCGCTACCAGATGCGCGAGACCACCCTCGATCCGGGAGACCTCCTCTGCATCTACAGCGACGGCATCACCGAAGCCGAATCGCCCTCTGAAGAAGAGTTCGGCAACGACCGCCTGACCGGCGTGCTGCGCCGCCATCGCGAGGCCCCTCTCGCCGACGTCCTCGAAGCCATCCGCCAAGCGGTCGGCGAGCACACCCAGGGGCGCCCCCAGGGCGACGACCAGACGATTGTTCTCCTGCGCCGGGATCCGGTGTAAAGGACGTAAAGGACATAAAGGACTGCAAGGACAGGGCGGTGCAGGTGGGTTAGAATCCCCCGCCATGAGGATCATCGCCACGCTCTCTCTGCTTCCGCTCGCCTTCCTGCTCACCGCCGCGGCTCCACCGGGCAACCAGGCCGAGATTGTCCTGCGATCCGCCAACGCTCCCGCTACAATGAAATGGGCTCTCGCAATCCATGGCGGCGCGGGGACGATCCCCAAGACGCTGCCGGAAGGCGAGAAGCAGCAGTATCTCCTGTCGCTCACCAAGGCGCTGGGGATCGGCCGCGACATCCTGGCCAAGGGCGGCACCAGCCTCGACGCGGTGGAGGCGGTGGTGCGGTTCCTCGAAGACGATCCGCTGTTCAACGCCGGCAAGGGAGCGGTCTATACGCACGAGGGGACGCACGAGCTCGACGCGGCGATCATGGACGGCAGCACGCTCTCCTGCGGCTCGGTGGCGGCTCTGAAGACGGTCAAGAACCCGATCGCGCTGGCCCGCCTGGTGATGACGAAGTCGCCGCATGTCTTTCTGGTCGGCGACGGAGCGGAGGCTTTCGCCGCGGAGATGAAGGTGGAACGGGTCGACAACAAGTACTTCGACACGCCGAAGCGCTACGAGCAGCTCCAGGAGGAGCTGAAGCTGGAGCGGGACCACAAGGACCGCGACACGGTCGGCGCCGTGGCGCTCGATCAGCACGGCAACCTGGCGGCGGCGACCTCGACCGGCGGCCTCACCAACAAGCGGTTCGGCCGCCTGGGCGACGTGCCGGTGATCGGCGCCGGCACCTACGCCAACAACAAGACCTGCGCCGTCTCGGCGACCGGCATCGGCGAGGAGTTCATCAAGCACACCGTCTCCCACGACATCTCGGCGCTGATGGAGTACGGCGGCCTGACGTTGCAGCAGGCGGCGGACAAGGTGATCCACCAGAAGCTCAAGCCGGGGGATGGCGGCGTCATCGGCGTCGCCCACGACGGCTCGATCGCCCTGGTGTTCAACTCGGAAGGGATGTACCGCGGCGCCGCCGACTCCGCGGGGCGCTTCGAGGTCAGGATCTGGGAGTAGCCTCGCGGCGCAGCCCATGCAATCCAGCGACCGCGGCGAGCGCCAGGGCCGGCATGCAGAACGCGCCGAGCAGGGGAACGCAGTCCGGCGACGGCACGACCGGCGCGGCCTGGTTGCCGACGCCGAGCACGCGCGTCAGAAGAGCCGGCAGGCAGTCTTCCCAGAGCAGGTCGGGAAGGCCCGGTCCGAGCGCGCCGCCGGTGATCCTGCGGACACCGCGGGCGACGGCGCGGAAGCGGAGCGCGCGCGGCTCGAACGCCTCGACAGGGTCGAGCTCGCCGATCCACAGGCCGCCGTCCGCATGCCCCAGCAGCTCGGCGCCGGAGAGCTCTCCGGGTTCGAGGGAAAGATGGCTGCAGAGCGCTTCATCGGGCGCCACCAGGTGAGCGGTGGGCGCCAGGGCGAGCTCCTGGGCCAGCCGCTGGTCGCGCGGCGGCGCGAGAAACACACCGCGCCGGACGAGGTCCAGGGGCCGCTTGGCGGAGCCCAGGAGATCGAAGGGGAACGGCGCGCCGCACGGCGCCAGCGGATCGTCGCGCAGGTTGATCGCCGGATGGAAGACCTCCTGCCCGATCCGGCCGCAGAGGCACGAGGCGCCGTCGAGGAACGAGAGCGAGGAGAGGGCGTGGCGATTGAGCAGATCGAGCAGGGCCGCCACGGCTTCCGGAGCGAGCACCATGGCGGCCGGCGGGAGAGGACCGGGCGGGATCTCGCCGCCGGAGCCGGCAGCCGGATGATTCTGGCGCGCCCGGGCGAAGACGGCCGGCGCGTCGAGCGCGGCGAGGGTGCGCGCCACCGCGGTGGCGCGGCCCGCTCCCGGCGCCTGGCTGCAACGGACGTCCATCCAGGCCGCCGTCACCTGCGCCGAGCGCCGCAGCCCGCGGCTGTTGACCACCGCGAAGCGCCCTTCGGCCCAGCCGAGCCGGGCCACCTCGCCCGTCTCGGCGGTGCGCTGGATGACCTCCTTGACGCGGGCCGGCGTGAGACGGGGGATTTCCGCGTCGCAGACGATGTTCGAGGGGGTCGCCGCCGGCAGGGCGTCGGCGGCGCCGTCGGGCAGCCGGGTGGGCGGCGCCGGCTGGCCGAAGCGTGCCTGCGCCAGCGCTTCGCGCACCGCTTTTTCGAGATCGGAGAGCCCGGTGAAGCCGGTGCGATGCAGCCCGACGCGGCCGGCTTCCCGCACCCGCACCAGCACCGTCCGCTCCTGGGAGTCGCCGCCGCTTTTGCTTCCATCCCCCCCCTCGCCGCGCCGCTTGCCGTTGCTCTCCACATTGCGGCGGGCTTCGATCCACACCAGCTCCGTCTCATCGGCCGGCGATCCGGCCAGCACGCGGTCCAGGCGCGCCACCATCTCTTCCACCGGCGCCAGGGGGTGAGGAGACAGAGCGTGAGCCATGGCGCGCAGCATAGCAGGGAGGCGGGTTTCCAGGGGGACCATCTCCGTGGCTTGGACTTTGCACCCCTGACCCGAGGAGATCGACATGAAGCACGGTTTTCTGGCTTTCGCGTTCCTTTGCCTCCTCGCCACCGGCGGGGCGCCCTCCTTTGCAGAGGACACCGCCGACCTCATCCTGCAACACGGCGTCTTCTATCCGGTGCAGCCGCCGGGCCGCGTCGAGGGGAGCCTCGCGGTGCGCGGCGGACGCATCGTCTATCTCGGAGCGGACGCCGGTGTGGCAGCCCTGCGCGGACCGAAAACCCGCGTCGTCGATCTCGGCGGGCGCACGGTGACGCCCGGCCTGATCGACGCCCATTCGCATCTCGTCGAGCTCGGGCAGTCTCTCTTCGCGGTGGATCTGGCCGGCGTGCCGACCTATGACGAGGTGATCCGCCGGGTGCGCGAGGCGGCGGCGAAGGTGCCGGCGGGAACCTGGATCAACGGCCATGGCTGGGATCAGAACCGCTGGCCCGGCAAGGCCTTCCCCACCCACGAGGCGCTCTCCGCGGCGGTGCCCGAGCATCCGGTCTGGCTCAGCCGGATCGACGGTCACGCCGCCCTGGTCAACGCCAAGGCGATGCAGATCCTGGGGATCGACGCCGGCATCAAGGACCCGGCCGGCGGCCGTTTCCTGCGCGACGCCGCGGGCAAGCCGTCCGGCGTGCTGGTCGACAACGCGCTCAAGGTCCGCGACCGCCTGCCGGCGCCGCAGGCCGCCGAGCTCCAGCGCTGGATCACCGCCGGCTCCCAGCACTGCCTCGCCTTCGGCCTCACCACGGTCACCGACATGGGGATCGACCAGAGTGAGATCGACGCCTACGAGGCGCTGCGCGGAGCAAAGACCTTGCCGCTGCGGGCCGCCGTCTTCCTCGGCGACAACGAGGACCTCCTGGCGCGCTGGATGCAGCGCGGACCGGAGATCGATCCCGAGGTCCGCGTCACCATCCGCGGCGTCAAGCTCTACGCCGACGGCGCGCTCGGCAGCCGCGGCGCGGCGCTGCTGGAGCCGTACAGCGACGATCCGAACAATCTCGGCCTCCTGGTCTCGACCGGCGAGCATCTCGAAGACGTCGCCCGCCGCGCCGCCGGAGCCGGTTTCCAGGTGGCCATTCACGCCATCGGCGACCGCGGCTCGCTGGTGGCTCTCGACGCCATGGAAAAGGCGCTCGGCGGACCGCGTCCCGAGGCGCGCTTCCGCCTGGAGCATTCGCAGATCGTCCGCGTCCAGGACTTGCAACGCATGGCCCGCCTGGGGATCATCGCCTCCATGCAGCCGACCCATGCCACCTCCGACATGCCGTGGGCGGAAGACCGGCTCGGCGCCCGCCGCCTGGAGCGCGCCTACGCCTGGCGTAAAGTGCTGAACGACGGCGGCCGTCTCGCCCTGGGCAGCGACTTCCCGGTCGAATCGGCCGATCCCCGCCTCGGCCTCTATGCCGCGGTGACCCGCCAGGACCTGCAGGGCAAACCGGCCGGCGGCTGGCTGCCCGGCGAGCGGCTGACCCGCGAGGAGGCGCTCCGCGGCTTCACCCTCGACGCCGCCTGGTCGCTCTTCCTGGACAAGGAGATCGGCTCCCTCGAAGTCGGCAAGCGGGCCGACCTCACGGTCTTCGCGCGCGACATCATGGCGGTGCCGGAGGCCGAGATCCCCAAGGTCGAGGTCGACATGACCGTGTTGGACGGCGAGATCGTCCACCAGCGTGGAAAGGCTCGATGACACGACGCACGCCCGTTCTGGGCCGCCGGCCGCGCCGGCTCGCCGCGGTTCTCCTCGCCCTGCTTCTGGTCGCCAGCAGTGATTTCGGCTTGGGGCTCGGGCTCGGGCTGAGCCGGCCCGCCTTTGCCGGCGACCTCGCGGCGCAGCGCAAGACCATGGTCGAGGAGCTGCGCCGCCGCGGCATCACCAAGCCGGAGGTCCTCGCCGCCATGGAGCAGGTGCCGCGCCATCTCTTCGTGCCCGACGAAGTGCGCCCCCAGGCCTACTCCGACACACCGCTGTCGATCGGCGGCGGGCGGACCGTCTATCAGCCCTATGTCGTGGCCCTGATGACCTCGCTGCTGGATCTCAAGAAGGGCGACAAGGTGCTGGAGGTGGGCACCGGCTCGGGCTACCACGCCGCCGTGCTGGCGCGCATCGCCCACGAGGTCTACTCGGTCGAGATCGTCGAAACCGTCGCCAGCCAGGCGAGCAAGCGGCTCTCCGTCCTCGGCTACCACAACGTCGCCGTGAAAGTGGGCGACGGCTACCAGGGGTGGCCGGACGAGGCGCCGTTCGACGCCATCCTCCTCTCCGCGGCGCCGCCGCACATCCCCAAGCCGCTCATCGACCAGCTCCGCGTCGGCGGCCACATGGTCGTGCCGGTCGGCGGCTTCTTCCAGGACCTGCTGGTGATCACCAAGGCGGCGGACGGCATCGAAACGCGGACGGTCATCCCGGTCCGCCTGTCGCCCATGACGGGCAAGGTGCGCGATGGCGAATGAAAAGACTATGCTCCTTGTGTTCGTGCTCTTGCTGGGAGGAGCCACCATGGCCTCTGCACAACCACGGCCGTTGCCCAATCTAGCCACCGAGCGGCAGCATATGGTGGTCGAGCAGCTCGAGCAGCGCAGCATCTACGACCCCGCGGTGCTCGGCGCCATGTCGCGTGTGCCGCGCCATCTCTTCATGCCCGCCAACGTCCGTCCGGAAGCCTATGCCGACACCGCGCTGCCGATCGGCTACGGCCAGACGATCTCCCAGCCCTACATCGTGGCGCTGATGAGCTCACTGCTCGGCGTCAATCCCGGCGACCGGGTGCTGGAGATCGGCACCGGCTCGGGCTACCAGGCGGCGGTGCTCGCCGAGATGGGCACCGACGTCTGGACGATCGAAATCATCGCGCCGCTCGGCGAGCAGGCGGAACGCACGCTGAAGGATCTCGGCTACGGCTCCATCCACGTGCGCATCGGCGACGGCTACCAGGGCTGGCCCGACAAGGCGCCGTTCGACGCCATCATCGTCACCGCCGCGCCACCGCTGATCCCCAAGCCCCTCCTCGACCAGGTGAAGACCGGCGGCCGCATCGTGGTGCCCGTCGGCGGCACCTTCCAGGACCTCCTCGTCCTCACCAAGCGTCAAGACGGCGGCTTCGACGAGCGCACCGTCCTGCCCGTGCGCTTCGTCCCGATGACCGGCGAAGCGCAGCGCGGCCTGCACTGAGCCGTCTCCCTCCTTATAATGACCCGCCTTGCACGAGCGGGATGATCCTTCGCGCCCTGGGTGGCTCTTCTGGCTGGCATTCGCGGTCGCCTTGATCGCGCGGCTGGCCTGGCTCGGCGTCCGCCCGCTGCACCACGACGAAGGCGTCAACGCCTGGTTCCTCAACGACCTCCTGCAGGGCCGCCCCTACCGCTACAACCCGGAAGCCTTCCACGGCCCCTTCCTCTATCTCTTCGGCTGGCTCCCCGGCAAGCTCCTGGGAGTCGGCACCGTCGCCCTGCGTCTGCCGGTCGCCCTGACCTCGGCCTGCATGATCCCCCTCCTCCTGCCCTTGCGGCGCCGGCTCGGAGCCTCCGGGGTCACCGGCGCGGCCTGGCTGCTCGCCCTGTCGCCGTCGCTGATCTGCTACGGCCGCGACCTGATCCACGAAACCTATCTGGCGTTCTTCACCCTCGCCCTGGTGGTTGCGGCGTCGCTCTGGCTGGAGACCCACCGCCGGCGCGACTTCCTCCTCGCGGCGGCCTGCGCGGCATTACTGTTTACGATCAAGGAGACCGCCGTCCTCACCGTCGCCGGCCTTGGGATCTCCGCCCTGGTGGCCGGCTGGGCCACGTTGCGAACATTGCAAACATCGCGAACATCCCAGGAGAAAGACTGGAAGGATTGGCTCCCCGGCCGCCGCGACCTCGCGTTGGGCGCGGCGCTCTTCGCGGCGATCTGGATCGTCTTTTTCACCACCGTCTTCACCAACCCCGGAGGGCTCGCCGACTCCTTCCGCGCCTTCCTCCCCTGGCTGCAGAAAGGCGCCCAGGGCTCCGGCCACGAAAAACCGTGGACCTACTTTCCGGAGCTGCTCGCCGCCTTCGAGGCGCCCACCGTCCTCTGCGGTCTCGCGGGAGCCGTGCTCGCCGTCCGTCGCCGTGATCCGTTCGGACTCTTCTGCGCCGTCTGGGCCGCCGGCCAGCTCCTCCTCTACTCCGCGATCCCCTACAAAACCCCCTGGCTGGACCTCAACATCGTCCTCCCCGGAGCGCTCGCCGCGGGCTGCCTCTTCCGGGAGCTGGCGGCACGGCCTCTCCCCCTCCGCGCCACCGCCGCCGCCGTTCTCGCTGCCGGGCTCGGCTGGTGCGCCTGGCGAGCCGCCGACGTCGCCGTCCGCCGTTTCGACGATTCATCCCTCGGCCTCGTCTACTCCGACACCAGCCGCGACGTCTGGAACCTCCTCGCCTTCCTCCGCGCCGCCATCGCGCGCGCCCCCGATCCGGACGAAGTCACCCTGGTGACCTATCTCTCCAGCCGCTGGCCGCTCCCCTGGTACCTGCGCGACCTGGAGCACACCCTCTGGAAGGCCGACGTCCGCGGCGAGCCGACCGAAGACATCCTCCTCGCCGACCCGAGCCAGGACCAGGTGCTCCATCCACTCCTCGGCCGCGGCTACCGCCGCAAGGAGTTCCTCCTCCGTCCCAGCGTGCCCATCGAAGTCTGGGTGCGCGGAGATCTCTGGCCCGAAGAGCCGGTCGGCCGCTGAACGCTCCGAGATCTTCTGACGGCGCATTGTGGAGGTCGAACGGCACCTCGCCACCGGCGCTTCCAGTCCTTGCTCAGCCGGATTGGGTCGAGTTGCACAAAACTTAACCCCGGGTTAATGTTCGTGCGATGGCTGGACCAGTCAAGACCCACGGAAGCGCTCCGGATTGGAATGCGCTCTTCACCACTGCGCAGGCCCAAAATGGCTATTTCACGACCGCGCAGGCCGCCGCAGCGGGTTACTCGCCGCCGCTCCTCCACAAGTATCTCGCCAATGAGAAGGTGACCCGCGTGCGACGAGGCATCTATCGTCTCGTTCACTTCCCGGCTGGCGAGCAGGAGGATCTCATCGCTCTCTGGCTCTGGGCCGAGCAGGTAGGCATCTTTTCTCACGAGACCGCGCTCGCACTGCACGACCTCTCCGACGCGCTGCCCGCCAAGGTCCACATGACGACTCCAATAAGCTGGCGGCGACGGCGGCTCCGGGTGCCCGCCGGCCTCGTTCTGCACTATGCCGACCTGGACGATATCGATCGCGTGTGGTTCTCGGCCGTGCCCGTCACGTCGCCGCGAAGAACCCTGCGAGATTGCATCGAGGCGAACGTCTCGCCCGATCTCGTACGCCAAGCGGTTCTTGAAGCGCGACGGCGCGGGCTCATCTCAGAAGAGGACGGTGCCGCGCTCATCGCCGACCTCGACCGAGCGTCCGAGAGCTCCCGATGATCCGGCGCTACGCGACACCGCTTGCTTTCAAGCAGGCGCTCGAGCAGAGGATCAAATCCTCGTCGACCACCGGAGTCGACTTTGCGCGCCGACGCCAATTGCTCGTTTTCGAGCGGTTTCTCGCTCGTGTTGTCTCAATCGTCGGCGAGGCGGTAACTCTCAAGGGCGGCTTGGTTCTCGAAATGCGCCTCGCCCAGGCTCGCACCACCAAAGACATCGATCTGCGCATGATGGGGTCGGCCGACGGCGTACTCGACCGGCTTCAGACTGCCGGGCGTCTCGATCTCGGCGACTACATGTCTTTTGAGGTCCGGCCGGACTTCGACCATCCCGCGATCCGGAACGCGGGGATGCAGTACGATGGCTATCGCTATCGCGCCGAGTGCCGCCTCGCCGGGGTGGTCTATGGCCGCCCGTTTGGGGTCGACGTGGCCTTTGGAGATCCGCTCGTCGGCGAGCCCGATCTGGTAGTGGCCGACGACCTCCTCAACTTCGCGGGCATTGCGCCTCCCACGCTGCGCCTGTACCCGGTCGTCTCCCACATCGCCGAGAAGCTGCATGCCCTCACCATGCCGAGAAGCCGGCCGAACACTCGGGTGAGGGATCTTCCCGACATCGCCCTGCTTGCCATGACTGGTCCGATTGAAGGCGCGGCGCTTCGTTTGGCGCTCGATAAGACGTTCGGGTTCCGAGGCACCCACACTCCCTGCCGGAGGTTGTTCCCGCTCCGCCGACGTTCTGGGGAGGACCTTACCGTGCGCTGGCTACCAGCGATGAGCTTATCTGGGGGACCCTTGCGGAGGCCACGAGAGCCGTGTCAGAGTTTCTCGACCCTGTGCTCAATTCAGCCACCTGTGGAACTTGGGAACCGAAGGATTGGCTCTGGATGCGCCACGCGCAGCAATGAATCCCTCTCTACGGTCTAGTAGAGCCTGACTTCGGTCTAGCTAGGTGCACCGGACATAGCCGGAACACTCGCCTGGCACCTGTGACAGCTCAATGAGATCAGTCTGGTCCGAGTTCTCGGCATGTCGGCCGTACCTGCGCGACCTGGAGCACACCCTCTGGAAGGCCGACGTCCGCGGCGAGCCGACCGAAGACGTCCTCCTCGCCGACCCGAGCCAGGACCAGGTGCTCCATCCACTTCTCGGCCGCGGCTACCGCCGCAAGGAGTTCCTCCTCCGTCCCAGCGTGCCGATTGAAGTCTGGGGTGCGCGGAGATCTCTGGCCCGAAGAGCCGGCGGCCGCCCGTTAAGAGCAAAACCTCTCTTCGAGGAGATTGGTCGAGGTCGAACGGCTCGTTGTCGAGGTCGAACGGCTCGTTGTCGAGGTTGAACGGCTCGTTGTCGAGGTCGAACGGCCCGTTGTGGAGGTCGAACGGCGCGTTGTGGAGGTTGAACGGCCCGTTGTCGAGGTTGAACGGCCGTTGTCGAGGTCGAACGGCGCGTTGTGGAGGTTGAACGGCCCGTTGTGGAGGTCGAACGGCGCGTTGTGGAAGTCGAACGGTACGTTGTCGAGGTCGAACGGCTCGTTGTCGAGGTCGAACGGCGCGTTGTGGAGGTCGAACGGTACGTTGTCGAGGTCGAACGGCGCGTTGTGGAGGTTGAACGGCCCGTTGTCGAGGTCGAACGGCGCGTCGTGGAGGTCGAACGGCGCGTCGTCGTTGGAGGTCGAACGGCGCGTTGCGGCAAGGCTCCGGAATCTTGCGGCGATTCGCCGGAGCATTGCGGCGTTGCCCCGGAGCCTTGCGGCGCTGCTCCGTCGCTCCTCTGCCCAGCCTGAGCGCCTGGCACCTACACTACCCCACCGGGAGTCTCATTCTCGCGGCTCAATGAGATCATCTGGGGCAAGCGCGCCGTCACTCCCCACACAGCCTCCGCCTGGCCCGAGCTCTCGGCATGTCGGCCGACTTTTGGCTGGGCCTGCAACAGGACTGGGACCTCTGGCACACCTTGCGCAACGAGACTGCGGCTCAAATCGACCGACTCGTGCCCCTGCGCCTCCCTGCGTAGCCGGAGAGGTGCCAATTGAAGCTACCCACCGCGAAACCGCCACCGCCGACCGCGTCCGAGAAATCGCCGCCTCGCTCAATCGATCGCAGAAAGCTCCGTAGCGGGAGTAGCGCCATTCCTGGGAGCGTTGGCGTCTCGCCGGCTTTTTTTACGTCCTCACGGAAGTTGCCGGCGAGACGCCAGCGCTCCCAGGGTGAAAACCAGAAGAACGAGCCAGCGCGCGGTCACACCGGCTGTGGTATAAACGCCCTTCCTTCGCGGGCGACCGCGACAACCCAAGGAGGTGTGCCATGTCTCACAACGACCGCTTCGCCGACCTCCCCTGCTTTCGAGCCCACCAGTAAGAGAAAGAAGGGCTACCCGTCCGAGACGCGCGTGAAGCGTGGACCTCGGATCGTGCATGGGGACAAAGAGCTTCTCGAGAAACTAGGCCGGAACGATCTCTGTCCCTGCGGCTCGGGCCACCGCTTTCAAGAGCTGCTGTCTCGGGACCGGCCGCTTTTGACGGCACCGGCCGCCATCACTACTTTTAGAGATTGACCCGAAGGGCCGTCGATGCGACGGCCCTTCATCTCGTAGAGAGAAATCAGAAAAAGGAGCCGTGCGCGAGTCATGCTCCAAGGCCAAAGATCCAGGCTGCTCTCCCTTCTGATATGGGTACCGCTGCTGTTCGTGTCTTCCTGCACGAAACAAGACAAGGTGCCCCTCCCCAAGGACAGCGTTGGTGGCTCAACGGCACACCCTGCCACGCAACCGAACAGCATTACGCCCAGGCCGGATACGATCAACAAGCTTGCCGGTCGCGAACAGATAAGCCAGTACATACGTCGGATGTTCCAGGACAAGGCGGGGAACATCTGGTTCGGTACGGAAACCGACGGCGTGTGCCGGTACGATGGACGATCGCTCATCTACTTCACGCCGCAGGTGGACGGGTTGAGCGGCACTGCGGTGCGGGACATGGCGCAGGATGAGCGGGGGGACCTGTGGTTCGCCACGCGAGGCGGCGTATCGCGCTACGATGGAACAACGTTTATCCGGTTCAAAACAACGGATGGTCTGGCCAATGATCAGGTCTGGAGCCTGTTGCTGGACCGGACCGGAGCCTTCTGGTTCGGTACCGAGGGCGGGGTCTCGCGCTTCAATGGAAAGATCTTTACCACGTTCCCGATCCCTGCCGCGGACCTCATCCAATCTCCACGTGCGGATCAAAGCTCGAAGCTGATCTACAGCATTATCCAGGACAAGGCTGGGCACATCTGGTTCGGTTCCAATGGTGGCGGTGTCTATCGTTACGATGGATCATCGTTGACCAACTTCTCGGAGAAGGAGGGGCTCTGCAACAATTTCGTTCAATCGATCATCGAGGACCGGGCCGGGAACCTGTGGTTCGGCACCCGCTTCGGGGGGCTGTGCAAGTATGACGGAACCGCCTTCACGAGGTTCACGAGGAAGGAAGGCCTGACGAAAGATTCCGTCTGGACGCTGTACCAGGATCAGGCCGGCATCATTTGGGCGGGAACGGCCGGCGGTGGCGCATGCCGCTATGACGGGAAAACGTTGACCTGCTATGGAGAAAAGGATGGTCTTGGCAATCTGTATGTCCAGAGCATTCTGGAAGATACCAACGGACAGCTTTGGTTCGGGACCTCCGGCGGGGTGTACCGCTTCAATGGGAAGACGTTCACCAATTTCACGAAAGAGGACGCCCTTCGGCAGTTGGGCGATCATCCTGAAGCGCCATGAAGCTGTCCACAAACCCCTGAAGTGCGGCGAGACGTTGCGTGAGGGTCAGGCTGAGCATCCAGGGAGCTCAGAAGAACGAGCCGTGCGCTAGGAAGTAGCTGTAGCCGACGTACATGCCGCCGGTGATGCGGGGACCGAGGGCGATGAGGGCGGCGAGGCTTGCGAGGGCGTGGGAGAGAGCGATGGGAATGAGGTTCGGATTCCGCTCGTAGAGCCAGCACCAGGCGAGCCCGGCGAGAAAGGTTGCCGGGGTCAGGAAGGGGTTAGGGAAGTGGATGAGGGCGAAGAAGCCGGCGGCGACCAGGAAGGCGGCGCGGCGTCCGAAGCTCTCTTTGGCTTCGCGGAAGACGACGGTCTGCAGGATGAACTGCTGCACCAGCGCCCAGAGCACGAGCCCGCCGAAGCGTAGGATCATGTTGTCGCGCGGCTGGACGGTGCCGAGCTCCCAGCCGGCCGCGACGAGGAGGAGCACGGCGGGGAGGGTCATGCCCAAGGCCCACCGCAGCCCCGGCGCCAGGGCTTGGCGCTGGAATCCCCACGGACCGCCCTCCCGCCGGTTGTCCCAGGCGCAGAAAGCCAGCGCGGCCAGGATCGCCAGAGCTCCGATGCCGTGCGCCACTCCCGCCAGCGGGACGACGACCCACAGGTAGCCGGCGAGCAGAGTGAGGATGATCAGGGTCGTTTTCAAGCTGCGAGCGTCTCCGGACGTCACGCGGCTGTCACACGCGTGAAACACGGATGATACGCCCTTTTGCGCGTGCTCGGCGATGTGCATCAGCAGCCCGATCAGGTCGTCGGCAGCCGCCGGAGTCCGGGCGAGGGGCTTCCATTGCAACTTGTCTATGAGTTAAAGTCGGCCCGCGGCCGGTAAATACACCATGGTCTGCTTACTAGGAGAAGTACTGATGCGAAAGAGCTCTTTCATCAAGCTAGGATGTGCCGCCCTGATCGCAGCTTCCACGATGCTGGCCTCGGCGCCCGCACAGGCTGCCCATACCGCTCCCCTCTGCCTCTACAGCTACACGCAGTCGAATGGCGACGTCTGTACCTACAACGGGCTGTCGAACCACTGCTGCACCTACATCAAGAGCGACGGCAGCAATTGCCCGCCGATCTGCAACAACTAACCTCATAGCGTAGAGCCGGCGGCGGGCGCGGGCGCTTGGAGGTCCGTTCCCGCCGCCACTCATTGAACCTCATCGAGCCGGACTTGCGGACCGCAGTCCGGGTGACGTGGCCCGTGCCCCGCGCTCAAACGCGCGCGAGGCACTCCTGGATGCTCTTCTCGATCGCCTTGGCGCTTCTCGCGGCGGCTCCCGCATCGCTGGCGTGAACAGGCCAGCGCGCCACGGCGGCGGCGACCTCGGCCAGGATCTCCTGGGCTTCGCGGCCAGAAATCCCGGCGAGCTCCGCCAGTTTCAGGAAATGGCTGCGCGCCGGGGCGCGCCCTTCTCCGGCGATGGTCATGGTGTGCTCGCCCGCGGGGCCGGACGCGAAGACGAGGTCGTAGGCGGGGGCCAGCTCCCAGGTTCCTTCGGTGGTCATGCGGAAGGCGAAGTTCTTCACATGGTCGTCCCGGTTGTGCGCCAGGACGTTGAAGACCATCCGGCGGTAGCATTCCAGAACGTCCTGGTGATTCTTGGTCAGGATCCGCGTCACCTCCAGGAGCTGGCTGTAGTCGCAGCTCGGAATGCGGAAGTTGGCGTGGATGAGGTTGCCGAAGGTGTGCACGTGGAAACGGTGGTTGCCCTGACGGTCAAACCGTTCAGCGCCGAAGAACCGGTCTCCCTGGGCCGTCTCGAAGAGCAGGGTGGGCGGCATGGTGATCCCGGCCTCTTTCGCCATCAGGGAGTAGGCGAGCTCGGCCGGCCCGGCATCCGGCGCGTCTTTCCGGGCGGCGAGCTTGACGATCCAATGCGTATAGCCCGTGGGCAGGTCGTCCTCCCCCGAAAGGATCTCGTCTCCCGAGACTCCGACCAGCACTTTCGGCCGCGCTCCGCCCGGGCTGCCGCCGGCGCGCAAGAGCTGCGGCAGCACTTCCTTGGCGGTGCCTTGGATCACCTCTCGGGAGGCGCGAGCCATCGCGTGCAGGTCGAGCTGCCGCGCCAGGCGGTCCGCGGGATCGGCCGGCGGATGATAGGTGAGCGCTCCCATGGTTCTCGTTCCCAGATAGGCCAGCCGATCGAGCACCGACACTTCGGCGAGGGCGAGGCCCTGCTGGGTGAAGAACCGATCCATGAGCAGCAATCCCCATCCGTCCGGCAACGAGTCGTCGAAGAGACCGAAGATGGGGCCGAAGGCGTGATCCCGATGCTCGAGAAGACCCGGCTGCGGCGGCAGCTTGAAGGGAGACAGCCAGAGAGGATTGACCAGGAAGGCCGGGTCGTACTCGAAGTAGATCTGCCGGCTGGCCGGCCGCGGCCCGGATTCCGCCAACCGTCCGACGACGCGCTCCAGGCCCGGCTGCTGGACGAGACGCACCTCCAGGCTTTTCATGCGCGGCCCCGGCGACGGATGGGTAGTGTCTCGGCTGCTTCGAGCTCGGCGAGCGACGCAGCGCGCGCGGGCTGCAACAGGGCGTCGAAATCGTCCAACCGGTTGAGCGCGAAGGCGAGCGCGAGCAGATGCTGGAGCGAGGCGCGGCCGGACGCCTCGAAGCGCCGGAGCGAGGCCAGGCTGACTCCGGACCGTTCGGCCAGCGTGGACTGCTTCCAACCCCTGGCCAGCCGCAGTGCCCTGACCCGGGCGGCCAGGGTCTTGCTGACCTGCTCGGGTGTCTGGAGTGAAAATCCATCCATGGTGCCGTCCTTCCCCGTCGGGCGTTCGACAACAGCTAGTATACGAGCGCTAAAGACGATTGGGAAGGATAAGAGCTCAAATATTGGCTGTGGGCGACCGCCGCGAGAGGCTTCCTTCTCGCGGCGGCTCAGGGATCAGGGATAGCCGTCGATCTCGACGATGCTCCTCCCTTCGAAGGTGACGTAGATGGCCCGGCCATCGATGCCGACGGCCGAGACGGGGGCGAGCGGCTTGGGCAGCGCTCCGGAGAGGTCGTGCCAGGCCTTGCCGTCGTGGTAGAAGACGCCGGTGAAGGGCGAGGCGGCCACTGCCACGGTCGGATCGTCACGCAGGAACGCCATGTGCGTCAGTGTGGACATCACGAAGTTGACCGCGCGCGCACGGCCGCCGAGCTCCTGGATCGGGCCCGCCACGTCGACCGCGCCGCTCAGGGGATACGTGCCGCTTCCGGTGATCAGATTGGTCAACACCGTGTCCGGCGTGAACGACACGCCGCCGTTCCGCGAGACTTGGACGCCGCTCGCGGTGAGCCCAAAGATGATCTTCTCGTCGTAGGGGTTGATGAAGCAGGGGCCGTAGATCGCTCCGTCGCTGAGACCGTTGAGCGGCAACGGATGCCAGGTGTCTTTTCCGGCGTTGCGCTTGAAGAGGGTGAGGCTTCCGGCGAGCGGCGCGTAGGCGTAGTACACCGGCTTCGCGTGGCCGCCGGCGATCCAGAAGCCGCGCGTTCCCGCCGGCAGGTGCTTGGATTCGAGCGTCCAGCCGGCGAAGAGGGAGGCGGCGGATGGCGCCGCCGCGAATCTCGTGTTGCGCACCAGAGATGGGAGGCCGGACGGGTCCGGCAGGCCGAGCGGGCCGGGCACCGGATTGCCTTTCCCGTCGAGGAGCGGCAGATTGACCAGCATCACCGCGTCCAGCAGCGGAAAGGTGGGGCTTTCGCCCTGGAGCGTCTGGATGCACTGGAACCCGAGTGGGCCGTCGAAGGTGCTGTCGTTCTTGATGGCAATGGCCGCTCCCTCGGTGAAGTTGGAGCCGGGCGGCGGCGTCTCTCCGAACGCCACCAGGGTCGCGTCGTCGATGCGGCGGGCAATGACCGCGAGGCTCGGGTTGCCGGCGTCCGCGGCGGTCCACACCGCGTCGCCGAGCGAGCCGTTGTTGATCCAGGCCGGCGCCGGAGCGCCGAGCGTGCTCGTGGTGCGATACCAGCCGTCGTTGTCGGCGGTCGGATAGACCAGCTTCGAGCGCTGGGTGGCGCTGACTTGCAGCACGTTCAGCGTGTGCGCGTGGTGGGTGTGCAGGCCGTCGTTGCGCTCGCTCCAAGAGTCGCTCGCGACCTGCCCTTCAAACAGACCGCCGTCGCATCCGACCCAGGCCAGGTTGCCGTCCGCCGCGAGGTGAAAGTCCCAGAAGTCGCTGTGGATGCGGTCGGAGCCGCGCGCACCGATGAAGGAGCTGGCGAATTCCTGCCACTGGATGATGCCGCCGGAGATGCCGGTCGCGACCTGGATGTCGTCCGCCGAGGAGGCGAAGAGGCGCGCCCGGCCGCCGATGCCGCCCGGCAGGCCCGCTTTGTCGACGACGTACGACTTGAGAAAGCGGCGGCCGCCCAGGCCCGTGCCGTCCCCGGGAACCATGATCTGCACGGACCACTGATCGGCGAGCAGGTCGTGGATGAGAATTATGCTGTGATTGCCGGCGGGATCTGTCCGCGTTCCGGTCACGAAAATCTTGCAGGTGACGTAGGCCGAGGTGTCCACGGCCGCCAGGCCCAACCTCTCATCGCCGCCGTTGGGCCGGATATCGGTGTCGACGTCGTAGGTGCCGGCGGGAACCGTGGTGGTGCCGACGGTGGTCTGCGGAATGGTGATCCGGCGCACGAATGCGCGCCCAAACCAGCTCAATCCATCGTCGGGAGAAAAGAACAGATGCGATTCGGAGCGCGCCCAGAGGAACTGCAGGCGTTTGGAGATCTGCCAACTGGTGAGCACGCCGCTCGCCGGGGTCCCCGTGAGGCTCGACACGTCGATGGCTTGCCAGTCGTGCGCCGGAGACCACCAGAAAACGATCACCTCGCCCGCCGGATTGACCCCCGCCAGATGCTCGACGTTGAACGGACCGTTCGGCGTCTGCCAACTGGTCAGCGCACCGTTCGACGTCCGTCCGGTCTTCGCCGTCACGTCGACGGTCTGCCAGTCGTGCGCGGAAGACCAATAGAAAACGATCACATGGCCTGCCGGATTGACGCCCGCCAGATGCTCGACGTTGAACGGACCGTTCGGCGTCTGCCAGCTCGTCAACGCCGTCTTGCTCTGCTGCCCGGTCTTCGCGGTGACGTCGACCGCCTGCCAGTCGTGGGCGGACGACCAATAGAAAACGATCACATGGCCTGCCGGATTGACGCCCGCCAGGTGCTCGACGTTGAGCGGCCCGTTCGGGGTCTGCCAGCTCGTCAGCGCCGTGGTGCTCTGCTGTCCGGTCTTCGCGGTGACGTCGACGGACTGCCAGTCGTGCGCCGGAGACCAGTAGAAAACGATCACATGGCCCGCCGCATCGACCCCCGCCAGATGCTCGACGTTGAGCGGTCCGTTCGGCGTCTGCCAGCTCGTCAATGCCAAGCCGTTCTGCAACCGATTTCCGGTTTTCTGGGAGACGTTGATGGCCTGCCAGTCGTGCGCCGGAGACCAGACGAAAACGATCACGTCGCCGGCCGGAGTGACGCCGGCGAGGTGCTCGACGTTGAACGGTCCGTTCGGCGTCTGCCAGCTCGTCAGCGGCCCCTGGATGACCTGGCCGGTCTTCGCCGTCACGTCGACGACCTGCCAGTCGGCGCGCTCCGAGGAATAGAGCACGATGACGTGACCCGCGGCGTCGGTGAACGCGAGGTGCTCGACGTGGAAAGGCCCGTTCGGCGTCTGCCAATTGGTCAGCGCGCTCTTCGCGCGAACGCCCGTCGCGGCGGAAAGATTCGCCACCCGCCAATTCAGCTTCGGCGTCCAGGAATAGAGCAGCACGTCGCCCGCCGGGGAGACGCCGGCCAGCCGCTCCTCCAGAAAGACGTCGTTCGATTCGCTGCGCGCGAAGGCGGTGAGGCGCTCGCCCGGAAACTGGCCGAGCGGATTGGCGGTGAAATCGAACGTGGAGTGCCCCACGGCTTTGCGGCCGATCCCGGTCGCCGTGCCGGCGAACGCCGTCGACTTGCCGGAGACCATCACCGCCGCGACCGCCTGGGACGTGCTCCCCGGCAGCTTGGACGGATCGAGCACGTAGCTCCACGTCGCCCCCGCGTCGCGCGATTCCCACACGCCGACGTTCTGCGGCTTGATCGCCTCCGTGCGGCGCTCGCCGGCGACGAGATGCGCGGCGTCGTTCGGATCCTGGGCGATGCAGTAGGCGCGCGGCGGCGAGCCCGGCAGTTGCTGCCAGGCGCCGCCGTCGACGCTCTTCCAGATTCCGGCGTTCAGGCTGACCGCGTAGAGCGCATGCCCGTCCCCGGCCAGGCCGGTGATCACACCGGTCGGCGAGCTGTTGATTCCGAGGCTTCCGCCGTTTCTGTCGTTCGGACTGATGTCAGTCATGGAGATCATGGTTTTCCCTTTCGAAGAAGTTTCCGCGAGCTCCTGGTCTCAGGATCTCGTTGAGCAACTGTCGCGGGAAGCCCGGCTATCTCACCCGGGCGAGAGCCGCACGGTTGGCCGCCTGAGTTATCCTTCGGCTGGGGAGCCGACAACACCCGGAGGAGGACCGGTCATGTGCAGGAGCATCAAAACACTGTTCAACTTCGAGCCGCCGGCGACGGACGACGAGGTGCGCAAGGCGTCGCTTCAGTTCGTCCGGAAGCTGTGCGGCTTCTCGAAGCCTTCGAAAGCGAACGAGGCCGCCTTCGCGGCGGCCGTTGAGGAGATCACGGAGTCGGCGCAGACGCTGCTCGCGTCGCTGGTGACCCACGGCGCGCCGCGCAACCGCGAGGAGGAGGACGCCAAGGCGCGCGCCCGCACGGCGCGGCGCTTCGCGACGGAAGGCGGCGCTCAGAGATAACCCAAAGAGCGGAGCTGGCTCGCAGCGACGGAATCGATGTGGACCTCCCGCGGCGCCTCCGCGGTGGTGCCGCCGGCCATCCAGCGGCTGAGCTGCGCGCGCAACGGAGCGGCGACCTCGGGTTGCTCATCGATCAGGTTCCTGGTTTCGCCCGGATCCTGTTGCAGATCGTAGAGCTCCAGCTCGCGGCCCTTCATCACCTGCTGGTCGTCGGTGTCGGGCACGTAGACGAGCTTGAACCGTTCGCTGGTCACCGAGCGCTGATAGTCCTCCCCGTAGCCGGACTCCGAGAAGGCGTACTGCCAGCGCGAGCCGCCGTTCGGCTCGCCTTCGAGCAGCCGCCGGAAACTCTTGCCTTCGGCCTCGCGATCCGGTGGCAGGCCGGCGAGATCGAGGACGGTGGGAACGAGATCGATCAGCTCGACGGGTGAAAGCACCACATGACCCGGCTTGCTGGTGCCGGGAGCGCGCACGAGCAGCGGCACGTGGACGCAGTCGTCGTAGGGAAAACGTCCATGCTCGAAGAAATAATTGTGCTCGCCCAGGCTTTCGCCATGGTCCGAGGTGAGCACCACCAGAGTGTTGCGGGCGAGCCCTTGCTTTTCCAGCGCCTGCAGAAGAATACCCACCTGCTGATCGACCTCGCGGATCTCCGCGTCGTATTGCGCGACGTAGTAGGCGATCCGGTTTTCGTTCCCCAGGCTCGCGGTGGTGGGAATGCCTCCGATGTCCTTGCGCTGCTCCTGCTGCAACGGCATCCGCCACGAGGCGTCGAAGTGCGCGTCGTTCACAAACATCCCGTCATAGGGCTTGGACGGCTGATAACGCGCATGCGGATCGAAATAGTGCAGCCAGACGAAGAACGGACGTTTTTCATCCGCGCCCTGGCGCAACAGGTCGAGCCCTTCGCGGGTCACGAGATCGCTCCGCCGCCGTTCGTCCGCTTCCCGCCAGGGCTCGAGATAGGTTTCGAAACCCTGGTCGAAGTTGAACAGGCGGCCGAGATTGGGATTGGCGACCGCGGCCCGGGTGCTGTAGCCGCCGGCCTTGAGCAGTTCGGCGAGCATGAGAAAACGGTCCGGCATGCGCTGCGCGGTGGTGCGGATGAGCCCGTTGGTGTGGCCGTAGGTGCTCGACATCATGGACGCGAAGCTCGGGCTGGTCTTCGGCCATTGCGAGATGGCGCGATGGAACAGAACGCCTTCCCGCGCCAGCCGGTCGATGTTCGGCGAGGTGGATCGGGGATAACCGTAGGCGCTCAGATGATCGGCCCGCAAGGTGTCGATGGTGATCAACAGCACATTGAGCCTGGATTGCGGCGCGCGATGCTCGACGGCCGCGGCGCCGGCATTGAAAGCAGCCAGCAGCACGAGCGCAGCGGCCACCGAGCCGCGATGGCCGAGCCCGCGCAAAACGGCGTCCCCTCCGCGCCGTGCCAGCTCTTCGTGGCGCGCGACGAACCGGCAGGCGAAGGCCCCGGCCGCCAACACAGCGGAAAAGATGAGAAAGCCACGGCCTGTGCGCACATCCGGCAGCCAGGGAGCGCGCAGAAAGGCCCACAGCACCGCCCCCGTGGCCACCAGCACCCAGAAAGCGGCATTCAGCCCATGGGCCTTGCGCCCGCGGCGGCTCAGGATCAACGCGAGAAGAAAGAAGGTGATTTCGATCAGCAGGAAGCAGAGCACGACGCCGGCGGCGTACCGGTTCAAGAAACTACGAAATATTTCCAACGCGAGCTGCGGATAGCCGTCCGCGAGATAGCGGTTGATGGCGACGGCCCTGGCCCCCAGCGCGATTCCCAGGAGCACTCCGGCGGTGAGACCTGCGAGGAGAATCCGGGAGAGCGCTGAGCGGGGCCGGGCTGTCATGCCCCGAGGCTATGGCGCCGGGGGGTGGGAGTCTTCAAGCCGATGCAAGGGATTTGTAAAGGATGTAAGTTGGTTCATGATAGCATTTCGCCTCTTGGGGGATCTTGAAATGAAGCGCAGCTTTTTTCTTCTCTTTTTCCTGACAATGGCTCTTCTGCCGGCGCTCGCCCGTGCACAGCCCCAGCTCTCCCTCTTCAAGGCGGACGGCGGCAACTGCGTCTGGTATCGGATGGTGCCTGGGATGGCGCCGGGCGGCCAGCCGGTCGCTGTCGCCCGGTTCAAGGAGAGCTGCCGTCCGGTCAGCGTCTCCGTGAGCGCCGACGCCACCCGGGCCGTGGTGTGGTTTCACCACGAAAGCATGGCCGGCACGGTGGGAGGCCCCGGCTATCCGCCGTCCCGTTTTCACGATCGGGTGCAGGAGACTGCAAAAGACGCCGTCTATCAAATCACCATGGCCTCGCAGAAGGTGACCCCGCTGCCACTGCCGAAGATCGGCCGGCTCAGCGAGGTTTGGGTCGCGGGCAAAAACCTGTTCGCGGCGACCCTGGACGAAGACCCCAAGCTCCCCTCCGCCGAAGAAGGCATTCCGGCCCTGGCCCGTGCTTTCCGCCTGAACGAAAAACTGCAATGGGAGATGGCAGAAACAGCAGCGACCACGGTCGGCTGGGACTATGCACAGGGAGTCTCAACCCTCAAGCTCGTCCAGGAAAGCCGTGCAAGTCGGGAGATGAAAGACAGCGACCGGAGAAAGACCCTGGACGAGCCGCAGGATGAATCCAAGCTGGTGCCGCAATATCTGCCCGCGCTCAAAAAATTTCTCCCCCCGGCGCTCGCCCAGAGCAAAGAGGACAGCGAAGCCTGGTTCCACTACCTCGACCCTTCCAGGTCACCCCGCTCCCTCTTCGTCTGGCAAGCGGTCGGAGAATTCGCCCACGACACCGGAATGATCATCTTTCTCAAGGACAAGCAGCTCTCCTTTCCCGAAAAGCTCGGCTACACAGCGTCCGATCTCACCTCCCTCGCCGTGCGAAAAGGGCTCCTGCTGATCACCGTGGCCGGCGACAACACCCACCCGCGCCTCTACGACCTCGCAACAGGAAAGCTCCTCTTCCAGGCCGACGACGTCTACGGCGTCTCGTTCTGGGACGAGCTCAGCGTACAGGTCAGCGAATCGCAGCGAAAGGCGGCGTCATGGCAAGATCCCGGCGATGGAAAATCGGTTGTGGAGTCGCTATCCTTGGAGCGGCCATCATCTTGTTTTTCCTGTTTCCATTCGGCCAGCTATTGATCTACGCTGTCCAGTTACAGCTCGAAAGGCACAATGTGCCGTTTGACCAGCATCGCTTAGAGGCCATGGTCGACGCTGTCAAGGCATGGGGAATCAAGCCGGGGGAGGACTTCGAGCTCCGATTTGACCGGATGAACGATCCTCGATCGCTGCGCTTTCTACCGCGCTGGCCCGTCGAAAACATTCGGCGCGGGAAGGAAGGCGGAGACGTCTGGGTGTCGCGGGATCCGAACGGCAAGCTCACCGTCATCATCGAAACCAAGGACCTGGGACATGCGGGTCAATTCGGCTATGCCTACTCCGAAATTCCGCCGCAAAAAGCCGGTAAGGACGAATCTCTGGAATTCGGGGAGAATTCGAACCTGCGTTGTACCAATGCTGGCTGGAAGGTCGCTGCAAACTGGTGGGAGGTGGTCAACTGCGAGTAGGGTCGCGCAGATGCCGGACAACCCATGCGATCGTGATCAGGACGACTGAGGGCACCCAGATCCACACCAGCTCGCTGCGGATCACCGCCCAAGCCCGCGCCGAGAAGAAGCGGGCGAGGCCGATCGGCGAGACCTGGATCGGCCGGAAGGGGAAGAAGAACCGCCGGTTGTCGAACGGAGCGAAGAAAGCCACGCCAAGACCGCCGTTCGTCATCGCGTCGAGCAGACCGTGCGAGGCGGCGGCCAGGAAGAGGTAGAGACACAGGGCACCGCGGCTGATCCCGCCGGCACCAGACCGCCAGAACGCCAGCGTCCCGGCGACCGCCACCACCAGCGCGAACAGAAGCGAGTGCGTGATGCCGCGATGGCCGAGCACGTTCTGGTATGGAATCCCGAAGCGGAAGCCGATCACGTCGGCGTCCGGCAGCATGGCGACGGCTGCACCGAGCGCCCAGACGCTCTTCGGTGCTTCGGAACGGTAGAAGCAGGCGCCGAGCGCGAGCGCCGCGACGGCGTGGCTGGGGAGACTCGCCATGAGGTGATCATAGCGAAGTCTCCCCGTTTTTCGTCTCTTTACTTCCGGAGGAATTTGAAGGCGTGGTTGCCGTTCTTGGTCTGGAAGGCGTGCCGGATCCAGACGACGGCCATCGGTTCGAGGTAGCGCGCGCTTTCGATGCCGCCGAGGTCGACCACTTCCCAACCGAAATCTTTCAGGATTCCGCTCACCGTCTGCTTGGCGCCGGCGTCGTCGCCGGCGATGAACATGTCCGGCGGGCCGCCGGGGAACTGCGGATCGACCATGTGCGCGTTGCCCACGATGTTGAACGCCTTGACGACGTGCGCGCCGGGCAGCCATTTCTGCACCGCTTCGCCGGCCGAGGTGCCGCTGACGGCGAGGCGCGGCGCGCCGGTGCTGAAGTCGAGCGGATTGATGGTGTCGATCACCGTTTTACCCTTGAAGTTGTCGGGGCCGGCGAGACGGAGAGCGTTTTCGGTGCCGGTCCACAAGGTCGCGACGATGACGATCTCGCCGAACGCGGCGGCCTCGGCGAAGGTGCCCGTCGATGCTTTGTCTCCGGTCTGCTGCTTCCAGGCTTCCGCTTTCTCATTGCCCGCCTCGCGCGAGCCGATCTTCACCTCATGGCCGTGCTTCACGAAACCGGTGCCGAGCGCACGGCCGACGTCGCCTGTTCCGAGGATGCCGATCTTCATGGTGAGTCTCCTTTCAGTTTTTTCGGTCTCTTCAAACAGCGGCGGGCACCGCGTCGCGGGTCGGATAGTCGATGTAGCCGCTGGCGCCGCCAGTGTAGAAGGTGTCACGGCGCGGATCGTTGAGCGGAGCATCTTCAACGAAGCGCTCCGGCAGATCGGGATTGGCCAGGAAAAGGGTTCCGAACGAGACGAGGTCGGCCAGGCCGCCCGCCAGCAGGGCGTTGCCGGTGTCGCGGTTGTAGCCGCCGTTGAGCATCAGCGGACCGTGGAACTTCTCGCGCAGCAGCCGTGCCATCGCGTGATCCGGAGAGGTCGCGTCGAGCGCGCCCGGCAGCATGGCGGCGTGCAGATAGGCGAGGCCGAGCTGGTTGAGCGCCGTGGCGGCGTAGCCGAAGGTCGCCATCGGATTCGAGTCGCTCATGGTGTTGAACGCGCCGAGCGGCGAGAGGCGCATGCCGACCCGGTCGGCTCCCCAGACTTTCGTGACCGCCGTGGTGACTTCCAGGAGGAAGCGGGCACGGTTCTCGATCGAGCCGCCGTAGGCGTCGGTGCGATGGTTGGTGCCGTCGCGCAGGAACTGATCGATCAGGTAGCCATTGGCGCCGTGGATCTCGACGCCGTCGAAACCGGCGGCCAGCGCGGTGCGCGCGCCGTGGGCGAACTGCGCGACGACGCCGGGGATCTCGTCGAGATCGAGGGCGCGCGGCGTTCCGAAAGCTTGCGGGCCGGACAGCGTGAAGGTCTGCCCTTCCGCGGCGATGGCCGACGGCGCCACCGGCAGGGCTCCGCCGGGCTGCAGCAGCGGGTGCGAGATGCGGCCGACGTGCCAGAGCTGCGCGAAGATCCGGCCGCCCTTGGCGTGGACCGCCGCCGTCACCTTGCGCCAGCCTTCCAGTTGCGCGTCGCTGTGAATGCCCGGGGTTCCAATGTAGCCAACTCCCTGCGGCGAAACCTGGGTGCCCTCGGTGACGATCAGACCCGCCGAGGCCCGCTGCTCATAGTAGGTGACGGCGAGGTCCGACGGAACATTCCCCTCGCCGGCACGGCTGCGGGTCATCGGCGCCATCACGATGCGGTTGGGCAAGGTGTGAGGGCCGAGCTGGATCGGGGTGAACAGGGTCGGGTGCTGCGCATTGGCATCGCTCATCGCTCTCTCCTTCGGGGTTGCACAGGACTGAATCGTTCTCGCGTCGATCGTTTCGTGGTCAAAAATGCAGCCGTGAACCATCAGGGCAAAAAAGGGGCTCACAACGCTCGGGTCAGTTGTTGCACCAGGCGGGTCAGGTCGGCCTGATCGGTCTCGGAGAGACGGGCGCAGACCTCCCGCTCGGCGTTGGCGAGCACCGCGAAGCCTTCGGCCTGGCGTTCCCGGCCGGCGGCGGTCAACGCGGCGCGCACGGACCGCCGGTCTGCCGGATCGTTCACCCGCTCCACCAGCTTGTCGGTCTCCAGGCGGTCCACGAGCTGCGTCATGTTGGAGCGCACACAACTGCAATGCTCGGCCAGGCCCCCCAGCGGCAGGGCCTCCCCGGCTTCCACCAATCGGGAGAGCACCTTGAACTTGGCCAGCGACAGGCCGACCTGCGCCAGCGCGCTGTCCAGATGCTCCTCGACCGCGGCTGCCGCACCAAGCACCTGAAACGACAAGGGCGCCGGATTGAAGGGGCAGGCTCCACGCGGGGTGACCGGATCATTCATGTCTGAATCATACAGCAATGACCGACCTTGTCAAGAGGGGGCCCTCATGGCCCCCACTGTCAGAAACCTATGGCCACCCGCGAATGCCTCCCTCAGACGGTCTGTGTCGACCCGAAACAACCGAAGAACTTCGAAAGGAGAGAGTCTGATGCCTTCGAACCTATCTCGCGATACGCAGAGGCAGCCACTCACCGGGCTGCGTGGATGCTGGGAGCTGCTGATCAAGGTCATCATCCTGCTCATTCTCGTCGGGACATTGCTCGCGCAATGGTTGGAACGCACCCAGCTCAACCCGTTGAGCTGGATCATCGTCCTGATCCTGATCATTCTCCTCATCGGTCTGATCCTGCGCCAGAAGCATTTCGTTTTCCTCACCTGCAACCTGACCGCTCCCGCCGGCTGCGTCATGGGCCACACAGATCTGTTGCCTCCGCGGTCCCTGGAGCCGGTCACCGGAACCGCCGCGGGCCTCGGCTTCAGCCGCTACGAGCTCGAGCTGGTCTATGGGACCTCCGTCATCCCGGGAGCCATGATCTATGCCGACGCGGCCGGCAATCCCGACCTCACTCTCACGACCGGCAATCATCAGGTCAACAACGGCACGCTTGGTTTTGTCGATCTCGCGAAGGCGGCGCAGGGAGCGGGGGTGGGCCTGGCGAGCTCGACCCTGTTCGAGGTGCGGCTCCATGTCATCGGCATCGACAGCAGCCGGCACACCTGCTCGATCACCTTCCAGGTCCCCGCCGCCAAAGCCTACATCCGCTTCATCGGGGGAGCCTGGGTCCACGACACGAGCGTGCCCGACGAGCCACTGCGGGTGGCGGATGACGACGTCTCCGCGCTGGCCACGGTCGGAGGGAGCATCACTGTGCGGGGAGCCGCGGACGCGTACGGCTGCTCCGGCGAAAGGACCGCCGACTACAGCGTTTGGGCCATTCCAGGCTTCGGCTTCGCGCAGCCGCCCAACGGCTCGGCCGTCGCGCCGGGTCCCGATTGGATCTTGGTGGCGAACGTGGTCTACACCGATCCGGATCCCGCCGTCTACAACGCCCGTCTCAACAACAACCGTCTGGTCGGTGATCTCTCGTACCTGACGAACGCAAGCTGGTTCACCCGCCTGGAGACGATCTACTTCGATTCCATCCCCGTCGGCGAGATCACGCTCCCCGATCTCGTGGAAACCTCCTGGGACAGCAGCTCGAGGAGCGGCAAATACACCTTCCTCCTGCGGGTGACGGACAGCTCCGGCAACACCTATTACGACATCCAGCGGGCTTGGCTCGACAACGAGGAGCTGCGGGGCAGGATCAAGTCGTTGCGCTATGCCGGTGGCGGCGGTGATCTCCCGCCCTGCACCGATATCCTGATCAACGACGGCGCCGGCGTCGCCCGCAATCTGGATATCCGGGGCTTTGCGACCGATCCGCTGATCATTCCAGCCGATCTGACGCAACCGAGCGACAACTTCGACGGCTACAGCGTGACCTTCCGCAAGCAGGGCGCCGGCGGTGAAGTGGTGATCAGAAGATCGACGGTCCCGGTGCCGGGCCGTGCGGTCTGGACCGGCGGCGCCGGCGATCCGCCCACCGAGGTCCTCGCCACCCTGGACCTGAGCTGGATCGACGCCGCCACTCCAGCGCCTGTCGATGCCGACGGGAATCCGATTCCCGCCGACCAGAGGCTGGCACGAAAAACGAGCTGTACTTTCGACATCATCCTGCGCGCCAGTGACAAGACGATCGTCAGCGAGGGGACACACCATACCGTGCCCGGAGGTGTCTACACCTTCCCGGTCAAAATCGTGAACGATCTCCCGTAGCTCCAGCGTTCCAACCAGATCCAGACCAGGGCGGGCCGCGGCTCGCCCTGGTCTTTTGCCGCTGCCATCGATGAGATGGGCGGCCACTGAGGGGCTGGCGAAATCGCCAGGGGCTCGGATACAGTGGTCCCGAGAGGGAACCCCATGTCATCGGTGATCGCCAACGTCGTCGAAATCGAAGCCGTCCTCCCCCACCCCAACGCTGACCGCCTCTGCCTCGCCCGCCTCAAGGGCTGGCAGGCGGTGATCCGCAAGAACGAGGACGGCACGCCGCAGTTCGCGCCCGGCGAGAAGGTGGTCTTCATTCCGCCCGACAGCACCCTGCCGCGCGAGATGGCCGAGCGCCTCGGCGTCGCGAGCTACCTGAGCGAGCGCACCAACGTCGAAGGCCAGCGCGAGCTCGTCGTCCGCCAGGTGCGCCTGCGCGGCGAGCCCTCTTTCGGTCTGGTGATCCGGCCCGACGATCCGAGCTGGCCGGTGGGGACCGACGTGCGCGAGCACTACGGAATCGGCAAGTACCGGCCGCCCGTGCGCTTCTCGGCCGGCGACTCCGAGGCCAACCATCCGCTCTTCCAGCGCTACACCGACATCGAGAACCTGCGCCACTTTCCCAGCATCCTGGCGCCCGGCGAAGAGGTCGTGGTCACCGAAAAGATCCACGGCACCAACGCCCGCATCGGCTGGGTCGAAGGCACCCTCCTCGCCGGCTCGCACGGATTGCAGCGCAAGCGTCCGGCGCCCGAGGAGATCGGCAGCAACACCTACTGGTTCCCCTCCACCCTGGAACCGGTGCAGAGCCTGCTCGACGAGCTGCGGCAGAGCCATTCGGTCGCGATCCTCTACGGAGAGATCTACGGCAGCCGCGTCCAGAGCCTGCACTACGGCCGCCGCGACGGCCTCGGCTTCGCCGCCTTCGACCTCCTGGTGGGAGAGCACTATCTCGACTACGACGACTTCGCGACTCTCTGCCAGCGTCACGGCGTTCCCATGGTGCCGCTCCTCGACCGCGGCCCCTTCTCGCTCGAACGGATCGCCGCGCTGAGCCGCGGCAACACCACCCTGCCCGACCAGCACATCCGCGAAGGCGTGGTCGTCCGGCCGGTCAAGGAGCGTTTCGATCCAGAGATCGGCCGGGTGATCCTCAAATACCTGAGCGACGACTACCTGCTGAACGACAAGCTGACTGCCGCCGACGCCACGGATCTTTGACGGCGGCCTAGCACTTCATGGAGTTGGGTCTCAGTGGCTACTGAGAATCCGGCAAGAGGACCCGGTCGTAGACCTCGCGCATCGCCAGGGTGCAGCCGACCGAGGGCAGGTCCAGCACATCCGCGAAGCCGTTCGCCTCGGTCAACAGCCAGCCGCCGTTCGGTTGTTTGACGAAGTGCTCGGCATAGACCCGGTCCTGCGCGAGAAGGAGGTATTCGGCGAGAGAGGGGAGGGTCCGGTAGTACGCGAACTTCCCACCTCGATCGTAGCTCTCCGTGCTGGAAGAAAGAACCTCGATGATCAAGGTGGGATTGAGGAGCGTGTCGGCCCCCTCGTCGGCGAACTGTGGATTGCCGCAAGACACAACCACGTCCGGATAGGTGATGAGGTCCGCAGCGGGAACCGAGACGCGCATGTCGTTGACGAAGATCTCACAACCCCGGTTCTTGAGCTGGCCATCCAAGCTGATGCCCAGGTTGAGGACGATTCGGTTGTGGGACCGGCTGGCGCCGGCCATCGAGAAGATCTCGCCGTTCAGGTACTCGCTCTTCGTTTCGGAGCGTCTCTCCACGGCCAAGTACTCTTCGACGGAGATCCGGTGGAGGGGTTCAGAGGCCATGAGATCAATGTAGCACATGGGCCGGCGGAGGGAATGGACGCTCGATCCGACTCTCTCTCGGATCGAGTGAGACACTTCCGACGAGTGAGACGCTTCCGTCCACAGAGTTGCGGTCTCCTGCTTCAAGATCGCGGCGGTAGCCCTCCATTCACGACCGTCTCAGAAGAGAAAACGGCCGGTTGCAACCGAGATATGAGACGCTACGAAGCACAGATGGTCGGTTGAAGCCGCGAAATGGACGGTTCCCCTCGTGAAACGGGCGGTTCCGGAGAGCAAAGGGACGGTCGCCCCGAGCAAACGGACGCTTCCGGAGAGCAATCGGACGGTCGCCCCGAGCAAACGGGCGCTTCCGGAGAGCAACCGGACGGTCGCCCCGAGCAAACGGACGCTTCCGGAGACCAAACGGACGGTCGCCCCGAGCAAACGGGCGCTTCCGGAGAGCAACCGGACGGTCCATTTGCCGGGGGGAACCGTCCATTTCTCGGCGGCGGCGGTCCAGAAACCCTCCGCCCTGACTGCCGCGTCAGGTATCCTTTGTGCCTATGTCTGCGAAGCGTGGGGTTCTGGAGAAGCTGAAACGAGATGAGCTGCTGGCCGCCGTCAGCCGCTTCGAGCTGGCCGTCGGAGACCGCCGCGTTCGCGAAGATCTGATCAGCGCCCTCGCGGCGTCGCGGAAGGCCGGGCTCAAAGACATTCTGGAGGATCTGCCGCGAGCCCGACTCAAGGAGATCTGCCGCGAGATCGGCCTCGACGACTCCGGCCGCGAGAAGGCCGTGCTCATCGCCCGGCTCACGGGGCGAGACTCCTCACCCTCGGACTCTCAGGACGGCGGTGCCGCCTCCCGGAGTGAGGAAGCGTTGGCTCCGGACGAACATCAGGAGCGCGCCGCAAAGAGATCGCCGCGTGCCCCTTCAGCCAAGCCCAAGACCAACGCCAAAGACAAGTCACTCGAATCCTGGATCTGGGACGCCGCGTGCAGCATCCGAGGGGCTCAGGAGGCGCCAAAGTTCAAGGACTTCATCCTCCCGCTCATCTTCACCAAACGGCTCTGCGACGTCTTCGACGACGAGCTGAACCGCATCGCCGTGGAGGTCGGCTCCCGCGCCAAGGCGTTCAAGCTGGTCGAAATGGACCACAAGCTCGTCCGCTTCTACCTGCCGCTCAAGCCCCAGGACCCGGAAGATGCCGTCTGGTCTGTCATCCGCACGCTCACGGGCAAGATCGGCGAGAGCCTGACGACCTATCTGCACGAAATCGCCAAGGCCAACCCCAAGCTCGAAGGCATCATCGACCGGATGGACTTCAACGCCACGACTCACGGTCAGCGCGACATCGACGACGACCGCCTCTCCAACCTCATCGAGAAGATCAGCGAGAAGCACCTGGGCCTGAAGGACGTCGAAGCCGACATCATCGGCCGCAGCTACGAGTACCTCATCCGCAAGTTCGCCGAGGGGAGCGGTCAGTCCGCCGGTGAGTTCTTCACACCTCCGGAAGTCGCCCGGATCATGGCCCGGATCATGGACCCCGAACCGGGCATGAGCGTCTATGACCCGTGCTGCGGTTCGGCCGGTCTGCTCATCGCCTGCGAGCACGTGCTTGACGAGAAGATGAAGCTGCGCAGCAGGCCGAAGTATGCGCCGCTTAAGATGCACGGGCAGGAGTACATCGCTACCACCTGGGCTATGGCGAGCATGAACATGATCATCCACGACATGGAAGGGACGATCGAAATCGGCGACACGTTCAAGTACCCCAAGTTCCGCGGCGGCAACCGCCTGCAGACGTTCGACCGCGTCGTGTCAAATCCCATGTGGAACCAGAACTGGTTCAAAGAAGAGGATTACGACGCCGACGAGCTCGGCCGTTTTCGGCAGGGCACCGGATTCCCAGGGGCGCAGTCGGCTGACTGGGGCTGGGCGCAACATATGCTCGCCTCCCTGAACAGCAACGGCCGAGCCGCGATCGTGCTCGACACCGGCGCAGCCTCCCGCGGCAGCGGCAACGCCAACAAAAATAAGGAGCAGGCTGTCCGGCAGTGGTTCGTCGAGCAGGACCTGATCGAAGGCGTGATCTACTTGCCTGAAAATCTCTTCTATAACACCAGCGCACCGGGCATCCTGCTGTTCCTGAACAGAGACAAGCCCAAGGACCGCCAAGATAAGCTCTTCTTAGTCAACGCAAGTCAGGTGGTAGAAAAGGGGGATCCTAAGAACTTCATCCCGCCTGGCGGGATCGAGAGGATCGCGACAGCGTTCAACGCATGGAAGGAAGAGGAGAAGTTCGCCAAAGTCGTCACGCGTGAGCAAGCGGCGAAGGAGGACTATAACGTCTCTCCGTCCCGCTACATCCACGTGGCCGACGTCGAAACGCACCGGCCCATCGCGGAGATCCTAAAGGAGTTGGAAGCTCTAGAAGATGAGGCGGCGGAGGCGAACTCGGCACTACGAGCTGCACTTCAGAAGGCGGGAATCTAAGTTATGACTTGGGCGAGCATCCCGCTTCCCGATTGCCTCATCGCTCATGGAGTGGGCCGGAGCAATCAGATCAACACGGCGGACATTCGGTCTGCAGGACGATTTCCTGTCGTGGATCAAGGCCAAGCCTACGTAGCCGGATATACGAATGACGCAGAGCGCGTCATTCAAGATGGATTGCCTTACGTAATCTTCGGCGATCACACGCGGTGCTTTAAGTATGTAGATTTCCCTTTCGTCCTTGGGGCAGATGGCACGAAGGTTTTAAAGCCTAACACG